>NZ_JBHUUW010000016.1:34243-141941 GCF_042670825.1 Streptomyces sp. NPDC057137 | reverse complement strand
CGGGCTCATTGAGCCCGTCCGGCGATTGAGGACGAACCGACCGCCGGGCGGACCCGGCACGGCGCCGTCGCCTACCGGACCGGACCGGGGTCCGGGGCCTGCCCCGGTTTCGGGAAGGGGCGGGATTGGGGAAAGGTGCGCCTACCGCACATCCGGCGGTCGCTGACGTGGCATGTTCGGCCGCGTCCCCGGCGGCAGCGGGAAGCGCCCCGGGTGCAGCCCGCCGGCCTCCGCCCGCCCCGCACCCCCCATCGCCAGCGACTGCGTCACCAGCGGCGCGGGCCCGGCCCGGTACTCCACCATCCAGTCCGCCGTCTCCGCCCGCACCAGCTCCGTGACGTCCTCCGAGAACCTCCGCAGCAGCCCCAGGCACCGCTCCGCCGCCTCGCTCGCCGTGCCGTCCGTCGGGCCGAGCACCTCCCGTACGCACTCCGACGCCCAGTCGTACTGGAGCGCCTGCAGCCGCCGCTCCACCGCCTGCGCCGTCGCGACGTTCCGCATCCAGCCGGACGTCAGCCCGAAATACCGGTCGCAGCCCAGACAGGCCGCGGCCAGCAGCAGCGACAGATACCCCCAGCCGGTCGCCGTCCCGCCCAGCACGCCCGTCAGGTCCAGCAGCGGCAGCGACGCGCCCGCGACCACGCCGAGCGCCGTCGCGGCCCGCAGGGCCCGCGCGCAGCGGCGCTTGCGTACGCGCTCCGCGCGGTAGCGGGCGACCGTACGCAGCGCACCCGCCTCCGCCCACCGGTACAGCTCGTCGAGCCGCCGCGTGGGCTCGCTCCAGTCCCCGACGGGGAAGGCTCCGGGAAAGGCCCCGGAGACGGCCCCCCACGGCGCGGCCCCCGGCCCCGCAGCACCCCCGCTCCCGCTCCCATTCACACTCCCCGGCGCACCCCGCGCCCCCTCGTCCCGGGCCGGCCCCCCGGGCTGCATGTCCGGCTGGCTCACCGGGGCTCCTCTGCGTAACGGCGTGGCTGAGTGGAAGATGGAAACGTGGAACGGAACGGATGCGCGGCTACGTGGATACGAACGCGTACCGCACTTCCTACCGCCGAATGGTGGGCCCCGCGCCCGAAATCCGGGCGCTTCCCCCGCGTGGGGGCCGTGATCAGGTAGAGGAGCCGGGCACTCTCACTCGAAAGAGTTCGTTCCTGTGGGGTAGGACGGCCTGCGTGGTGACCACGTAGGCTCGACCTGCCGAACATCCGACGTCGATTTGCCAGGAGTGACCGTGATTCCCGGTGGTGGCCAGCCCAACATGCAGGAGATCCTCCAGCAGGCCCAGAAGATGCAGCAGGACCTCGCGGCGGCCCAGGAGGAACTGGCCGCGACCGAGGTCGACGGCCAGTCGGGCGGCGGTCTCGTGAAGGCGACCGTCAACGGCTCCGGGGAGCTGCGCGGCCTCGTCATCGACCCCAAGGCGGTCGATCCCGAAGACACGGAGACGCTGGCGGATCTCGTGATCGCCGCGGTCCACGCGGCGAACGAGAACGCGCAGCAGTTGCAGCAGGAGAAGCTGGGCCCGCTGGCCCAGGGTCTCGGCGGAATGCCGGGCCTGCCCTTCTAGCGGGGCGCCGCAGCAACTACCGTACGAACAGCCGACGAGCCGACCAGCGACACAGCGACCCGAACTACCGCTCCAGGAAAGGCAATCCGTTGTACGAAGGCGTGGTCCAGGACCTCATCGACGAACTGGGCAGACTGCCCGGCGTCGGTCCCAAGAGCGCGCAGCGGATCGCCTTCCACATCCTCCAGGCCGAACCGACCGACGTCCGCCGCCTCGCGCACACCCTGCTCGAAGTGAAGGACAAGGTCCGCTTCTGCGCGGTGTGCGGCAACGTGGCGCAGGAGGAGCGGTGCGGCATCTGCCGCGACGCGCGCCGCGATCTGACGGTCATCTGTGTCGTCGAGGAGCCCAAGGACGTCGTCGCCATCGAGCGCACCCGCGAGTTCCGCGGCAAGTACCACGTGCTCGGCGGCGCGATCAGCCCCATCGAGGGCGTGGGCCCCGACGACCTGCGGATCCGTGAGCTGCTGACCCGTCTCGCCGACGGTACGGTCACCGAGCTGATCCTGGCGACCGATCCCAACCTGGAGGGCGAGGCCACGGCCACGTATCTCGCCCGCATGATCAAACCGATGGGCCTGCGCGTCACGCGCCTTGCCAGCGGTCTCCCCGTGGGGGGCGACCTGGAATACGCCGACGAGGTCACGCTGGGGCGTGCCTTCGAGGGGAGACGACTTCTCGATGTCTGACGCCACGCTGCACTCCACCACGCAGGACCCGGACGACTTCGCGGTCCAGATCGCCGATCAGGTCGAGAGTTTCATCGTCGCGGTCACGGAGGTCGCGAAGGGCGACGAGCCCGACAGCGCCGTGCCTTTCCTGCTCCTGGAGGTCTCCCAACTGCTCCTGGCCGGCGGCCGGCTGGGCGCGCACGAGGACATCCTTCCCGACGAGCGGTACGAGCCGGACCTGGGCCCGGAGCCGGACGTCGACGACCTGCGCGAGCGCTTCGCGGTGATCCTTGAGCCGATCGACGTGTACTCGGAGGTCTTCGACCCGTACGAGCCCCGCAAGGCGCCGGTTCCGTGCCGTATCTCGGACGACCTGGCCGACATCGTCGCCGACCTGCGCCACGGCATGGCGCACTACCGCGCGGGCCGGACGACCGAGGCGCTGTGGTGGTGGCAGTTCTCGTACTTCTCCAACTGGGGCTCCACGGCCTCGGCCGCACTCCGCGCCCTCCAGTCCCTGGTGGCCCACGTCCGCCTCGACCAGCCCCTCCCCGAGCTCGACGGCCTGGACACGGACCAGGACCTGGGCGAGGACGCGCTGGCGGAGGAGGCGGGCAAGGTGATGGCGGAGGAACTGGGCACGCTGGGCATGCGACCGGTGGCGGACCCGGCGTAGGGGCACCGCATCCTTCAGGCCTGCCCGAACGGCGCCCGGACCCGCGCCGACCATCCCCGCTCGACTGGGGCGTCGCCTCGGACAACGCTCAACTGATCGTGTCCGCGCGGGAGTTCATCGACGGGCTCACCGGTCACCGGTAAGGCCGGATGCCCACCGTGACATCCATGTCGAAGGCGTTCGCCCCCGCCGCGGACGGCAGCCCCAGGGCCCGGTCGAGCACGCGGCTCAGGGGGCCGCAGCCCCGCGTGGCCGGGGCGGCGAAGGCCGTGTCCTGGGCGCCGAAGGCGACGACCAGTGGGTCCTCGGATATCACCCGGGTGGGATCGGTGTCCTTGAGCACCAGGTGGACCGCGTCCTTGTCGCTGCCCACCGAGCAGCCCGACGACGGCCGGGCCGGCGGCCCGTACGCCGAGCCGATGGCGAACTTGATGTCGAACTCGCCGCGCCGGGTGTCGTCGGACAGGAAGTCCGAGTAGCCGCCGTACTGCGGAGTCAGGGTCAACGGAGTGCGTCCCACCCGGATGGGTGCGGCGGTCATCTCCCCGAAGACCTGCCGGAATTCACCGTTCACCCGGCCTTCGGCGAAGGTGATCTTCATCGGCTTGGTGAGCGGTTCGTCGACGTCACCCATGCGCAGATGCCCCGTGGCGTGCATGACCTCGCAGCGCCAGGTCCCGGGGTCCGCGCCCGCGGGCAGTTCCTCGGCGGTCGGGCAGGCGGAGAAGTCGAACACCGGCGGATCCGCCGCCCGTTCGGCTCCCTGCGCGGGTGCGGCACCCAGCGCGAGTCCGGCAAGCAGGGCCCCCGCGGCGGCACTTGCGAAGCGGCGGACGGTGCGGTTCAAGGTCACTCGGTTCGGCGTCATACGTCACAGCATTGCAGAATTTTCTCTGCATAGGAAGTTCTGCAGAGAAAATTCTGCGATTCGGATAGACTGCTGCCATGACGAACGAGCGGAGAGCGAACGAGCAGGGAGCGGAAGACGCGGAGCGGCACACGGTCGACAGCCCCAAGGTGCTCAAGGCCCTCTCCCACCCCCTGCGCCTGCGCATCCTGCGCCACCTCGGCACGGCGGGCCCGGCCACCTCGACCACCCTGGCCGCCGCCCTCGACGAGAACACCGGGACGCTCAGCTACCACCTGCGCGTGCTGGAGGGCAGCGGCCTCGTCGAGGACATCCCCGAGCGCTCCACCGGGCGTGAGCGCTGGTGGCGCGGGGTGCGCGGCCTCGACATCCGCAGACCGCCGCAGGGTGAGCTGACGGAGGCCGAGCGCGCCATGTCGGTCGAGCTGGACCGGATGAGGATGGAGGAGGACGTCGAGCTCGCGCGGCAGTTCACCGCCGGCCAGGCGGAGTCCGAAGGCTGGATGCGGGGCTCACGCAGCCTCACCCACCTCACGAAGGCTGAGCTGGGCGCGTTCCACGACGACTACCTGACCCTGCTCGCGCGCTACGCCCACGGCCCGGAGGACGCCCCCGACGACGCACGCCCCGTACTCCTCCGCTGGTTCGGCCTGCCCGCCGACTGACGCTCAACCGGCCGTTTCCGCGGGGGCGTTCAGCGCTGCGGCATGAACTCCCTGATGACCTCGACGAACTGGGGAGGCGCCGGAGGCATGGGAGTCTCGACGAACCCGCCGAGCCCGACGTCGTAACGCTGCCCCCACGGCGGATCGACGACGTGGTACCCGTCCTGGCGCACCTGCTCGACGTTGCGCTGAACGGCGGGCTTCCGCCACATCTCACCGGCCATCACCGGGAAGAACACCACGGGGAAGTCCGCGGCCGTGATCGTCGCGGACAGCATGTTCGGTACGGCGCCCGTCGCGGTGACGGACAGCATGTTCGCGGTGGCCGGCAGGACGGCCATCATGTCGTGTTCCGCGGCAAGGGTCTCGTGGTTCTCCCGGGCCCAGTCGTCCGGGGTCGTCCCCGTCACCACCCGGTCCGCGAACAACCCGACGGTGTGCGGGGGAAGGAAGATGCCCGCCGTATGCGTCATCACGACGGTGACGGTCCCGGTGAACGCGCCGCGCAGAGCGCTGATGTACATCGGAAGCATGGCGACGGCGGCGGAGCCGGTGGCACCGATGAGCAGGCGCCCGCCGAAGGGAGGAGGGGTGTCAGTGCTTGTCATCCCCCCAAAGTCGTTCACCACCGCTCACTCGCCTGTGCCGCAACACGGCAGGACGGCCGACCGGCCGCGCCGACCACACGACCGGCTCAAAGGTGGTGGCGGACCAGAGCTGAGGGGGTACGGCGCTTCCTCCGGTACGCCGCCGCTACGGGTAGGTCGTGACGACCGCCATCAGGAACGTTCCCTGCGCGGCCAGTTGGACCACGTACGCGGTCCCGCCCACAGTCTTGCGCGGGACGCAGAGGACGGTCACCCAGGCGATGCCGGCGACCAGGAGGCTGCCCTGGTACAGCCAGCCGGGGTTGCTGTCGCAGCCGCCGTACGTGAGGCATCTGCCGGCGCGCTCGCCGGTGAGGGCGAGGATTCCCGCCAGAATCGTCGCGGGCACCAGCAACAAGGCAGAGACGGTGGCCCACTTGCGGAGTCGACGGGTGGCCTGCGCTGCGGTCGGGTCGGCGGCGTTCATGGTGTCGATCAAAGCGGGCCCGGGCGCCCGTCGCATGAGCCCGGCTACTCAGACGCGCCAGGGGGGCGGGACCCCGCCGGGAGGTCCCGCCCCCGTCCTCAACGGGGCGGTGCGGCCGGGCTCAGAAGCGGTCCGGGGCGCGTTCCGCGAGCGGAGAGCCGGGGAGCACGCCGCTCCGCTTCTGGTTCTTCCGTGCCTCCGCGTTCGAGGCGGGTGTCGCCTGGCAGGTCACGTCCTTCGCCGGGAGCTTGCCGGTGAGCAGGTAGTCGGTGACCGTGCCGTCCGTGCACGCGTTGCCGTTCGGGTAGACGCCGTGGCCCTCGCCGCCGAGGACGGTGAGCATCTTCGAGCCCTTCAGGTCGGCGTGCAGGGCCTGGCCGCTGGGCAGCGGGGTCTGCGAGTCCCACTCGTTCTGGACGATCAGGGAGCCGACCTTGTTGTTCACCTCGGTCGCCGGTTCCTTGGATCTGTCCCAGAACGCGCAGGGCTTGATGCTGGACGCGAAGTCACCGTAGAGCGGGTAACGGCCCTTGTCCTCGATGGCGTCCCGCCGATAGCTCTCGGGATCCCTCGACCACGCGGCCGAGTTGTCGCCGCAGACCACGGCCAGGAAGCTCGCCGTCATGTTGTCGGACGGCACCTCGGCGGCAGCGGCAGCGCCCGTGGCGCCCGTGGCACCCGTGGCACCCGTGGTGCCACCGGTGAACGCCGCGAGCTTCTTCGCGGAGGCGGGCTGTCCGGCCGCGGCCTTCTTCAGCTCCACGACTCCCTCGGCGGCGTACTTCGGGGTGAAGACCGCCCCGCGCATCCCGCTCCGGATGTCATCCCCGGTGTTCGGGTACCCGTCCAGCTCGATGGGCTTCTCGTCGGCCTGCGCGACCAGGTCCCAGAAGGTCCGGTCGACCTTCTTCGGGGTGTCACCGAGGCCGTACGTCTCCGAACGTTCGGCGGCCCACTCGGTCCACCGGTCGAACGCGGGCTCCGCGCCCTCCGCCCACCACTGGATCATCCCCCGCCAGGCGCGCGCCGGATCGACCGCGCTGTCCAGCACGAACCGGTCGGCCCGGCCCGGGAAGAGCTGGGTGTAGACGGCGCCCAGGTAGGTGCCGTACGAGTAACCCACGTACGAGATCTTCTTCTCACCGAGGACCGCCCGGAGCAGATCCATGTCGCGCACGGTGTTGCGCGTGGTGATGTACGGGAGCGTGTCGCCCGCCTTCTCCTCGCACTTGTTCGCGACGTCGCGCGCCCAGGCGACGTCCTTGTCGAACGTCTCCTCCTTGTAAGGCCGCAGCCAGTTCTCCTCCTCCGGCTTCAGACCGCAGGAGACCGGGCTGCTCTCTCCCACCCCGCGCGGGTCGAAGCCGATGAGGTCGTACTTCTGCTGTGCGGACTCGGGGAGGCTCTCCCGCATCCCCAGCGGCATGTAGAGCCCCTGCCCTCCGGGGCCACCGGGGTTGGAGAACAGGACACCGCGCCGCTTGTCGGGCGCGGTGCTCCTGATCCGGGATATGGCCAGGTCGAGCCGCTTGCCCCCGGGAACCCGGTAGTCCAGCGGGACCTTGATCGTGGCGCACTCGAACTCCGCCGGAGTGGCCGCGTCGCACCGCTTCCACTGCGGCTTCTGCTTCACGTACCGGTCCAGAGAGCCCTTGGCGGTCGACGGGGTGGCGGCCGGAGCGGCGGTGGCCGTCGAGGTGGCGAGCGCGGGAGCCAGCGTTGCCGTGACACTGACGGCCAACAGGGGTCCGAGCCATCGTCGCCATCGTCTACGCACGTATTCGTTCCTTCCGGTCGCGTGTTCGGACAGGAACGATGATTCAGGTGGCGTACGTCGGGAACATCGGCCGCGCGGCCCCAACTCCCCTCCGTCTTGGGGGTGATGTGACGGCCGTGGATGGTCCCCAGGGCGTAGGGGCCGATGGGGTCGGCCGGTTGTCAGTGCCCGCTTTTATATTGACGCCATGGAGATCACCAAGCGGACGCTCTCGGAGGCCTGGCAGCGGACGGCCGCGCGACACGCCCTGCTCGACGAGGTCGCGCTGCCGCCCGTGGCGCTCTCGGACGACGAGCTGGAGGAGTGCGCCGAGCGCGCCGAGGAGGCGGGGGAGGGGGAGGACGGCGGCCTGTGCCTGCTGCTGGACGAGGACGGCACGGTGCGCGGCCGTCACGGTCCCTACCGGGAGGTCTTCGCCACCCGCGACCTCGAACAGGCGCTTTACCTGATCGCCGAGGCCGCGATGCGCCGGCGCGGCGGCAGCCTCCAGGAGGTGGCCGACATGCTGGGCCGGATCGATCCGGCGTGGGGCAGACGGTTCCTCGGTGGCGGACTGGACGACACGGGGCCGGTCGAGGCGTGCGGGCGCGACCCGCTCGATGGGCTCGCCTGGATAGCCGGGTCCTGGCGTGAGCAGGACCCGTACACGACGCTTGCCTTCTTCCGCGCGGCGCCCGGCCGCACGGTCGACGCCGAGCGGCTGGCCCTGCTGTACGGGGCCGACCCCGCGCAGGTCGCGGCCGGTACGCGCCTGAGGGACCTGCGGGCCGTGGACGGCGGCCGGGCCCACTGGGACCGCCAGTGGGAGAGCTGCTGTTTCGGGCAGGCGGGCGGGTGGACGTTCCTGCTCCACCACGCCACGCCGCCGGGGTCCTTCGCCGACAAGGAGGCGTACGCGGCGCTCGGGATCAAGGAGAGCGTGTGGCTCACCGCCACCTCCGCGAAGGCCATCTACACCTTCGACTACATACGGGACGGACGCCGCGTCGATGACGACTGGGGCGTGCTGGAGCTGATCTGGTACGAGCGCGGCAGCGCCCCCTATCTGCGGGGCGGTGAGTTGGACTTCCTCAACAGGGCCGTGCGCCGTGCCGAGTTGGACCACCCCGAACTGACCAACACGTTCGAGCTGTACTTCCACGCCTTGGAGCAGTCCCTCGGCCTGCGTCTGCCACGCCGGGACTTCGCGGAGGGGGAGGTACGGGCCGCGTACTGGGGTCCCTAGCGGGTGAACTACGGCGGCGCGTAGCGGGTGGCGACGGCGGTGGCGCGGTCGTGCAGGGCCGTGCGGAGCCACTGCGGGGACAGGGCTTCCGCGTTCATGGCGAGCTGCCACAGCGCCCATTCGGCGTGGCCCGCGTCCTGGAAGGTCACCTCCAGCCGCAGCAGGCCGTCCGCGTCGGTCTGCTCGGTGAGGACGGCCAGCGCGGTGCCCACCAGGTCCTCCCGCCGGGCCGGGTCCACCCGTACCAGCGCGGTGACTTGGCGGTCGCCGCCGGTCCGGAACCGTGTGCCGCGTTCCTGCCAGGCCCGGTCCAGATCGACCCGGTCCGGTCGCTGCGCGGGGTCGGGGAGTTCCTCGGCGTCCAGGATCCGGGACAGCCGGTAGGTGCGGTCCGCGCCGGATCGCGTGGCCAGCAGGTAGCCCTGGTCGCGTACGGTGACCAGGCCGATCGGGTCCACCGTGCGCCACTTCGGGGTCTGGTCCACCGCCGCGTAGTGGATGCGCAGCTTGTGCCCGGCGAACACCGCGCGCCGGACCTCGGCGGCTATGGGGCCAGGCACCTCCTCGGCGTCCAGCCGACGTGAGAGGAGGTCGGTCTCCGGGTCGATGAGCAGTCGCTCGGCCACGCCGGCCGCGGTGTCCCGATGGCTTTCGGGCAGCGCGTCGACCACCTTGAGCATGGCCGAGGCGAGCGCCGGGCCGAGGCCGAACGCCTGCGCGCCGCGCCGCGATCCGGCGACCAGCAGGGCAAGGGCCTCGTCGTGGTTCAGTCCGGTCAGCTCGGTCCGGAAACCGGGCAGCAGCGCGAATCCGCCGTGCCGGCCGCGTTCGGCGTACACCGGGACGCCGGACGCGGACAGCGCCTCGATGTCCCGCAGCACGGTGCGGGTGGACACCTCCAGCTCGCGGGCCAGCGTGTCCGCCGTCAGCCGACCGCGCTGGCGCAGCAGCAGGACCAGTGAGACCAGCCGATCGGCGCGCATACGAAGACCGTAGAGGAATACGTGACATGGGGTGTCGTGATTCGTTGGGAGGCTCCTCGGGAGTCGTAACTCGCCCACACGAAGGAGCATCAGATGGGGTCCCAACTCAACCCGTACATCGCTTTCAACGGGAACGCGCGGCAGGCGATGGAGTTCTACCACGAGGTGTTCGACGGCGAGCTGGAGCTGGGCACGGCCGCGGACTTCGGCCCCCCGGCGGCGCCCGACGCGCCCGACGCGCCCGACGCGCCCGACGCCGCCAAGATCGTGCACGCCCGGCTCGACACCCCGGGCGGCTACACGCTGATGGCCTGGGACGTGCCGGAGGGGGTGCCGTACCACCCGGGCAGCAATGTCGCGGTCTCCCTCGGCGGCGACGACGGCGAACTGCGCGGCCACTTCGAGAAGTTGTCCGTCGGAGGCACCGTGACCATGCCTCTGGAGAAGCAGGCGTGGGGTGACGAGGCGGGCGCGCTCGTGGACCGGTTCGGGACCACGTGGATGGTCAACATCACGCAGAGGCAGAATCGGCAGAACTGATCGACCGGACGGACTGAACGGACGACCCGGACGGACCACCCGGACCGACTGAGGGGGAGCACGCGTGCCCGAGATCGAAGTCGACCTCGTACGAAGGCTGTTGGCGGCCCAATTTCCGCAGTGGAGCGGGCTCGGGCTCGCGCGGCTCGCCGACGGGGGGTCCGATCACGTGATCTTCCTGCTCGGTGACGACATGGCCGTACGGCTGCCGAGAGGTGACTGGGCCGCAGGGCAGGCGCGCAAGGAGCACGCGTGGCTGCCCCGGCTCGCGCCCGAGCTGCCGTTGGCCACGCCCGTGCCGCTCGGGCTCGGGGTGCCGGGGTTCGGGTATCCGTATCACTGGTCCGTCGCACGGTGGCTGGAGGGGGACGTCGCGACGGCGGACGGGTTCGCCGATCCGGCGGGGGCCGCCGCCGAACTCGGGAGGTTCCTCAAGGCACTTCAGCGAGTGCCGACCGTGGCCGACGAGGACCACGGCCTGAGCCGCTGGTCGCTCGTGGAGCGCGACGACGCGACCCGTACCGCCATCAAGGCCCGCACCGGTGGCGTCTTCACCGACGCCATGACGCGCGTGTGGGACGCCGCGCTGGCGGCTCCGGCGTGGGACGCGGCGCCCGTCTGGTTCCACGGTGACTTCCACACCGGCAATCTGCTGACCGTCGACGGGCATCCGAGCGCCGTCATCGACTTCGGCGGGCTCGGCGTGGGCGACCCCGCCTGCGACCTGATGGTCGCCTGGACCACCCTCTCCGCCGCGACCAGACCCGTCTTCCGCGCGGCGCTCGGCGTGGACGACGCCACGTGGGCGCGGGGGCGGGGGTTCGCGCTGGCGACCGGGCTGAACGCGTACACGCACTACGCGGCCACCAACCCGCGCGTGGCCGCGCAGACCCGACGCCAGATCGACGAGGCCATCGCCGATGAGCTGACGGATGTGTCGACCGACATCTGGATCTGAACGGACGTCCCCCTTCCGCCGTATACCTCCATATACACCGGCGTTCTTACGGAGGTTCCGTGATCGGGAAGATCATCCAGTGCGTCGTTGCCGGAACCCTCGCCGCAGGCGGCCTCGTCGCGGCCGGCGGCATCCCGGCGAGCGCCGCCCCCGTCGCGCCGCCCGCCCCCGCCGTCACCACCATCGCCTGCCCGTCCACCGCCTGCGTCCGCCTCGCGAGCGGTCTCGGCGAACCCCTCAGGGTCGCGCCCGACGGGCAGGGCAGCGCCTATGTCACGTACCAGAACGGCGACCTGCGCAAGGTGGACCTCGCCTCCGGCGCCTCCGCCGTCGTCGCGCGCGGGCTCGGCAATCTCCGTGGCATCGACGTCCACGGCGGCAGCGCGTACGTCGTCGACTTCGGCGGCAGTCTCCAGCGCGTGGATCTCGCCACCGGCGCCCGGCAGGTCCTGGCCTCCGGGCTCGGCGCGCTCCAGGCCGTCGTCCACGACGCCGCCGTCGGCAGCACCTATGTCACCGGCGGGGACGGGCGGTTGGTGGAGGTACGGGACGGCCGCGACCCCCGCGTCGTCGCCGACGGCCTCGGCCTGTCGCAGGGCATCGCGCTCGACGGCAAGGGCAACGCGTACACCGCCGACATGATGGCCGGGCGCGTCCTCCGTACGAAGCTGGCCACGGGCGCCACCGAGACCCTGGCCTCGGAGACGTACGAGCCCACGTCCATTTCCGTCGGCCCCGACGGTCAGGTGTACTTCGCCGTGGCGGACCAGGTCACCCGCCTGGACCCGGCCACCGGCCGCAAGGTCCACTTCGCCGACATCCGGGGCCTGAACTCCGTCGGCTTCACGATGGACGAGCGGGGCGACGCCTACGCCACCGACCTCGGGGGAGGCGGCGGGTCGCTCTGGAGGATCCCGGGTCTGGGCCGATGATGAGGCGTGGTCTGCGTGCTCGGCGTGGTCGGCGCGGCTGACTGGCCCGGTTCGCGCGTGTGACCCGGCCCACGTTCCGCGTGGTCCGCGTCAGACCGGGCATGGATGTCCACCGGGCAGCCGCCCCGCCTTCCTGGGTGACCTCGGACGACCTTCTTGGGTGATCAAGGCGTGAGCGGGACATCTCACGATGCGATATACCTCAAGCGGAATGCGGCTGCTCGTTAGACTGAGCCGACCGCAGTGATGAACGACTGCGGCATGACTGATCGAGGAGCGCACGTGGGCCTTGTCGTGCAGAAGTACGGAGGCTCCTCCGTTGCCGATGCCGAAGGCATCAAGCGCGTTGCCAAGCGAATCGTCGATGCCAAGAAGAACGGCCACCAAGTGGTCGTCGTGGTATCCGCGATGGGCGACACGACGGACGAGCTGACCGATCTCGCCGAGCAGGTGTCCCCGATCCCCGCGGGTCGGGAACTGGACATGCTGTTGACCTCGGGAGAGCGCATCTCCATGGCGCTGCTGGCCATGGCGATCAAAAGCCTGGGCCACGAGGCCCAGTCGTTCACCGGCAGCCAGGCCGGTGTCATCACCGACTCGGTCCACAACAAGGCGCGCATCATCGATGTCACGCCCGGCCGCATCCGTACGGCGCTGGACGAGGGCAACATCGCCATCGTCGCCGGATTCCAGGGTGTCTCGCAGGACAAGAAGGACATCACCACGCTCGGCAGGGGCGGCTCCGACACCACCGCCGTCGCCCTCGCCGCCGCGCTCGACGCCGAGGTCTGTGAGATCTACACGGACGTCGACGGTGTGTTCACCGCCGACCCCCGCGTCGTCCCGAAGGCCCGGAAGATCGACTGGATCTCCATCGAGGACATGCTGGAGTTGGCCGCGTCCGGCTCCAAGGTGCTGCTGCACCGCTGCGTCGAGTACGCACGCCGATACAACATCCCGATCCACGTCCGCTCGTCCTTCTCCGGACTGCGCGGCACCTGGGTCAGCAACGAGCCGCAAGGGGACCAGCAGGTGGAGCACGCCATCATCTCCGGAGTCGCCCACGACGTCTCCGAGGCCAAGATCACCGTCGTCGGCGTTCCCGACAAGCCGGGCGAGGCCGCCGGGATCTTCCGCGCGATCGCGAACGCGGAGATCAACATCGACATGGTGGTCCAGAACGTGTCCGCCGCGTCCACCGGGCTGACCGACATCTCCTTCACCCTCCCCAAGACCGAGGGCCGCAAGGCCATCGACGCCCTGGAGAGGGCGAAGGGCACGATCGGCTTCGACTCGCTGCGCTACGACGACCAGATCGGCAAGATCTCGCTCGTCGGCGCCGGTATGAAGACGAACCCGGGCGTCACGGCCGCCTTCTTCGAGGCGCTGTCCGAGGCGAACGTGAACATCGAGCTGATCTCGACCTCCGAGATCCGGATCTCGGTCGTCACCCGCGCCGACGATGTGAACGAGGCCGTGCGCGCCGTGCACACCGCCTTCGGCCTCGACACCGAATCCGACGAGGCCGTGGTCTACGGAGGCACCGGACGATGATCAGAAGTCGCGGAAGCGCGGGCCGATGAACGGCCGGCCGACGCTCGCGGTCGTAGGCGCGACCGGGGGCGTCGGCGCCGTCATGCTCCAGATCCTGTCGCAGCACGCCGACGTCTGGGGCGAGATCCGCCTTCTCGCCTCACCCCGCGCGGCCGGCCGCAAGCTGGCCGTACGGGGCGAGGAGACCGAGGTCGTGGCGCTCAGCGAGGCCGCGCTCGCCGGCGTGGACGTCGCGCTGTTCCTCGTACCGGACGCGGTGTCCGCCCAGTGGGCACCTATCGCGGTCTCCCAGGGCGCCGTCGTGATCGACGCCTCCGCCGCGTTCCGGATGGACCCCGACGTACCGCTCGTGGTGCCCGAGCTGAATCCGCATGCCGTACGGCTCCGCCCGCGCGGCATCGTCGCGAGTCCGGGCTGCGCCACGCTCTCGATGATCGTCGCGGTCGGCTCGCTGCACGCCGAGTTCGGGGTGCGCGAGCTGGTCGTCTCCTCCTACCAGGCGGTCAGCGCCGCCGGACAGGACGGCATCTCGGCGCTGCGCAGGCAGATGTCCGTGGTGGCCGGTACGGAGCTGGGGACGAACCCCGGGGACGTACGGCGTGCGGTGGGCGACATCACCGGGCCCTTCGGCGGGCCGCTGGCGCTCAACGTCGTGCCGTGGGCCGGGTCGCTCATGGAGGACGGCTGGTCGTCGGAGGAGATGGCGATCCGCGAGGAGACCCGGAAGATCCTCGACCTGCCCGATCTGAAGGTCGCCGTGACGTGCGTGCACGTCCCCGTGATCACCGCGCACTCGCTCGCCGTGCACGCGCGCTTCGAGGGGCCGGTGACGGTGGACCGGGCGCACGAGATCCTGGCGACGTCGCCGGGTGTGGTGCTGTTCGACAATCCGGCGGCCGGCGACTTCCCGACGCCGGCGGACGTGGTGGGGACCGACCCGACGTGGGTGGGGCGGGTACGGCGGTCGCTGGACGACGAGCGGGCGCTGGAGCTGTTCGTGTGCGGGGACAACCTCCGTAAGGGCGCGGCGCTCAACAGCGCGCAGATCGCGGAGGCCGTGGCCGGGGAATTCACCCGGGCGTAGCCGGGGTTGGGGAGAGTTGTCCGGGCGAGGTCCGGGCGAGGTCCGGGCGAGGTCCGACGAGGTCCGGAGAGGGGGAGCCGCCCGGGGCGGCCGCCGGACGGTTTGTAGAATCTGTGAACGCCCTGTGAGCAAATCGCTGGTCTGTACCACTTGAACTGGGGTGTTCCGGTGGCGGACGATGCTCTTTCGACTTTCTGCAACCGCTGGTTGGCCGGAAGCGTCTATGCGGTCGCCCCTGTGTGGTGCCGTGGGCAAATGGGGCATGTGGGGGAGATCGGTTACGCATGAGGGCAATTGGTGCATCGTCAAATGCGGCGGCGAACGCGTACAACCCTGGGCGGGGGAAGCGTGTCCAACAGGCGTGGCAGAGGTTCTCGATTTCACAGCGGTCGTCCCGGTTCGCGGCACTTCGGTGCGGCCGACCCGTCGACCCCGCAGGCCCGGTGGTATGCCGGTGATCGCTCCCATGCCAGCGGCGCGCCCGGCCGGTATATCGGACCGGCGCGAGGGCGCTGACGACGCGATGGCAACAGGTACCACCGTCGACCACCTGACCGAGACCTACCGACAGCACTACCGCTCACTGCTCGGTCTCGCGGCACTGCTTCTGGACGACACGGCCTCCTGCGAGGACGTCGTACAGGAAGCGTTCATCCGCGTGCACTCGGCGCGCAATCGGGTACGTGAACCGGAGAAGACCCTGGCGTATCTGCGCCAGACCGTCGTCAACCTGTCGCGTTCCGCGCTGCGTCGCCGCATCCTCGGGCTCAAGCTGCTGTCGAAGCCGATGCCCGACATGGCGAGTGCCGAGGAAGGCGCGTACGACCTGCTGGAGCGCGACGCGCTGATCAAGGCGATGCGCGGGCTGCAACGCCGCCAGCGCGAGGTGCTGGTGCTGCGCTACTTCGCCGACATGACGGAGGCGCAGGTCTCCGAGACGCTCGGCATATCCCTGGGCTCGGTGAAGGCGTACGGCTCGCGGGGCATCGCGGCGCTGCGTATCGCCATGGAGGCCACGGCATGAGCGGGCACGAGCACGACCAGGACCACGAAAGGCCGGAGGGGCCGGACGGTCCGACAGCTACGTCGACTGGAAATGGAACTGTGAACAACGGGCCGGAAGAAGAACCGGGCGGAGACCTCCACAGTGTGGCCGACGGCACGCGGGGCGCGGAAGACGCCGCCGACAGTGACCCCCACCCCCCAGCAGATGTGACTCAGTCCCAGCCCCTCGCCGCGCTCTTCGGCGGTGCCGGTGCCGGTGCCGGTGTCGGCGGTAGTGCCGGTGGCAGTAGTGGTGACGGTGGGGCAGACGGCGGCGGGATCGACGACGAGCTGGCGCTGCGCCGGCTCCTGCACGGTGCCGTCCAGGAGATCGAGCCCTCCGCCGGAGCCCTCGACCACCTGCGCAGGGCGGTGCCCGCGAGGCGCGCGCGCAAGCGCCAGGCCTTCGTGGGTGTCGCGGCGGCGGCGCTCCTGATCAGTACGGCGGTGCCCGCCTTCGTTCATGTCGCGAACACCGGCAGCTCGTCGGACGACAAGTCTTTCAACGTGGGCCACGGGGAGCAGGTCCAGGGCGGCACCGGCTCCGACGGCGGCCCGAAAGACAGTGAGAAGGACGGCACCGACCCGTCGGACAAGACGGACAGCGGGAAGGACGGCTCGGGCGACAAGGACAAGCCCGAGACGAGCGACGGTGGGAACACGGGCGGTACGTCCGGTGGTGGCGGCGGCGATCCGGAGAGCAGCTTCACCAGCTCCACCGCCACGTGCGACGCGAGCCAGCTCGATGTGACGGCGGACGCGGGCGAACCGCAGGCCGACGGCACGGTGTACGGCCGGTTCCGCATCTCCAACGCCTCCGGCACCGACTGCTCGGTCAGCGGCCACGGTTCCGTCGGCTTCCTGACGACGGGCGCCGCCGACCCGAGCAAGATCGAAGTGGTGGACCACACCCCGGGCGACCCCGCGAGCGGTCTGCCCGACCCGTCGATGGAGTCGACCAGCCTGGTGCTGCCGCCCTCGGGGGCGTACGAGGTGATGTTCGCCTGGGTGCCGACCGACACCTGTCCGACCGGGGAGCCGTCACCGAACCCCTCGCCCTCGGACGGCGACCTGGGCGGCGCGACGAACGGCACCGGATCGACGCCGATCGAGCAGCCGTCCCCGCAGCTCGGCAGCGAGGAGGGACCCGAGGACGGCAGCATCGACGTCGTACACACCCCGGAGTCCGGCTCGGAACCGGCGGCGACGACGACGATCGAGAACGCGTGCGCGGGGACGATCTACCGGACGGGCGTGCTGGAAGCGTCGTGACGACGTGCGGGTCGGCCCGGCCACCGGGCCGGGCGGTGGGACCAGGTGATGCGATCCGGTGAAGCGCCCCGGTGCCGGTCCCCGCAGTCCCCGTCCCCGCACCGGACTCCCCGCGCCGGACTCCCGCGCCGGCCGGTGCTACGCGGCCGTCTCCAGGCCCAGCGCGCGGTCCTTGACCGCTTCCGTCTCGCGCCGGAACAGCCGGAACCACATGAAGAGCACGAACGCGACGAAGACGAACCACTCGCCCGTGTAACCGAGGTTCTGGAACGCCTTCAGATCCAGCCCACTGCCCTGCGGCGCCCGCGCCGGTACGGGCGTCAGCCCGTCCTCGGGCTCGGTGAGGGTGACCCAGGCGTCGTACACCTCGTAGGGCACGAGATTGACCAGCGACGCCCCGCTGATGATGCCGACCTGTCCGCTCGGCAGGCCGCCGCGGGAGTCGGCGCCGTCGGTGCCCGCGTTCTCCGGGGCCTGAAGCGCGCCGGTCACGGTGACCTCGCCCTTCGGGGCGGGGGGTACGGCCTCACCGGCCGGCAGCCAGCCGCGTACGACGGGCAGCGCCCGGCCACTGTCGGTCCGCAGGAGCGCCAGTATGTACGAGCCGGACTTGTCGTCCAACTCCCGCTTCGGTACGACGAGTTGGTCCGCGTACGTACCACTCGCCGTGGCGTGCCGACCGGAGGTCGCCTGGTCGACGGGCAGCAGCTCCGCGAGCGGCGCGGCGGCCCGCTTGCCCGGATCGGGCGCGGACTCGGCGCTCCGATGCGAGTCGACGCGGTCCTCGAAACGGCCGAGCTGCCAGGTCCCCATGAAGATGCAGAAGGGGATGGCCAGCAGCACGAAGACATTGATGCCCCACCACCGGGGCGTCAGCAGGAACCGGTACACCCCTCTACGGTACGCAGCGGGCCCGGGGACCCGTGGGGCGGGTTGGTCCTCCGCGGCCTCCGTGTCCCCTCTGCGGTCCTCCGTCGGTCCTCCGTCGGCCTTCCGCCGGTCCTCCGTCGCCGGACGGGCGGTATTCGCGGCCCGCCCGGCGATCGGGGACCCGGGAACGGGCCCAGGCGAACGCCTACCGAATGTGCCGCTCCGCGAAGTCCAGCTCCAGGGCGACCTGCTTGATCCGCTCCTCGACCACCAGGGAGCCGTGGCCCGCGTCGTACCGGTACACCTCGTGCGGCGCGCCGCGTGCCGACAGGCGGTCGACGTAGTTCTCCACCTGCTGGATGGGGCAGCGCGGGTCGTTCAGGCCGGCCGAGATGTAGACCGGCGCGCGTACCGCGTCGACGTACGTCAGCGGTGACGACGCCTCGTACCGCTCCGGGACCTCCTCCGGCGTACCCCCGAGCAGCGTGCGGTCCATGGACTTCAGGGCCTCCATCTCGTCGTGGTACGCGGTGACGTAGTCGGCCACCGGTACGGCCGCCAGCCCCACCGCCCACGCGTCCGGCTGGGTGCCGAGGCCGAGCAGCGTCAGATAGCCGCCCCACGAGCCGCCGGAGAGCACGAGCTTCGCCGGGTCCGCGAGACCCGACGACACCGCCCACTCGCGCACGGCCGCGATGTCCTCCAGCTCGATCAGGCCGACGCGGTGCTTGAGCGCGTCGGTCCACTCGCGGCCGTAGCCGGTGGAGCCGCGGTAGTTGACGCGTACGACCGCGTAACCGTGGTCCACCCAGGCCGCGGGCCCCGCCGCGAAGGAGTCCCGGTCGTGCGCGGTCGGCCCGCCGTGGATCTCGAAGACCGTCGGGAACGGACCCTCGCCCGCGGGCCGCTGCACCAGCGCGTGGATACGGCCGCCGGGCCCGTCCACCCACACGTCCGTCACCGGCACCGACCCGGGCGCCTTCGCCCCCGGCGGGTCCAGCACGACCTCGCCCGACGTGGACCGCACCACCGGCGGGCGGGCCGCCGACGACCACAGGTACTCCACCGCGCCGTCGGGCCTGGCCGTCGCCCCGGACACCGTCCCGGCGGGCGTCTCGACCTCGATCAGCTCGCGCCGCGCGAAGTCGTAGCGCCGCAGTTCGCTGCGCGCCTCGAAGCTGTGCACGATCAGCAGCGCGGACCCGTCCGGATACCACTCGGCCGATACGTCTCCGGGCAGCTCGATCGCCAGATCGGTCTCCTCGCCCGTCGCCACGTCCCACACGATCGGCTCCCAGCGACCGCGCCGCTGATGCCCGACGAGGAGACGGGTGTCGCCGTCGACCGGGGCGAAACCGAGGACGGACAGGCCGAGTTCGAGCGCGCCGCCCTTGGTGTCGTCCAGCTCGGCGACCGTCGTACCGTCGAGGCGGACCACGCGCAGCGCGGAGTGCATCGCGTCGCCGTGCTCGGTGTGCTCGACGGCGATGAGCGTCCCGTCGTGCGACAGGTCGCCGACGCCGGCCGACTCGCGGTGCCGGTAGATCTCGACGGGGGTGCCGCCGGGCGGCAGGACATGGATCGTGGAGCCGTCCTCGTCGGTGGAGCAGCCGACGACCGCCGTCCCGTCACGACCGAGGGCGAGCCCGCTGGGGTACGCCGGCTCGATGCCGGGCGCCGCGTCCTCGTCGGGGCCGCCACCGAACGGCTGTCGCTTCCAGACGCCGAACTCGTCGCCGTCGGTGTCGCTGAACCACCAGATCCACCGGCCGTCGGGAGTCAGCACGCCGTCCGTGGTGCCGTTGGGGCGGTCGGTGGCCTGCCGCTGGGCGCCGGTGGCGCGGTCCCACGCGTACAGCTCGTACGTCCCCGTCGCGTTGGACACGAACAGCGAACGGTCGGGGGCGTCCTCGGCCCAGTCGGGGAGCGAGACGCGGGGCGCCCGGAAACGCTTCTCCCAGTCGGGTGCCGAGGCGTTGTGCGGCTCGTGATCGTTCTTCTCAGTCATGCGCCCCATTCTGCTGCTTGCGGACCCGCCGTTCAGGGCGTCCGAGCCAGTACGAGGTCGAACGGCCGGCCGTAGTGCACCGGTGTTCACGCAGGCGCCCACGTAGACGCCCACGCAGGCGTCCGCGCTGGCGTCCGCGCTGGCGTCCGCGCAGGCGTCCGCGCTGGGCCGAAGGCGGCACGCGGCTGAAGTCGCGCTCCTCCGGAAGGAGTTGGTGGTCGATGAGACTGTCCAGCTCGTCCTTGAACTCCTGATTGGGCCCCATGGGTGCCTGCCGCCTTCCGTCGAGTCGTTAGCACGACCGTACGTTCAGTTTCTACAGAAAACTAGCCGAACGGTCGTGCTAATATCCCGGCACCCGACTTGAGGAGAACGTGGCATGGACTTCACGACGACAGCTGTCCGTACGGCCCTGAACAGCGCGTCCTACGTGTCACCGGGCCTCGCCGGCCGGGCTGCCTTCCGCCTCTTCAGGAAGCCGCGCGGCCGCAGCCGCCTCCGGCCCGACGAGCGCCCGGTGATGGAGCGGGCCGAGGTGGGAGAGGTCGCCGTCGGCGGGGAGAAGGCCGTCAGTTACCGGTGGGGGACGGGTGAACGCCCGGTGCTGCTGGTGCACGGCTGGGAGTCGCGCGGCTCACGCTTCGCCGCGCTGGTCTCCGAACTGCTGGACCTCGGCCTCAGCCCGGTCGCCTTCGACGCGCCCGGCCACGGCGAAGGCGCCGGCGAGAGCATGACGATCGTCGATCTGCGCGACATCGCCTGGGCGCTGGACGGCGAGCACGGACCGTTCGAGGTGGTCGTGGCGCACTCCCTCGGGGTCACCGCGACGTTCCTCGCGCTCCGGGACGGCGGCCTGCGGACGGAGCGTGTTGTGGCGATCAGCGGGGTGCCCGACTTCGGGTATCTGGTGGACGGGTTCTGCGCGCGGCTGGGGCTGCGGGCACGGCTGAACGCCGGGCTTCGCAGGCGTATCGAACGGGAGTTGTTCCCCGGCGAGGGGGACATCTGGTCGCGTTTCGCGGTCCCGCGCACTGTGGCGGAGGTAGGGCGGCCGCTGTCGGTCCTGGTCGTCCACGACGAGGACGACGACATGGTCGATCCGGCCCACTCGCGCGCCCTCGCCGACACGTTGGGCGATCGGGCGGAGCTGGTCGTCACGCGGGGGCTCGGCCACCGGCGGATACTCGGTGACCCGCAAGTCGTGTCATCCGTAAGGGACTTCGTGGTCAGGGAGTGGGCGGCGCGAGCGCCGGCCCGGCCGGATCCGTCGCCACTGCCCGCAGCCGGTTGAGAACGGCCTTGGCGGCCTTGGCGTAGCAGCTGAAGTCGTCGTGCAGGACGGACTCGGCGTTGGCGCCTTCGAGGAGCGACACGATCTCGAAGGTGAGCTGGGGGACGTCGGTGTCGGCCGTAACCTCGCCCGCCTGTTTGGCGTCCTCGATGTTCTGCCCCACGAACGCGGTCCAGTCGAGGCGCGCCCGCGCCACGGCGTCGTGGACCTTGCCCTCGCGTGCGTCGTACTCGGCCGAGACCGAGTAGAAGAAGCAGCCGCCGGGAAAGACCCGGCTCTCGGAGTAGGTGAGCCACCCGTCGCACAGCCGCCGCACCCGGGCGAGCCCGGCGGGCATGTCCAGGACGGGCCGGACGACATGGTCGACGTACACCTTGGCGGCGGCGCGCACGGTGGCGAGCTGAAGCTCCTCCTTGGAGCCGAACAGGGCGAACACCCCGCTCTTGCTCAGCTCCAGCTCCCCGGCCAGCCGGCCGAGCGACAGGGCCCCGAGGCCTTCGACCGAGGCGATCCGGACGGTGTGCTTCAGGATCAGTTGACGGGTCTGGTTCCCGCGCGCGATGCGTCCGTCGGTGCTTGTGGCTGTCACACGCCCAGTGTACTAACCGAACGACCGTGCGGTCATTGCTCGCGCCGTGGGCGGGCTCTCGACGACGGCCGATTGTCAGTGGCGCGGTGCAGACTCTGGGTATGACCGAGCTTCGGAGAACGGTGGAGACGTACTGGGCCGCCGCGGACGCCCGCGACTGGACGACGTTCGCCGACACCCTCGCGGACGATGTCGTCTACGACCTGCCGCAGACGCGCGAGCGGATTCGCGGCAAGGGGACGTATCTGCGCTTCAACCAGGAGTATCCGGGGGACTGGCGGGTGCGTACGGAACGGATCGTGGCCGATCCGGACACCCGGCAGGTGGTGACGTGGCTGCGTGTCACGGTGGGCGGGGAGGAGACGGTGCAGGAGATGTCCGCGGTCAGTTTCTTCACGGGCGACGCCGAGGGCCGGATAGCGGCGGTCACGGACTTCTGGCCGGAGCCGTACGAGCCTCCGGTGGGCCGCGAGCATCTGGTGGAGCGTTACTGATGACTGAACTCGCAGGTGGCGACACGCGTGGCGTGGCCGTGGTGACGGGTGTGGCCCAGGGCATCGGCCGCCGGGTGGCCGAGGTCCTGGCAGCGGAGGGATACGCACTGGTCCTGGCCGACATCGTGGACCCGGTGGACACCATCGCCGCCGTCCGCGCGGCCGGGGCGGACGCCGTGGCCGTGGTCGGGGACGTCGCGTCGGAGGCGTACGTGACCGGGCTCGCCGCCCAGGTCCGCGAGCGCTTCGGCCATGCCGACGTGCTCGTCAACAACGCGGGTGTCTCCCTGCTCGTCCCGGCCGAGGAGACCACGGCCGACCAGTGGCGGCGCGTCCTGGACGTCAATCTCACCGGCCCGTTCCTGCTGTCCCGCGCGGTGGGCCGGCTGATGCTCGACGCGGGCGGCGGCTCGATCGTCAACATCGCGTCGATCGCCGGACTGCACGGCGTCTCCGACCGCGCGGCGTACAACGCGAGCAAGCACGGCCTGATCGGCCTCACGCGCACGCTGGCGGGGGAGTGGGGCGGCAGGGGAGTACGGGTCAACGCGGTCTGCCCCGGCTGGGTGAAGACGGAGATGGACGCCGCCGACCAGGCGTCCGGCGGCTACACGGACGAGGACATCGAGGAACGGGTACCGATGGGGCGGTTCGCCGCGCCGGACGATATCGCCCAGGCGGTGGCGTTCCTGGCGGACCCGGCACGGAGCGGTTTCGTGAACGGCGCCGCGCTGCCGGTCGACGGCGGCTGGACGGCCGACGCGAGCTGGACGTCGCTGCGCCTGCGCAAGCGCTGACGCCCCGAAGGACAAGGACGAGGTGACGACCACGGACCACCTCGCCGAGCCCCAGCGCGACACGGGGACGCTGTTCCTGGAGGGGCAGGGCTGGGGCTTCGCGGCGTAACCGCCGGGCACAGGCGGGGTGGTCAGCGCCGCCGACCACGCCGTGCCTGCACTGCCGCCCCGACGCCGGCCAGGTGCAGTGCGGCGAGGGTGAGTCCGACGAGGGTGAGACTCGTCGTACCGAAGATGACCTCGGTCGACGTCTCGGTGGCGTTGATGATGAAGGCGATGAAAAAGACCACAGCCGCCGCTATTGCGAGCATTCGCTCTCTCCTGCCGGTGTACGACCAACCCCGCCCGGAATGACGGTGGTTGTGACGTTGCCGACCGTGTGCCCCGGAAGGGCGCCCCCAGTCCTGCGAGACTGTGCCGATGAGCGAAGCGCGTACGCCCCGCGGCGTCCTGGGAGTGGTGGCGTCGGCGGCCGGCGGGGTGGATTCGCTCCGCACCGGCCTGGTCGAACCGGCGATGGCCCGCGGCTGGCGGGTGGCGGTCACGCTGACCCCCACGGCGGGCCGCTGGCTCCGGGCGAGCGGCGAGTGGACCCGCCTCGAAACCTTGACCGGCCTCCCGGTCCGCGACCACCCCCGCCTCCCCACGGAGCCCCGCCCGCACCCCCCGGCGAACTGCTACGTGGCGGCCCCGGCAACGGCCAACACGGTCGCCAAACTCGCCCTGGGCATCGCCGACAACCAGGCCCTCACCCACCTCACGGAAGCCCTGGGCACCCCCAACCTCCCGGTGATCGTCTTCCCCCACATCAACGCCTCCCACGCCCGCCACCCCGCCTGGCCCACCCACCTCACCCACCTCACCCAGTCCGGCGCCCACCTGATCCAGGGCCCCGAAGTCTGGCCCCTCCACGAGCCCGACGCGGACCCGCCGCCCCGCGAACTCCCCTGGGAGGCGATCCTGCGGGCTGTGGACAGCGCGACGGCCTGACGGCCTGGCTGCCCTGACGCAACGTCCCCGGACGGGCGGTTCGTACGTCGCACCCCGGGACCGGATAGTTCGTGGTGCTCTGTCAGTGGGACGTGATAATCACTTCCCAGGGGATATCGATCTGCGGCCGTTGCCCAGGGGGGCGCGACGTATCAGGCATGAGGGGGCCGTTGTGGGCTTGTTCGGGCGTTTTACCAGACCCGCGCCGCGTCTGGACGCGGACAGTTGGGATCCGGATCTGGCGCGGATGCGCGCCGCCGCCATGAGGCGGGACTGGCCCGCGTTGCGGGAGCGGCTGGCCGGGATACCCGACGGGCAGGAGCGCACCTGGCTGTTGGCGGCGGTCGTGGATGTCGAAGGGATCGAGCGGTGGATCCCGGCGGTGATCGCCGCGGAGCCGGAGTCGACACTCGCGTTGCTCGTGTCGGGTGCCCGCAGGGTCAGTTGGGCGTGGGAGGCGCGGACCGCGTTGCGGGCGAAGCACGTCTCGCGGGATCAGTTCAAGACCTTCCACGAGCGGTTGCGCGTCGCCGAGGAGGAGTTGTACGAGGTGGCGGAGCGCGAGCCGGACTGGGTCGCGCCGTGGTACTTCCTCCAGATGGCCGGGCGCGGACTCCAGGTCGGGCAGGAGGCCGCACGGCTTCGTTTCGAGGCGGCCGTCAGCCGCTGTCCCGGGCATCCGGGGGCGCACGAGCAGCAGTTGCAGCAGGTGTGCGCCAAGTGGAGCGGCTCGCACGAGGGGATGCACGGGTTCGCCCGTACGTCGATGCTGAAGGGCCCCGAGGGCAGCCCCCTCGGTGAACTCGTCGCGCTCGCCCACCTGGAGCACTGGCTCGACCTCGACGGGGGCGAGGACAGGGCGTACATACGTCGCCCCGATGTCGTCGCCGAACTGCACGAGGCCGCGGACCGTTCCGTACGGCACCCCGCCTACGAGCGTCCGCGCGACTGGGTCTCCACGTTCAACACCTTCGCCATGGCCTTCTCACTGGCCGGCGAGAAGAAGGCCGCGGCGGAATTCTTCAACGCCCTTGAGGGGCGTGTCACGAATTTCCCCTGGCAGTACATCAGCAATGACGCGACGAAGGCCTTCGGCAAGTGGCGTGACAAGGCCGGCGGCTGATCGCGCGCCACGGCTGAGCGTGCGCGACGCCCCTGGGCCGGCCCACTGGGCCGGTCGGTCCGCCGAGCCCGCCCGATCACCCGCCCGGGGCCGTATTCGCCCCCGGCCACCCACCACCTCCCGACCCTCACCCCTTGCCAAGGAAGCCTCCCAGGTGCCCAGTTCCGAGACGTCCCACACGTCCGACCACACGTCCCACACCTTCCAGGTCGATCTACGCGGCCTCGTGGACCTGTTGTCCCACCACCTCTACTCCAGCCCCCGCGTCTACCTCCGCGAGCTGCTCCAGAACGCCACCGACGCGATCACCGCCCGCCAGGCCCGCTTCCCCGGCGCCCCCGCCACCATCACGGTCCGCACCGGTGACACCCTCACCGTGACCGACACCGGCATCGGGCTGTCCGAGGCCGACGTGCACACCTTCCTGGCCACCATCGGGCGCAGCTCCAAGCGCGCCGCCGAAGGCGAACTCGAAGCCGCGCGCGGGGACTTCATCGGTCAGTTCGGGATCGGACTGCTGGCCTGCTTCGTCGTCGCCGACGAGATCACCGTCGTCAGCCGGTCCGCCGCCCACCCGGACGCCCCGGTCGTGGAGTGGCGCGGCCACTCGGACGGCCGGTACACCATCCGTACGCTGCCGTCGCACGAGCACCCGGAGCCCGGCACCACCGTACGGCTGACGCCCCGCGTGGACGGCACCGAGTGGACCCGCCCCGACCAAGTGACCGCGCTGGCAAGGCATTACGGCGGTCTGCTGCCGTACGAGGTCACCGTCGTCGACCCCGGCGGCGGCCACGACCGGATCAACGACACACCTCCTTGGGAGCGCCGGCACGGATCCCCGCTCGCCCGCCGTGACGCGCTGGCCGAGCACTGCCGTACGACCTTCGGTTTTGTCCCGCTCGACACCATCGACCTGGATCTCCCGGCGGCGGGTCTGCGCGGTGTCGCGTACGTCCTGCCCACGGCCGTCAGCCCCTCCGAGCGCGCGGGCCATCGCGTACACCTCAAGGGCATGCTGCTCTCCGACCGCGCGACCGAACTGCTGCCGGAGTGGGCGTTCTTCGTCCGCTGCGTCGTGGACGCCACCAGCCTGCGGCCGACGGCTTCGCGCGAGGCGCTGTACGAGGACGAGACGCTGGCCGCCATCCGGGACGCCCTCGGCGCCCGTATCCGCGACTGGCTCACCGGGCTGGCCGCCAGCGACCCCACCCTCCTGCACCGGTTCATCGACACCCACCACCTCGCCGTCAAGGCCCTGGCCCGCTACGACGACGAACTGCTGCGGATGCTGCTGCCCTGGCTGCCGTTCGAGACCACCGACGGCAACGTCACGCTGGAGGAGTTCGCCCGCGCGCACCCCACGATCCTGGTCACCCGCAGCGTCGAGGAGTTCCGGCAGGTGGCGCCCATCGCCGCCGCGGCGGGCCTGGGCGTCGTCAACGGCGGCTACACCTACGACCGGGACCTGGTGCACCGCCTCCCCGAGATCCGGCCCGGCACCGCCGTCACCGACCTGGACCCCGCGACCGTCACCGCGCACCTGGACTCGGTCGACCCGTCCGCCGAGTTGGCCGCGGCGGCGTTCCTCGCCATCGCGCGTGAGGTGATCGGCGCGTACGACTGCGACGTCGTCCTGCGCAGCTTCCACCCCGTAACGGCCCCCGCCCTGCTGCTGGACAACCGTGAGGCGCGCCACGAGCGGACGCGGGCCGGCCTCGCCGAGGGGAGCGACGGGCTGTGGGCCGAGATCCTCGGCTCGCTACGGGCCGAGACACCCCGCGCGCAGCTGGTCCTCAACCACCTCAACCCGCTCGTACGCCGCGCCGCGACGATCAACGAGCGCGGGCTGGCCGTCACCGCCGTCGAGGCGCTGTACGGGCAGGCCCTGCTGATGACCCGCCGCCCGCTCCGGGCGGCGGAGAGCGCGCTGCTCAACCGGGCCTTCATCGGCCTCCTCACCCACGCCATGCACGACCAGGGCACCACCGGCGACAACAGCACCACCCGCGAGCAGGGCACCACCCCCGACCAGGGCCCCGCGCCCGAGCCCCGGAAGGAGCAGTAGATGCTGGAGACCCCGGCGGCCGTTCTCGACGCGCTGCGCGAGAACAACGACCGCCCCTACGGCCTGCCCCGCACCGTGACGGCGGAGGAACTGGTCGACGCGGCAGAGCAGTTCGAGGAGGCCGACCTCCTCGTAACGGCGCTGCTGGAGCTGATGTCCGCGTACGAGTACAGCGGCGAGCACCGCAAGGCACCGGTCGTCTTCGCGCGCATCCTGAAGCTGAAGGACGACAAGCCCGACGCGTTCAACGAGTGGGAGGCGAACCAGGTCCTCTGGCGCTTCAAGTGGGTGACGACGTCGCTGCTCCAGGTGCCCGAGGTCCCGCTGGCCGCGATCCGCGGCTGGACGGACCAGATGCGCGACCACTACCGCGAGGCCGGACACGGGATGCAGCCGGTGGCCGCCATGCGCCACCGGATCGCCGCGCACATCGGATCCGGCCGCTCGGCGTACGACCTGTGGGTGACCCGGCCCCGCGAGCAGATGAGCGACTGCGAGGCGTGCGAGACCCGGCACCGGGCGCTGCACCACGTGCGTTCCGGCGACGAGCGGCGTGCGCTGGACATCTGGCAGCCGGTCTTCGACGGCGGGCAGACGTGCGCGGAGGAGCCGTACGTCAGCCAGGCACACGCGCTGCTGCCGCTGCTGCGCCTGGGCCGCGTCGACGAGGCGCGCTCGCACCACCTGACCGGCTACCGCTTCGCCCGCGGCAAGGCGGGCCTGGCCGAAGAGGTGGGCCTGCACATCGAGTTCAGCACGCTGTCCCGCAACGAGGGCCGGGCCCTGGAGATCCTCGCGGAGAACCGCGCCCTCTTCGAGACCACCGGTGCCCCGCTCTCCCTGCTCGGTTTCCTCACCGGAGTGGAGGTGCTGCTGACGCGCCTGGTCGCGGACGGGTACGCCACGACGACCGTCGCCGGTCCGCTCGGGCGGAGTTGGACGGCGGAGAGCCTGCTCGCGCACGTGGGCGGGGAGTCGGACGCCCTGGTGACGGCTTTCGACGCGCGGAACGGCACGACGGCGGTCGGCGACCGGCGGCGGGAGCGGCTGGCGCAGCCGGCGCTGCTGGCCGAGCCGCTGCCGTTGGGGCTGCGGACGACAGCGGCTGCGAGCACGACCGTGCCTGTTACTGCCGCAGCGCCGGTCTCCGCACGGGAGATACCGGACGACTTCGTGGCGCTGGTGAACCGGGCCAGGGAGATGGCGGCCGACGGCCACCCCGGCGACACCGCGCTGTGGCAGCGGATCGCCGAACGCGTGGCGGCCGACGACCACGTACACGATCCGGAGCTGGGCCCGGAGGCCCGGCTGCGGGCCGAACTGGCCGAGCAGCGCGGCTTCGCCGAGTACGAGAAGGAGCGGTGGGCGGAGGCCAATGCCGCCATGGCCGAAGCGGCAGAGATCTTCGAGCGGGAGGCCGATCTGCCGTGGTACGCGCTGGCGGCGCGGGCTCGTGTCAGGTCGTTCGAGTGGCGTTCGGCGGAGGAGAGCGGCGACTTCCCGGAGTGGTCGGTGCTCGACGAGTTGCTGCACGAGGCCGAAAAACTGCTGACGGCGGATCTGGCGACGGATACAGCGCACGAGGCCGACGCCCGACAGAAGTACCTGACGGTGCTCGGGTGCCGGGCCTTCGCCGCCCACGCGGAGGCGGTGGCGGAACTACCCGATGTCTCAGCGCCGACGCGTGAGAGGTTCGACGCCGCGGTGGCCGCCGCGCTGTCGGAGGCGGACCGGTTCGAGATCCCGCACCTGGGCGTCGGCGTACGCAGATATACCGCCGACCTCGCGGCCCGCGGCGGCAGACCGGACGAGGCGGTCGCGGAACTGCGCACCGCCCTGGACGCCCTTGAGGCGAGCGGCAAGCCCTGGCGGGCACCACGGCTGGAGGCCCAGCTGGGCCAGATCCTGCTCCAGCAGGACAAGCCCGAGGAGGCGATGGCGGCGGTACGGCAGGCCATGGCCGGCGCCGCCCGGTACGACGACACGTCGTTCCCCGTCGCGTTCAGCCACATGCTGCTGGGCCACGGGGCTTCGCACGCCGGCGACCTGACCGGCGCGGTGCGGCACTTGTCCGAGGCGGCGGCACGGTTCGACAGGGACGGCGAAGACAACGCGGCGGCGGAGGCCCGTCTCCAACTCGCCGACGTCCTCGGCCGGTCCGGGCAGGAGGCCGACGCCGTGGCGGTCCTGGAGTCCATGGTCCTGGACGACGCCTCGGGGTCGCTCGACGATCGGCTGCTCGCGCAGATACGGCTCAACCTGGCGCGCGGGCTACGGGAGTTGGAGGAGCACCAGGCGTCCGCCGAACAGTTCGTACGACTCGCGGAGGCGACCGCGGCCTGGGAGGACCAGACCACGCACACACTGGTCACCGCGGAATCCGCCGTCGCTCTGGCACGGGCGGACCGGTGGGACGCGGCCCACGCCGCGTACGAACGCGCGTTGCTCGCGTACCGCGACGCGACGGACACGGCTGACGCCGGAAAGGTAGCGGGCCAGGCGGGCCAAGCGGGCCTGATCGCCGAAATGACGCGCGAGTTCGCGGCCCTCACGATGACATCCGAAGGATCCGACGGCATCGACGCGGCCCTCGCCCATCTCGCCGAGGCGGACCGGATCCGTACCGCAGTCGCGAAGGACGCCGAGGACTTCGTCCACTGGTACGAGACCGGAGCCACCTCCTACCAACGCGCCCGCGCACTCGCGGCGGCCGAGCGCTTCAGCGAGGCGCTGGCGGAGATGGAGCGCGCCATCGCCGCCTACGACGAAGGCGGCGAACAGGGCGAGACCCCGCGCGCGGAGGCGATCCGCGTCGCCGCGCTGATCGAGGCCAACGGCCTGAACTCCCCCCAGGCGGCGATGACCAGGCTCGCAGCGGCGATCAAGCGCTGCGAGGCGGCGGGCCTCGACCACGCGGCGAAGATCCTGTCGAACCTCCGCACCGATCTCGCGACGCACGACCAGAGCTGACGGCGAGCGACGGGGGCGGGGGCCACCACGGCCCCCGCCCCCGCGCGTTTCCCGGGACCGGCCACCGTTCTCCTGTAACCTGCCGATCGACTCGGGTCGACGGGTTGACGGGTTCTCAGGCGGAGCGCGCACCGAGCTGAGTTCGCGCGGCGACCCAGATGCTCTCGAACCGCTCGCCTGTCAGCGGTTCCGGCATGTGGCCTTCCCACTCGGTGACGGGCCTTTCGGCGGTGATCCCGTACCGCATGTCGGAGTCCGTGTCCCGGGCGGCCGCGACGGGACGCAGCTCAGGCCCTTGGAGCTCGACCTGCCGAGTGACCCAATCGTCGTCGCCCACCTCGAAGTAGAACCAGGTGTCTTCCTCGTCCCAGTAACTCCGGAACCACGTCGTCATCGCCACCCCACTGAGTACGGTGCCGAGCGGATCAGCGCAGTCCGGCGAAGAGATCGTTCTCGGGTACGGCAGCGCCGGTGGCGTCCTTCACACGTACGAAGGTCTCCATGCCCATCCACTCGCCGAACTTCTCCCTGCCCATTTTGAGGAAGAAGATGTTCTCGCCCTGACTGGCGTGCGCGGCCAGCGAGTCGAACTTCTGGCCGCTGAACGCCGTGGTGTCCACCCATGTGGTGATCTCGTCGTCGGGGAGGCCGATCTCCGCCATCGCGGCGGCCTCGGCGGGATCCGGCTCGGGCATGTCCTCCCCGAACTCGCGCATGGTCTCGCCGAACCGCCGCATCAGCGAGCGGGGCATCGTCGTCCAGTACACCTTCGGCGTCAGCTCAGCCATTTCCAGCGCCGCCATCGTGATGCGGTTGGCCTGGATGTGGTCGGGGTGGCCGTAAAAGCCGTTCTCGTCGTAGGTGACGACCACATCGGGCCGGTAGTGCCGCATGAGTTCCGCGAGCCGGGCAGCGCCCTCCTCCACGGGGGTCCGCCAGAAGGATCCGGGGGCGTCGTTGCTCGGCCAACCCATCATCCCGGAGTCGGCGTAGTCCAGCATCTCCAGATCGCCGATCTTCAGGACGTCACAACTCGCCTGGAGTTCTTGACGGCGCATCGAGGCGACGGCCGCCGGATCATGCCCGGGCTCGCCCGGCTTGACGCCTCCCGGTCCGTCCCCGCAACCGCCGTCGGTACAGGTCACGAGAACGGTGCGGATGCCTTCCGCCGCATACCGCGCGAGGATCCCTCCGGTTCCGGTGGCCTCGTCGTCGGGGTGAGCGTGTACTGCCATGAGCGTCAAAGGCCGGTCAACCATGAAAAACAGTCCCTCTGTAGAAATACATTCAGAAATACGTCTTGGTCCAAGTGCACACCGGGCGCACCGGCATCCTGACAGCGCCGACAACCTCACGGTCTCCGCGCTCCCCACCCGTACGACGCCGGCCCCTCACCCCATGCAACCGCGCAGTCCGGACCGACTGTTCCCGACACGGCCGCTCGGCCTTCCGTCGTCGGATTCGCAAACGATCACCGGAGACGCAGGAAGGGCCTGATCCTCATTGAGGATCAGGCCCTTGACCTGCTGTTTTGGCTGTCGGGGTGGCGGGATTTGAACCCACGACCTCTTCGTCCCGAACGAAGCGCGCTGCCAAGCTGCGCTACACCCCGATGTCGCCCGTCTCGCTGCGACATCGATTACTTTAGCCCACCGGCGCCCGCAGGCGAAATCCGGTTTTGTGCCGCGCAGCGGGCCCCCAGGCCCGGGCAGCAGGGCTCAGCGGCGCGTGGTGAGGGTCAGGAGCGTGGCCTCCGGGGGGCAGGCGAAGCGGACCGGGGTGTAGCGGTTCGTGCCGCAGCCCGCTGAGACGTGGAGGTACGACGTGTGGCCTCCGGCGTCGTACGTGGAGAGGCCCCGCGCGCGGGCCGTGTCCAGGTCGCAGTTGGTGACCAGGGCTCCGTAGAAGGGGATGCGGAGCTGGCCGCCGTGGGTGTGGCCGCCCAGGATCAGGGGATAGCCGTCCGACGTGAACGCCTCCAGCATGCGGAGATACGGGGCGTGGACCACGCCGATCGACAGGTCCGCGTCCTGTTCCGGGCCGCCCGACACCTCCGCGTAACGGTCGCGCTTGATGTGTGGGTCGTCGACGCCCGTGAAGGCGATCTCGTGGCCGTCGATCTTGAGCCGGCCGCGGGCGTTGGTGAGGCCCACCCAGCCCGCCTCGTCGAAGGCGTCGCGCATCGGCTCCCACGGGTTGTGGACGACGTTGACGGCCGGCGAGTTGCCGTTCAGGCCGTGTTTGCCCTGGGCCTTCTCGAAGATGTAGCGCGCCGGGTTGCGCAGCGCGGGGCCGTAGTAGTCGTTGGAGCCGAAGACGTAGACGCCCGGGAACTCCATCAGCGGGCCCAGCGCGTCGAGCACCTCCGGTACGCCCTCCGGGTCGGAGAGGTTGTCGCCGGTGTTCACCACGAAGTCCGGGCGCAGGCCGGCCAGTGAGCGGAGCCAGCGCTGTTTCTTGCGCTGGCCGCACACCATGTGGATGTCTGAGACCTGGAGGACGCGCAACGGTCGCATGCCTTCGGGGAGTACGGGTACGGAGACCCGTCGCAGTCGGAAGGAGCGGGCCTCGAAACCGGCGGCGTAGGCGATGCCGGCCGCGCCGACGGCCGCGATTCCTGCGGTGACTTTCAGGGGGATTCCGTAGCGTGCGCGCATGGTGTCATCGTCGCAGACTCGGGCCGCCCACCCGGGCCCGCCCCGGGGGCCCCGGAAACTGAACGGCGGGCCGTGGGGCGTACCTGACACACTGTCCGCATGACCACGCTCAAGTCCAAGCTGCACGACGACCTCATCGCCGCGATCAGGGCACGCGACGAGCTGCGCTCCGCCACCCTTCGGCTGACCCTCGCCGCGATCTCCAAGGAAGAGGTCTCCGGCAAGTCGGCGCGCGAGCTGTCCGACGACGAGGTGCAGAAGGTGATCGCCAAGGAGGCCAAGAAGCGCCGTGAGGCGGCCGAGGCCTTCGCGCAGGGCGGGCGGGCCGAGCAGGCCGAGCGGGAGAAGGCGGAGGGTGTGCTGCTCGACGCGTATCTGCCGCAGCAGCTGACCGACGACGAGCTCGGCGCGATCGTCACGCAGGCCGTGGGCGAGGCGAAGGCCGCCGGCGCCGAAGGGCCGCGCGCGATGGGCGCCGTCATGAAGATCGTCGGTCCGAAGGTCGCGGGGCGTGCCGACGGCGGTCGCGTCGCCGCCGCCGTCAAGCGGAGCCTCGCTGCCGGCTGACGCCGACACCCCGTACGCGTACGAGAGGGGCTCCCGTCGATGATTCGACGGGAGCCCCTCTTCTACGTCCTACGGCTACGGGAAGTCCGGGAACGTGATGCCCCCGTTGTCGCCCCCGCCCGGGTCACCCGGCTGCCCCGAACCCTGCCCCGGGTCCTCGTCGCCGTTGTCCCCGTCCCCGCCTCCGTCGCCGTTCCCGTCCCCTTCGCCGCCGTTCCCACCGTTGTCGCCGTTGTCCCCGTTGCCGTTGTCGTTCCCGCCGTTGTCTCCCAGCCGGTCACGGTCACGACCCTTGTCCTTGTCCTTCTCAGGATTCGGGATGTTGATGGTGTTGAACCCCGGCGCTTCCTTGCCGTCCAGCGCGCCACTCATCGCGTCGCGCCAGATCGGTCCGGGCACGGCGCCACCGAAGACCTTGTCGTGGTACTGGCCGCCGATGGTGATGTCCACCATCTTCTTCTTGTGCTGCGGGTCGCCGACCCACACCGCACCCGCCATGTTCGGCGTGTAGCCCACGAACCACGCGGCGAGCCGGAAGTCGGTCGTACCGGTCTTGCCCGCGCTCGGCCTGCTGCCGAGGCCGGCCTCCTGGCCCGTACCGTCCTCGACCACGCCCTCCAGCAGGGTGTTGATGGTGTCGGCCGTCTTCTCCGACATCGCCCGCGAGCATTTCGACTTCGGGACGTCCATCTCCTTGCCGTTCGGACCGGTGATCGACGAGATGGCGATCGGGGTGCAGTACGTGCCGCGGTTGGCGAACGTCGCGTACCCGGACGCCATGGTCAGCGGCGACATCTCCTGCGTGCCCAGCGTGATCGACGGCACCTGCTGGATCGGGTCGCCGTTGGCCCGCTCGACACCCATCTTCCTGGCCAGCTCGGTCACCGGGCAGACGCCGATCTGGCTGATCAGCTGTACGTAGTAGGTGTTGACCGACTTGGCGGTCGCTTCCTTCATCCCGTACGGGCCGACCTCGGTCTCGTTCTCGTTCTCGACCTTGTCGGTGCCCGACCACGGACCCTTGCAGGTCTGCACCGGGCTCGGGTAGGCCATCTGGTACGGCGAGGGGTACGACTGCGTCGGCTGGATGCCCTGCTCCAGAGCCGCCGCCGCGACGATGGGCTTGAAGGTCGAGCCCGGCTGGTAGCCGGCGCCGCCGCCCATGTCCTCGTCGACGGACAGGTTCATGTACGTCTCGTTCTTGCCGCCGCCGTACGGCCGCGACTGCCCCATCGCCAGGATCTTGCCGGTGCCCGGCTCGACGATCGACAGGGCGGTGGCGACCTCGTCCGTCTTGTAGACGTGGTTCTTGATCGACTCCTGCGCCGAGTCCTGCGCCTGCGGGTCGAGCGTCGTCCGTACGGTCAGACCGCCCTGGTTCCAGACCTTGGCCCGGTCCTCCTGCGTCTTGCCGAAGGTGGGGTCGGTGAGGAACACCTTCCGTACGTAGTCACAGAAGAAGCCCGCGCCCTTGACCGCCGTGATGCAGCCGTTCTTGGGGCGGCTGACCTTCAGGTCGATCTTGGTGCTCTTGGCCTTGTCCGCCTCGGCCTGCGAGATGTCCTTCACATCGGCCATGCGCTGGATCACGGTGTTACGACGCTTGGTCGCCTCCTCCGTGTCGTTCACCGGGTCGTACCGGCTCGGCGACTGGACGATGCCCGCCAGCAGCGCCGCCTCCTCCAGCTTCAGGTCCTTCGCCGACTTGGAGAAGTAACGGTGCGAGGCGGCCTCGATGCCGTACGCCTGCTGTCCGAAGAAGGTGATGTTCAGGTAGTTCTCGAGGATCTTCTTCTTGCCCAGTTCCTCCTCGACCTGGATCGCGAACTTGAGCTCGCGGATCTTGCGGCCGATGGTCTGCTGGGTGGCCTGGGCGACCTTGTCGGGGTCGTCGCCGGCCTCCTCGACGAAGACGTTCTTCACGTACTGCTGAGTGAGGGTCGACGCGCCCTGGGAGACCCCGCCCGACTGCGCGTTGCGATTGGCCGCGCGCAGAACGCCCTTGAGGTCGACCGCCCCGTGCTCGTAGAAGCGCGAGTCCTCGATCGCGACGATCGCCTTCTGCATGTACGGCGAGATGTCGGTGAGCGGGACCACGGTGCGGTCGCGCGAGTAGACGGTGGCGATGGGGCCGCCGTCCTTGTCGAGGATCGTGGTGCGCTGGCTGAGCGGCGGCGTCTTGAGATTGGCCGGGATCTCGTCGAATCCCTCGACCGTCCCCTTGGCCGCCAGGCCCAGAACTCCGAAGGCGGGCAAGGCGATTCCCGCCAGTACGGCTCCCGCGAGCACACTGACACCGACGAACTTGGCGGCCTGCTGGGTCCCGGTCAGACCGCCGCCCGAGCGCTTCTTTGGCATGGCAGCAGCCTACGTTCTCATTCGCCGGACACGCACAAAGGCTCTGGCCTAAGCTGCACTCAACTGTCACAGCAGTGCGGTTTCGTATCAAGTCCCCGACGTGAACATCTGGCTAACCACGAAATGTCGGAAGCGTTGTCCGAGGGTGCTGCGTGAAGTGCCGTCCGAAGTGCCGTCCGATTTAGCCCTGTACGTCATTCGAAGCCCGTTGTGACGCAATAGAATCGTCCCGACTTGTCGGGTTCGTCGCGCATGTCCCTGGGTCACTCCCCTGGGTGATCTGCCGCGTACGCATAGTCCGTTCGGGCCATTCAAGATTGGGCCCGAAGGGGGTGTTGCGCTGTGCCCACCTTCCGTAACGTCCTCAACTGGCAGCGGTGAATATGCCGCTTCCGCCGTGGGGGAGCCTCGATTCGGGAGAGGACGGCGCCGGGATGGGCTGGGTAACCGACTGGAGTGCGCAGGCAGCATGCCGCACTACCGATCCGGATGAATTGTTCGTACAGGGCGCAGCGCAGAACAGGGCCAAGGCGGTGTGCACCGGATGCCCGGTGCGGACGGAGTGCCTGGCCGACGCGCTGGACAACCGCGTCGAATTCGGCGTGTGGGGCGGAATGACCGAGCGGGAGCGACGCGCATTGCTGCGCAGGCGCCCCACTGTCACCTCTTGGCGACGGCTGCTCGAAACCGCACGCACCGAGTACGAGCGCAGCGCGGGCATTCTGCCCGCCGGCCTTGAGGACGACGACGAGACGTACGGCTCACGCCATTACGTCGACGTCATCGATGACACGTGGGCGGCGGTGGGGTAGGCCGCCGTACGCGGCAGCGAGCGGCAAGCGGGTGGCGGCAAGCGCGCCCGCCCCAACACCCCGTCGGTCACGCGGCTCCGGTCGCCGCGCTTCCGCCCGCGAGGCGGTCGCCGATGGTTCGGAGCCCGGCGAGGTCGTGCACATCGCCGGGCAGCGCCGCCACCTCGGCCACCGGGACCTCGGGGTGAAGCGCGGTGAAGCGGTCACGGGTGCGCTGCTCACGCTTGAGCACCTGCATGCGCTCGGCATGCAGGCGCAGCAGACCGGCCGTCAGCTGATTCACCGATGGCTGCTCGGACGTCTGTGATTCCAGTGCCTGGTCCGGGAGTTGCCGGGATGCGGACTGCGACGTGGACTTCGACGTGGACTGCGGAGATCGGGGCGATTCGTCGTGGGGTGACTCGTCGCGGGGCGATTCCTTGTGCGGCTCGGACGTGTGGGGTGCCTCGGGGGCGTCGGGAGAGGAGCCCGCGGGGGCAGCGGCCTCACGAACACCATTCTTCCCGGGGCTCTGATCCACAATGCGACCCTCTTCAAGATTTTCTGCGGCGGCCCGCGCCCGCTCGGCCGACAGCCGGGAAGCGCCGCTGCCGTGCACGCGGTTGAGGACGAGACCCGCGAGCGGCATCCCCTCGGCGGCCAGCCGCTCCACGAAGTACGCCGCCTCGCGCAGCGCGTCCCGCTCCGGCGCCGCCACCACCAGGAACGCCGTGCCGGGTGCCTGGAGCAGCCGGTACGTCGCGTCCGCGCGCGTACGGAAACCGCCGAACATCGTGTCCATGGCCGCGACGAACGTCTGTACGTCGCGCAGGAATTGGCCGCCGAGCAGCTTCCCGAGGGTGCCGGTCATCATCGACATCCCGACGTTCAGGAACTTCATCCCGGCCCGGCCGCCCATCTTCGCCGGGGCCATCAGCAGCCGGATGAACTTGCCGTCCAGGAACGAGCCCAGCCGCTTCGGCGCGTCCAGGAAGTCCAGCGCGGAGCGCGACGGCGGGGTGTCGACGACGATGAGGTCCCACTCCTCGCGGGCCCTCAACTGCCCCAGCTTCTCCATCGCCATGTACTCCTGCGTGCCCGCGAAACCGGCCGACAGGGACTGGTAGAAGGGGTTCTCCAGGATGGCGCGGGCCCGGTCCCGGTCCGCGTGCGCCTCGACGATCTCGTCGAAGGTGCGCTTCATGTCGAGCATCATCGCGTGCAGTTCACCGGGGCCCTCGATGCCCTTGACCGGCCGGGGGGTGTTGTCGAGCGAGTCGATGCCCATGGACTGGGCGAGCCTGCGGGCCGGGTCGATGGTCAGCACGACCACCTTGCGGCCGCGCTCCGCCGCCCGTACGCCGAGAGCCGCCGCCGTCGTCGTCTTGCCGACGCCGCCGGAGCCGCAGCACACGATGATGCGGGTCTCCGGGTCGTCGAGCAGCGGATCGACTTCGAGCGGGGCCGCCGCCGGGTCCAGAGTCATCAGGCCTCCCCAAGATTCCGTAGCTCCCCCGCCAGGCGGTACAGACCGGCGAGGTCCATGCCCTCGCCGATCAGGGGGAGTTCGTACGTAGGCAGCCCGAGCTTCGCCAGGACGGCTCGCTGCTCGCGCTCCAGCTCCACACGCTGGGCGTGCTCGGCGGCCTGCTCCAGGAGCGGCCCCACGAGCTTCGTGGGCGCGCTCACGCCGGCCGCCGCGAGCGCCTTGGTGACCTCCTTACGACGGTCGCCCGCCACGCCCTTGACCGCCTCCTCGTCGAGGAGGTGCGGGCGCACCATGTTCACGATCACCTTGCCGACGGGCAGCTCGGCGCCGCGCAGCTCGCCGATGCCGTCGGCGGTCTCCTGGACGGGCATCTCCTCAAGAAGGGTCACCAGGTGTACGGCGGTGCCCGGCGACTTGAGCACCCGCATGACCGCCTGCGCCTGGTTGTATATCGGCCCTATCTTGGCCAGCCCGGCCACCTCGTCGTTCACGTTCAGGAAGCGCGTGATGCGGCCGGTGGGCGGGGCGTCCATCACGACGTAGTCGTACGCGAACCTGCCCTGCTTGTCCCGGCGGCGTACGGCCTCGCACGCCTTGCCGGTCAGCAGGACGTCCCGCACGCCCGGCGCGATGGTGGTGGCGAAGTCGATGGCGCCGAGCTTCTTCAGGGCGCGGCCCGCGCTGCCGAGCTTGTAGAACATCTGGAGGTAGTCGAGGAGCGCGCGCTCGGCGTCGATGGCCAGGGCGTACACCTCGCCGCCGCCAGGGGCGACGGCGATTTTCCGTTCCTCGTAAGGAAGAGCCTCCGTTTCGAAGAGCTGTGCGATGCCCTGTCTGCCCTCGACCTCTACAAGGAGGGTGCGCTTGCCCTCCGTCGCGAGGGCGAGCGCGAGGGCCGCGGCGACCGTGGTCTTACCGGTGCCGCCCTTGCCGCTGACGACCTGGAGCCTGCTCACACATTCGAGCCTAACCAGTCGGGCCGCGGGCTACGCACGAGGTCGTCCACGGGCTCCGTACGAGATCCCCCGCGAGCTCTGTTCGAGAACCTCAGCAGGCTCCGTACGAGGTCGTCGCGCGGTGCGGATACAGTCGGCCCATGACGAAGTGGGAATACGCGACGGTGCCTCTTCTCGTGCACGCGACGAAGCAGATTCTGGACACCTGGGGCGAGGACGGCTGGGAGCTCGTCCAGGTCATTCCGGGGCCGAACAACCCCGAGCAGCTGGTGGCCTATCTGAAGCGAGAGAGGTCCGCGTGAGCGGCGTGGTCGAGGCGGCTCTCGCCGAACTGGGGCTGACGGTTCCGCAGGTCGTACCGCCTCTGGCGGCGTATCAGCCGGCCGTGCGGTCCGGCGTGTACGTCTACACCGCCGGGCAGCTCCCGATGGTGGACGGCAAGCTTCCGGTGACCGGCAAGGTCGGCGCCGAGGTGACGCCCGAGGAGGCCAAGGACCTGGCCCGCGTCTGCGCGCTCAACGCGCTGGCCGCGGTGAAGTCCGTCACCGGCGACCTGGACCGCGTCGCGCGCGTCGTGAAGGTCACGGGGTTCGTCGCCTCCGCGTCGGACTTCACGGGCCAGCCGGCCGTCCTCAACGGGGCGAGCGAGCTGTTCGGGCAGGTCTTCGGCGACAAGGGCGTGCACGCGCGCAGCGCGGTGGGCGTCGCCGTCCTGCCGCTGGACGCCCCCGTCGAGATCGAGATCCAGGTGGAGCTGGTCGCGGACTGATCTGTCCGCGCGCGCCCGGGGCCCGGCCGTCGTCGGCGCCGACCCCGGGAAGTGACTCTCGAACATCGTCCGGGAAGCCCGTAGCATCCCGGCATGCCCAATGGTCAGTGGTTCCCGCCCGAGTGGTCCGGCCGCATCCGCGCGCTCGCCCAGGGCGAGCTGAGCGTTGCCCCCGCACGGCGGGCCTCGACCGTGATGCTGCTGCGTGATGCCGTCGACGGATCCGCCGGGCCCTTCGTACATATGCTGCGCCGCCGCACCTCCATGGCCTTCGCCGGAGGTGCGTACGCGTATCCCGGCGGGGGCGTCGACCCGCGCGACGACGACCGGCCCGTCCGCTGGGCGGGGCCGGGGCGTGACGTGTGGGCGGGGCGGCTCGGCGTGGACGCCGCGTCCGCGCAGGCCATCGTCTGTGCCGCGGTGCGCGAGACGTACGAGGAGGCCGGGGTCCTGCTGGCCGGTGAGACGGCCGAGACCGTCGTCGGCGACACCACGGGGGACGACTGGGAGGCCGACCGGGCCGCTCTCGTCGACCGTGAGCTGTCCTTCGCTGACTTTCTGGACCGGCGCGGGCTGACCCTGCGCAGCGATCTCCTGGCGGCGTGGACCCGGTGGATCACTCCGGAGTTCGAGCCCAAGCGGTACGACACCTGGTTCTTCGTGGCCGCGCTGCCGGCCGGGCAGCGTACGCGCAACGCTTCTACAGAGGCCGACCGGACGGTGTGGATCCGGCCCGCCGACGCGGCACTCGGATACGACGAGGGCGAGCTGCTGATGATGCCTCCCACCGTGGCGACCCTGCGCCAGCTCCAGCCGTACGGCTCCGCGGCCGAGGCGCTGGCCGCCGCCGCCGGGCGGGACCTCGCGCCGGTGCTGGCCAGGCCGAGGGTGGAGGGCGACGAGGTGGTGCTCTCCTGGCCGGGCCAGGACGAGTTCACCAAGCGCGTGCCACTGCGTGTTCCGCTGGGGGGTGGGGACCGATGACGGACGCCGCGGCCCTGCCGGGACAGCCGCGCGGAGGCGTCCTCTCGGGCGCCGCGACGGCCCGCGCGGTCAACGTGCTCGCGCCCAACGCGTCGGCGATGACCCTCGACGGCACGAACACCTGGATCGTCTCCGAGCCGGACTCCGCGCTCGCGGTCGTGATCGATCCCGGCCCGCTCGACGAGGGGCATCTGCGGGCGGTCGTCGCCACCGCCGAGCAGGCGGGCAAGCGCGTCGCGCTGACCCTCCTCACCCACGGCCACCCGGACCACGCGGAGGGCGCGGCGCGCTTCGCCGAGCTGACACGTACGTCCGTACGGGCCCTGGATCCGGCCCTGCGGCTCGGCGACGAGGGACTGGCGGCCGGTGACGTCGTGACCGAGGGCGGGCTGGAGCTGCGCGTCGTGGCCACCCCCGGGCACACCTCCGACTCGCTCTGCTTCCATCTGCCGACCGACCGCGCGGTGCTGACGGGCGACACCATCCTCGGCCGCGGTACGACGATGGTGGCCCACCCGGACGGCAGGCTCGGCGACTACGTCGACTCGCTGCGGCGGCTGCGCTCACTGACCGTCGACGACGGCGTCCACACGGTGCTGCCGGGCCACGGGCCCGTACTGGAGGACGCCCAGGGCGCGGTCGAGTACTACCTCGCGCACCGCGCGAGCCGGCTCGCGCAGGTCGAGACGGCGGTGGACAACGGCTACCGCTCGGCGGCGGAGATCGTGGCGCATGTGTACGGAGGCAGTGGCGTGGACCGGTCCCTGTGGCCGGCGGCGGAGCTGTCGGTGCGGGCGCAGCTGGAGTATCTGCGGGAGCACGGGCTGATCTCCGGGCCGTAGGACCCCTCAGGGGCGGGTCGTGGCGGCCTCGTGGCGGCATGCGGAAGGCCGCCCGGCTCGGGGAGCGGGGCGGCCTTCACGGAGTCGTACAGCGGCGTCCGGCGCGTGTGCTTGGGACGCCGGCGCGGGTCAGCGCGAGCGCTTCGCGAGGCGCTCGACGTCCAGGAGGATCACCGCGCGGGCCTCCAGGCGCAGCCAGCCGCGCTGGGCGAAGTCGGCGAGCGCCTTGTTGACCGTCTCGCGGGACGCGCCGACCAGCTGGGCCAGCTCTTCCTGCGTGAGGTCGTGGACGACGTGGATGCCTTCCTCCGACTGCACACCGAAGCGGCGCGACAGGTCGAGGAGCGCACGGGCCACGCGGCCGGGCACGTCGGAGAAGACCAGGTCGGACATCTGGTCGTTCGTCTTGCGCAGGCGCCGGGCGACGGCGCGCAGCAGCGCGGTGGCCACCTCGGGGCGGGCGTTCAGCCAGGGCTGGAGGTCGCCGTGGCCCAGGCCGAGGAGCTTGACCTCGGTGAGGGCGCTCGCGGTGGCGGTGCGCGGGCCGGGGTCGAAGAGCGACAGCTCGCCGATCAGTTCGCCGGGGCCGAGGACGGCCAGCATGTTCTCGCGGCCGTCGGGGGACGTGCGGTGCAGTTTGACCTTGCCCTCGGTGACCACATAGAGGCGGTCGCCGGGGTCGCCTTCGTGGAACAGCGCGTCGCCACGGGCGAGCGTCGTCTCACTCATCGAGGCGCGGAGCTCCGCGGCCTGCTCGTCGTCGAGCGCCGCGAAGAGCGGGGCGCGTCGTAGAACATCGTCCACGAAATCTCTCCTTGTCGACCTGCTCAGGGGACCGTCGGTCCCATGATGCCGGACGTGCTGCGTGTTCAAGGGTGGCGCGGGCCGGCGGCGACTCTGTCTCCGTACCGGTCACCCGTTGTCGAAAACGTGCGATCAGTCACAAGTTTGACGTACAGCGGCCCCGGACCGTGCCCCGGGGCCCGATTCGGGTGGTGATCGGCCGGGCCCGGGGCGGATGTCAGTGCCGGGCTCTAGGCTGGCCGGGTGTCCAACTCGCCGGTGAGAGGGCAGCGCAAGGGAGCTGGAAGAGTGTCACCGAAGCAGAATTCCGCTGTGGGCGAACAGCCCTCCGTGAAGTCGAACAAAGCCGCAAAAGGCGCAAGCGTGAAGCCTGCCGACGGGCAGCCCGCGAGCAAGGCCAAGTCCGAGGTCAAGACCAAGACCGCGAGCAAGGGCGCCGAGCCCGCGACCGAGGCCACGAGCGCCAAGCGGCCGAAGAGTGCCAAGCCGGAGTCCCGCCTGGCGATGGTCCGGCGCGCCCGCCGGATCAACCGCGAGCTGGCCGACGTCTATCCGTACGCCCACCCGGAGCTGGACTTCCGCGACCCCTTCGAGCTGCTCGTCGCCACGGTCCTGTCCGCCCAGACGACGGACCTGCGCGTCAATCAGACGACGCCCGCGCTGTTCGCGAAGTATCCGACCCCGGAGGACATGGCCGCCGCCGTGCCCGAGGAGCTGGAGCAGGTCATCCGCCCCACGGGCTTCTTCCGGGCCAAGGCGAGGTCCCTCATAGGGCTGTCGACGGCGCTCCGTGACCGTTACGACGGCGAGGTGCCCGGCACGCTGAAGGACCTCGTGACGCTGCCGGGTGTCGGCCGCAAGACGGCCAATGTGGTGTTGGGCAACGCTTTCGGTGTCCCTGGCCTGACTGTCGACACCCACTTCGGCCGGCTCGTGCGCCGCTGGAAGTGGACCGACCAGGAGGATCCAGAGAAGGTCGAGGCGGAGATCGCCGCGATCTTCCCCAAGAGCGAGTGGACGATGCTCTCGCACCGGATCATCTTCCACGGACGCCGGGTCTGCCATTCACGTAAACCCGCCTGTGGCGCCTGCCCGATCGCACACCTCTGCCCCTCCTACGGAGAGGGCGAGACGGACCCGGAGAAGGCCAAGAAGCTGCTCAAGTACGAGATGGGCGGCTACCCGGGACAGCGGCTCTCCCCGCCGCCGGACTACCCGGGCAAGCCCGCACCGCCCCTCGGCACCCCCGCCGGGGCCGAATGAGCGCCCGCGCGGTGAGCGCACGGCGGGCCGGAGCCGTATCACCGGACAGACCGGTGGACAGACCGGTGGACAGACCGGCGGGGCGGCGGGCGAACGGGGCGAGCAGAACGAGCGGGAGAGGAAGGGCTGCGGCACATGCGGCTGGAACGATCCGGGCGACAGCGGGCGTTGTACGTCGGGGGTGCCGATGACACGGGCTGACACGCATGCCGCACGGACCGCACGCACAGCGCGTGCCGCACATGTCCCGGGCGACCACATCCAGGGCGACCACGTCCACGGAGAACACGTCCACGGCGACCAGGGGACCGACGTCCCCGTCACCACCGAGGGCCTGCCCGACTGGCTGGACCCGGTGGTGCGCGCCATGCGGACCGTGGCGCCGGAACAGCTGAGCCGCTTCCTGCCGCCCGAGAACGGCCTCGGACGGCAGTCCGCCGTACTCATCCTCTTCGGTGAGGGCGAGCGCGGCCCCGAGCTGCTGCTGATGGAGCGTGCCAGCACCCTGCGCTCGCACGCCGGACAGGCCTCCTTCCCCGGCGGCGCCCTCGACCCCGAGGACGGCGACCCGGCCACGACCGGACCGCTGCGCGCCGCGCTGCGGGAGGCCGAGGAGGAGACCGGGCTCGACCCTTCCGGCGTCCAGCTCTTCGGCGTGCTGCCCAAGCTCTACATCCCGGTGAGCGAGTTCGTGGTGACCCCGGTCCTCGGCTGGTGGCACACCCCCACCCCGGTCGGCGCCGTCGATCTCGCGGAGACGGCCCGGGTCTTCGCCGTGCCCGTGGCGGATCTCACGGACCCGGCCAACCGCGTCATGGCCACACACCCGAGCGGGATCAACAGCCCCGCTTTCACGGTCGCTTCGGCGCTCGTCTGGGGCTTCACCGCCGGGGTGATCGACCGCATTCTGCACTTCTCGGGCTGGGAGCGCCCATGGGACCGCTCGAAGGAGGTCCCGCTCGACCGGCGCTCATGACAGGCTTGCCCAATCGCTGTGCCGGCGGCCCGATGGTACGGCTGTCGGACAGTGATTCCGCCGCAGGTCCGGACCCCCGCCCGACGGGGCGACGGGAGACGAATCAGCGAGGCTAGCGAGGCTATTGACAGTGAACGTGCTGGACATCCTGCTGCTGCTCGCCGCCGTGTGGTTCGCGATCGTGGGCTACCGCCAGGGCTTCGTCGTGGGCATCCTGTCGGTGATCGGCTTCCTCGGCGGCGGTCTCGTCGCGGTCTATCTGCTCCCGGTGCTCTGGGACCAGATCACCGAGGAGGCCGAGGTCACGACGACGGCCACGGTCGTCGCCGTCGTCGTCGTGATCGTGTGCGCCTCCGTGGGACAGGCCTTCACCACCCACCTCGGCAACAAGCTCCGCCGCCACATCACCTGGTCACCGGCGCGCGCCGTGGACGCCACGGGCGGCGCGCTGGTCAATGTCGTCGCCATGCTGCTGGTCGCCTGGCTGATCGGCTCCGCCCTGGCCGGGACCTCGCTGCCGACGCTCGGCAAGGAGGTCCGTAACTCGAAGGTGCTGCTCGGCGTCTCGCGGGTGATGCCCGGTCAGACGGCGACCTGGTTCACGGGCTTCTCCTCCGTCCTCGCCGAGAAGGGGTTCCCGCAGGTCTTCAGCCCGTTCGCGAACGAGCCCATCACCGCGGTCGACCCGCCGGACCCGGCGCTCGTCGGAAGCCCCGTCGCCGCCCGCGCGCAGCGCTCCATCGTCAAGGTGGTCGGTACGGCGCAGAGCTGCAGCAAGGTCCTCGAAGGCACCGGCTTCGTCTTCGCCGAGCGCCGCGTCATGACCAACGCGCACGTCGTGGGCGGCGTGGACGAGCCCACCGTCCAGATAGGCGGCGAAGGCAGGCTGTACGACGCGAAGGTCGTCCTCTACGACTGGGAGCGGGACATCGCCGTCCTGGACGTGCCCGATCTGCGCGCCCCCGTGCTCCAGTTCACCGACAAGGACGCGAGCAGCGGCGACAGCGCGATCGTCGCCGGCTTCCCGGAGAACGGCGCGTACGACGTGCGCTCGGCCCGTGTCCGGGGCCGTATCGACGCCAACGGGCCGGACATCTACCGGCGCGGCGAGGTCCGGCGCGATGTGTACTCGCTCTTCGCGACCGTCCGGCAGGGCAATTCCGGCGGCCCGCTGCTCACCACCGACGGCAAGGTGTACGGCGTGATCTTCGCCCGCTCGCTGGACGACCCGGACACCGGCTACGCCCTGACGGCCGACGAGATCCGCGAGGACATCGACCTGGGCCGCAAGGCGAACCAGCAGGTCGACAGCCAGGGATGCGCGCTCTAGCGGCAGAACGCGGAACCGACAGCGCTGGAACGAGAACAACGCGGACGGCGCCGGAAACGAGGACGGGCCGGGCCAGGAAATCCTGGTCCGGCCCGGCTCTGTCCTCCGTTGCTCCCGTGCTCCGTTGCTCCTTCTCGCTTCCGCCGATCCTGATCCCTGATGTCCGATCTGATGCCCGGCCCGGATCCTGATCCCGTCGTGCCTAGCTGCGCGGATGCCGCAGCCGTGCCGAGACCCAACGGGCCCTTCGGCGGAGAATCAGTGGAATACCGAGTCGGAGATCATGGCCCTGACCTTCCGGGCCGCCCCTCTCGTGGGTGATCGGCACCGAGGCCGAGCGGCGGTTGCGTGCTGCGTCACCGTAGTCGTGCGTCCAGCCCATACCCCGACGTTTGCCCGGGGCCCATGGTCGGTAATCGCCCCGGCGTCGGCCAATTGGCCTATGCGTGAGGCAATTGGCTGTTCGTCGTACAAGTGTTCATGGGGGAGGTGTCGACCCGTCGAACACGGCGCTGATCAGCGGTCCGGCTCGGGATCCCGCAGCCAGTTGATGAGTTCCGTGGAGAACGCCACGGGGTCCTCCTCGTGCGGAAAATGGCCAAGACCGTCGAACAGCCGCCACCGGTAGGGCGCTTCGACGTACTCGGCGGACCCCGCCGTACTGCGCGTACGCATCGCCGGATCGAGCGACCCGTGCAACTGGAGGGTCGGCACCCGCACCGGACGCTTCATCCGCCGGTTGAACTGGATCCCGTCCGGCCGCGCCATCGACCGCACCATCCAGCGGTACGGCTCGATCGAACAGTGCGCCGTCGAGGGGATGGTCATCGCCCGCCGGTAGATGTCGACCGTCTTGTCGTCGGGCGGCTGCGGCCCCGACCAGTCGCGGATCAGCTCACCCACCAACGCCCCGTCGTCGGCGACGAGCTGACGCTCCGGCAGCCACGGCCGCTGGAAACCCCAGATGTACGAGCCGGCCCTGCTCTGCGAGATGTCCGACAGCATCGCGGAGCGCCAGCGGCGCGGGTGCGGCATCGACGACACGGCGAGCCTGCGCACCAGCTTCGGCCGCATCACGGCCGCGGTCCAGGCGAGATACCCGCCGAGGTCGTGTCCGACGAGCGCGGCGTCCGGCTCGCCGAGCGAACGCACCACACCGGTGATGTCGAGGGCCAGGTTGGCAGGGTCGTAACCCCGGGGCGTACGGTCGCTGCCGCCCACGCCCCGCAGGTCCATCGCGACGGCCCGGTACCCGGCCTCGGCGAGCGCGGGAAGCTGGTGCCGCCAGGTCCACCAGAACTGCGGGAAGCCGTGCAGCAGCAGCACCAGCGGCCCGTCGCCCATCTCGGCGATGTGAAAGCGGGCCCCGTTGGCCGCCACGTCCCGGTGCGTCCAGGGCCCGTCGAGGCGCACATCGGCCGCGACAGTCGCGACGGCTGCGGCAGTCGCGCCGGGAACGGTGCCGGAGTTGGTGCCAGGGCCGTTTTCGGGGGCGGTCATACAGACGAGCGTGCCACAGTCTTGTCCGCCTCATGGACGGGGCGCGGATGCGGTTTGACCGTCTGGAGCACGGCGGCCGTCTGCTTGGCGGACGCGATCGTCTTCTCCGGCGGCTTGACCTTCTTGAACTTTCGCAGGGCGATCAGCGCCAGCAGTCCCGCGATGAGCAGAAACGCTCCTCCCACGATCAGGAACGACCAGGCGAGCCCGAGGCCCCAGTTGTGGATCCCGTACGCGGCGGCAAAGCTCAGCACCGGCAGCGAGAAAAGCGCGAACACTCCCGCGATACCGATCGCGGCGCTGCCCATCACGCCCCGCTTGACGTCCTGTCGCACCTCGGCCTTGGCCAGCGCGATCTCGTCGTGCACCAGCGCGGACACCTCCGCGGTCGCCGATGAGACCAACTGACCGAGGCTGCGGTCGGCGCCGTTGGCCCGGACGGCTGGAACGGCGTCGACAGGTTCGGTGGTGACGGCGGCATGGCTGCCGGGGTCGCTCATCGTTGACTCCCTCGTTTCGGCTGCGCTCTCGCAGATCTGCGATTCTTCCGGCTCCGCGCCTTCAGATCATGCCGGAAGCCGGATCAATGTCGGATGTCAGATCATGCCGGACCGGCGCCCTCATCGCGCGTCGCTGCGGCGTGTTCCGCCAACCGGCGGTGCTCGGCCGCCTTCCCCTCGTAGATCGCGGCCATTCTCAAGTGGTACGCCGGGTCGTCCTGCTCGTAGATGTCGGGGATCCCGTCCCTGTCCTCGTCGAGCTCCTCGGAGTCGTACAGCGCCCGGTACGTGCGCACCCTCAGCCGCAGGAGTACGGCGGCGAGTACGGCGGCGATCACCGAACCCGTCAGGACGGCGGCCTTCACCTCGTCCGTCAGCCCGGGATCGCCGGTGAAGGCGAGTTCGCCGATGAGCAGCGAGACGGTGAAGCCGATTCCGGCGAGCGTCGACACGGCGAGGATGTCCGGCCAGGCCAGATCCTCGTTCAGTTCGGCCTTGGTGAAGCGCGCGGCCAGCCAGGTGCCGCCGAAGATGCCGAGCGCCTTGCCGACGACCAGCCCCAGGACCACCCCCAGGGTCTCCGGCCGGGTGAAGACGTCGGCCAGCGCGCCGCCGCTGATGGAGACACCCGCCGAGAAGAGCGCGAACAGCGGCACGGCGAGACCGGCCGACAGCGGGCGGACGAGGTGTTCGATGTGCTCACCGGGGGACTGCTCCTCGCCCTCGTGCCTGACGCAGCGGAGCATCAGGCCCATCGCGACACCGGCGACGGTGGCGTGGACGCCGCTGTTGTACATCAGGGCCCAGACGACGAGGGCCAGCGGGACGTACACGTACCAACCGCGCACCCCCTTCCTCAGGAGGAGCCAGAAGACGGCGAGCGCCACGAAGGCGCCCGCCAGGGCCAGGAAGTCGATGTCGCTGGTGAAGAAGATCGCGATGATCAGGATCGCGAAGAGGTCGTCCACGACAGCGAGGGTGAGCAGGAAGGCCCGCAGTGCGGACGGCAGCGAGGTGCCGAGGACGGCGAGCACGGCGAGCGCGAAGGCGATGTCGGTGGCCGTGGGGACGGCCCAGCCGTCCGTGGATCCGCCGCCCACGACGTTGACCAGCACATAGACGAGCGCGGGCACGGCCATGCCGCAGAGCGCCGCGATCACGGGGAGGGCGGCGGCCTTCGGGTCCCGCAGTTCACCGGCCACCAGTTCGCGCTTCAGCTCGATGCCGGCGACGAAGAAGAAGACGGCGAGGAGTCCGTCGGCGGCCCAGTGCCGGATCGAGAGGTCCAGGCCGAGCGAGGCCGGGCCCAGATGGAAGTCGCCGACGGTCGTGTAGCTGGCGCTGAGCGGGGTGTTGGCCCAGATCAGGGCGGCGACCGCGGCCACGAGCAGCAGGACACCGCCGACCGTCTCGGTCCGCAGCGCGCTCGCGAGATACGTCCGCTCGGGGAGCGGGAGGCGTCCGAGAAAGGTGCGCGGGGTGGCCACGAGGGGTCCTCCGGTCGGTTCGGCGGGCATGACGAATTGCCTGCCGACCAGACTTCCCGGCGCACCTTTGGATTCTTATTACATTGTTGACGCGCCGCCCACTTTACAAAGAGGAGCCCCCGGCGCGATACGCCGGGGGCTCCCGCTGCACGGTGGGGTGCTCAGTCCTCGCTGGTCGCGCTCGGGAGCTGCGTCTGGATCAGATCCATCACCGAGGAGTCGGTGAGCGTCGTGACGTCACCGAGCTGACGGTTCTCCGCGACATCGCGCAGCAGCCGCCGCATGATCTTGCCCGACCGGGTCTTCGGCAGCTCGGCCACCGGCAGGATCCGCTTCGGCTTGGCGATCGGCCCCAGCGCCGTACTGACGTGGTTGCGCAACTCGGCCACCAGGCCGTCGTCCACCGACGCCGTACCGCGCAGGATGACGAAGGCGACGATCGCCTGGCCGGTCGTCTCGTCCGTGGCGCCGACGACGGCCGCCTCGGCGACCTTCGGGTGCGAGACGAGCGCCGACTCGACCTCCGTGGTGGAGATGTTGTGGCCCGACACCAGCATCACGTCGTCGACGCGGCCCAGCAGCCAGATGTCGCCGTCATCGTCCTTCTTGGCGCCGTCGCCCGCGAAGTACTTGCCCTCGAAACGCGACCAGTAGGTGTCGATGAACCGCTGGTCGTCGCCCCAGATGGTGCGGAGCATCGCCGGCCACGGCTCGGTGAGGACGAGATATCCGCCGCCGCCGTTCGGCACCTCGTTGGCGTCGTCGTCCACGACGGTCGCCGAGATACCGGGGAGCGCGCGCTGCGCGGAGCCCGGCTTGGCGGCGGTGACGCCGGGCAGCGGGGAGATCATCATGCCGCCGGTCTCGGTCTGCCACCAGGTGTCCACGACGGGGGTCTTGCCCGCGCCGATGTTCTGCCGGTACCAGATCCACGCCTCGGGGTTGATCGGCTCACCGACCGAGCCCAGGACGCGCAGCGACGTCAGATCGAACTTGGCGGGGATGTCGTCCCCCCACTTCATGAACGTGCGGATCGCGGTCGGCGCCGTGTAGAGGATCGTCACGCCGTACTTCTGGACGATCTCCCAGAAGCGCCCCTGGTGCGGGGTGTCGGGCGTGCCCTCGTACATGACCTGCGTCGCGCCGTTGGCCAGCGGCCCGTACACGATGTACGAGTGACCGGTCACCCAGCCCACGTCGGCCGTGCACCAGTAGACGTCCGTCTCCGGCTTGAGGTCGAAGACCGCGTGATGCGTGTACGCCACCTGGGTCAGGTAGCCGCCCGACGTGTGCAGGATGCCCTTGGGCTTACCCGTCGTGCCGGACGTGTACAGGATGAAGAGCGGGTGCTCGGCGTCGAACGCCTCCGGCGTGTGCTCGGCGGACTGGCGGTCGACGATGTCGTGCCACCACACGTCCCGGCCCTCGCTGAAGGCGGTGTCCTGGCCGGTGCGGCGTACCACCAGGACATGCTCGACCTGCGGACACCGGGCGACGGCGTCGTCGATCGCGGGCTTGAGCGCGCTCGGCTTGCCGCGCCGGTAGCCACCGTCCGAGGTGATGACGAGCTTGGCGTCGGCGTCCTGGATACGGGAGGCCACGGCGTCGGCCGAGAAGCCGCCGAAGACCACGGAGTGCGCGGCGCCGATGCGGGCGCACGCCAGCATCGCCACGGCCGTCTCGGGGATCATCGGCATATAGATGGCGACCCGGTCGCCCTTGGTCACGCCCAGCTCGGTGAGCGCGTTCGCGGCCCGGGAGACCTCGTCCTTCAGCTCGGCGTAGGTGATGGCACGGCTGTCGCCCGGCTCGCCCTCGAAGTGGATGGCGACCCGGTCGCCGTTGCCCGCCTCGACGTGGCGGTCCACGCAGTTGTACGCGACGTTGAGCCGGCCGTCCGCGAACCACTTCGCGAAGGGCGGGTTCGACCAGTCGAGGGTCTCGGTCGGTTCGGTGGCCCAGGTGAGCCGCCGGGCCTGCTCGGCCCAGAAGCCAAGCCTGTCCGCCGCGGCCTGCTCGTACGCCTCCGCTGTCACGTTGGCGTTCGCGGCCAGCTCGGCCGGTGGCGCGAACCGCCGCTCTTCCTTGAGCAGGTTGGAGAGGGAAGAGTTCTCGCTCATACTCCCGTCTCCTCCTTGAGCAGGTTGGCCAGGCTTTTGTTGCTCACGACATCTCCCTTTCCCAGGGCGTCCTATGTGTCCCCGGGCCTAGCTCATCAGGCAGATGCCCGGGTGACAAGGGTCTTCAGGAAATTGGTTTAGACCTATGCGGCCGGACTGACGAGTGGAGTTATGGGTCGGCGTACGAGTAAGTGGCCCCGTTCCCCGGCTGTGGTGGGGAACGGGGCCACACATTCTCACGGATGCGGCGGGCCGCCGGTTCAGGCGCGCGACTCCTCGAAAGCCGTCGGGGCGACCCGGTTGAACACCTTGTCGGTGCTGTCGGACTGTCCCTCGGGCAGCTCGTCGGGCTGTCCGTCGGCCGCGAGCAGATACGCCTGCGCCTCGCCGACATGGAAGTACATGCCGTGCAGTTCGAGCCTTCCCTCGGCCAGGCCCCGGGCCACCGCCGTGTGGGCGCGCAGATGCTCCAACTGCTGGACGACATTGGTCAGACAGAGCTGCTCGACCGCGTCAGCCGGCAGTCGCCCGGAGATCCGGGCCCAGGCGTGCTCGCGGCTCCTCATCCGCTCCAGGCTGGGCAGGCCGTGCCGGAGCCAGCGGGTGAGGGGGGAGGGCGGCGCGGGGGCTTCCTGTGCGGACCGGGTGGCGGGTGCGCCGGGGTGTGAGTCGACGGGTGCGTCGGCGAGTCCGTTCGCAGGTGTGCCGGCGGGTGCGTTGGCCGGGGCGTTGGCCGGGGCGTTGAGGAGGGCCTGCATCGCGCCGCAGCCGGAGTGGCCGCAGACCGTGATGGACTCGACCCGCAGGACATCGACCGCGTACTCGATCGCCGCCGCCACCGAGTCGTCCTGCCCCTCCGTGCCCTTCTCCCCCGGAAGGGGGACCAGATTGCCGACATTGCGGACGGTGAACAGATCGCCGGGGCCGCTCGCAGTGATCATGCTTGTCACCAGACGCGAGTCGGCGCAGGTGAGGAAGAGCTGGGAGGGCTGCTGGCCCTCGCGTGCCAGCCGCGCCAGCTCGCCCCGTACGAGCGGAGCCGTGTTGCGCTGGAACGAGCTGAGCCCACTGGCGAGTTGGCCGCCGGCCTGGACCCGGCTCGAAACCCGTACCTCATCCGTCTTCCGCCCTGGCGTCTGCCGCTGCTCCACCGGATCGCCGCAGTGGTGGTTGCGCCACGGTGTCCACGGCCGGCAGCAGGTGCTCGACTGCGTCACCGGCTCGGCGGGCTCGGCGATACGGTCCCCGGATCTGCCGGTGAACTCGACCGTGCCGCCCTGGGCCAGATGTGCGACCTGCCAGTCGTGCAGCGCCTCGTACGCCGCGTGATCCATGAACGACCCGTCCAACTCGACCACGCAGTCGCTTCCTTGCGGCACCTGGTGCAGCAGACGGCTCAGCCGTGGAACGGCCAGGAACGTCAACTCGCCCCGCGCGCGCAGCCGGTGGACGCCCTCCTGCTCGTCCAGCGTGATCCGGGTCCGGGTGAGGCGGTGCAGCGCGACGGCGACCGCCAGCGCGATTCCGATCGCGACCCCCTCCAGGACGCCGGTGAACACCACACCGGCCAGCGTCCCTGCATAGACGAGCAGTTCGCGATTGCGCCGCACCGTGCGCATGTGCGTGATGCTGACCATCTGGACGCCGATGACCATGACCAGCGCGGCGAGCGCGGCCAGCGGGATCAGGTCGAGCACGGACCCCAGGAAGAGTGCGGCGACGGCGACCCACAGCCCGTGCAGCATGGTCGAGTTCCGACTGATTCCGCCCGCGGCCACATTGGCCGCGCTGCGGACGGCGACCCCGGTGATCGGCAGTCCGCCGAGGGCCCCGGAGACGACGTTCGCCGCACCCTGTCCGGCCAGCTCCCGGTCGAGCCGGGCGCGTGGGATCTGGACGTCCGGGTCCTTGCGCGCGGCCACCAACTTGTCGACGGCGACCGCGGACAGCAGTGACTCGACGCTGCCGACGAGGGTGATGGTGAGAACGGCGGCGATCAGCCCCAGCACCGGCCCCTGAGGCAGCTCGGGAAGCACATGGCTGCTCCAGGAGGGCAGGTCGACGCGGTCGAGGCGCAGCCCCACGAGGGCGGCCACGGCGGTCGCCGCCGCCACCGCCGCGAGGGCGGCGGGCACCTTCCGTAGGATCCGGCCCGTACGCCCCGGGATACGCGGCCAGGCGAGCAGAACGACCACGGTCAGCGCGCTCACGGAGACCGCGGCCGGGTGCAGACCGGCCAACTGGGCGGGCAGACCCTGGACGTTGGCGACGGCGGAGCTCTGCGGGGTGCCGCCGAGGACGATGTGCAGCTGGGCGAGCGCGATCGTGACACCGATGCCGGCCAGCATGCCGTGCACGATCGCCGGGCTCACGGCGAGTGCCGAGCGGGCGACGCGCAGGGCGGCGAGACCGAGTTGGGCGAGACCCGCGAGCACCGTGATGGCGCAGGTGGTGCGCCAGCCGTACCGCTGGATCAGATCGGCCGTGACGACGGTCAGACCCGCTGCCGGACCACTGACCTGGAGCGGAGCGCCGCCGAGGCGGCCGACCACGAGACCGCCCACGGCCGCGGCGACGAGACCGGCCTGGAGGGGCGCGCCGGTGGCGAGCGCGATGCCGAGGGAGAGCGGCAGGGCGATCAGGAAGACCGAGATGGAGGCGGAGAAGTCCGCCCCGGCGATCCGGAACCCTCGCCACCGGCCGGGCGGCGGGCTCTGCGGGCTCCGTGGGCTCTTTGGGCTCTTTGCGTGGTCGGACCGGCCAGGGCGGTCGGACCGCTCGGTCTGGCCGGGGTGATCGGGGCGGTCGGGCGGGTCTTCGCGGGTGGGGACGTAGGCAGACATGGTTCCCGTCTCCTCCGGGGCGGCGCGGTCGCGGAACAGGTGACGCGGCCGTGAGTCACGGCGTGCAGCGGCGGGATTTATCAACGCTCAGTAAATGGATCGTAATGGAGAGTAAAGATTGTGGCATGACTTTCCCGGCAAATGGGGCAAACTTTCACCCGCAACGGTGATTAGTCATTTTGTCCGGCTTGTCATACCGGATCCCCTCGGGTCCCAGTGCGACGTTGTCGGCGCTCGGCGCCGTGCTCGGCGTTTTTCGGCGTTCCGGCGCTCCAACGCACAGAACCTGAGGGAAGAGGTGGGCGGATGCTGGCCGCCAGAAAGAGGATCGCCTGCGGCGTGGTCGTGACGGCGCTGGCCGTGGGGCTCGCCGGATGTTCCGGGTCCGGTTCACCGGAACCGAAGGACGGGACCAAGGCCGAGGAGGGCGCCCACGGGGCGAAGAAGGGGCCGGCCAAGAGCGCGGTACGGCTCATCGGCGACGGCTCCACGGCGTACACCGGCGCCCAGCCCGGCGTCCTCAAGCCGGAGCGCCTGAAGCCCGGTCAGAAGCCGCCGCAGTTCGTGGTGTTCTCCTGGGACGGCGCCGGGGAGGACAGCCAGAAGCTCTTCTCCCACTTCCGCGACGTGGGCAAGAAGTACGACGCGAAGATGACGTACTTCCTCAGCGGTGTCTATCTGCTGCCGGAGGACAAGTCCAAGCAGTACAGCCCGCCCCAACACGCCGCCGGCCGCTCGGACATCGGCTTCAACGACACCGAGGGGATCAAGAACACCCTGCGCGAGCTGCGCGCCGCCTGGCAGGACGGCAACGAGATCGGCACCCACTTCAACGGGCACTTCTGCGGCGCGGACGGCGGGGTCGGCAACTGGTCCGTCGAGGAGTGGAAGAGCGAGATCAGCCAGGCCAAGGCCTTCGTGAAGAACTGGAAGAGCAACACCGGCCTGACGACCGAGGCTCCGCTGCCCTTCGACTACGAGAAGGAACTCGTCGGCGCCCGCACCCCCTGCCTGGAAGGGCAGAAGAACATGATGCGGGCGGCGCGGACGATGGGCTTCCGCTACGACTCCAGCGGTGTCGGCAACCAGGTCTGGCCGAAGAAGACCGAGGGCATGTGGGACATCCCGCTGCAGCTCGTCCCGGTGCCCGGCCGGAAGTTCGAGACGCTCTCGATGGACTACAACTTCATGTTCAACCAGTCGAAGACGGTCAACGGCGACCCGTCCCAGCACGAGTACTGGGGCAACCAGATGCGTGACGGCCTGCTCCAGGCCTTCGGCCGCGCGTACGACGGCAACCGCGCGCCGCTGATCATCGGCAACCACTTCGAGTCGTGGAACGGCGGCACGTACATGCGCGCCGTCGAGGAGACGATCAAGACCGTCTGTGTGAAGGACGGCGTGCGGTGCGTGACGTTCAAGGAACTCGCGGACTGGCTGGACGCGCAGGACCCGCAGACGCTCGAAAGGCTGCGGGAGCTGGGTGTCGGCCAGAAGCCCGCGACCGGCTGGCAGTCGTATCTGACGGCTCCCAGGCCGCCGACGGCCCCGGCCTCACCGGCGGCCCCGGCGGATTCGGACCCGGCCTCCGAGGCTGCCGACGGCCCGGACGCGGGCCCGGATTCCTCCGGCCCTGACTCCGGCCCTGACTCGGGCTCCGACTCGGGCCCCGAAGGGGACCCGGCCGCGAACTGAGTCGAGCGCCCGGGGGTACGGGCGTTGCGAGCGGTGAGCGCGGTGAGCGCGGTGAGCGCGGTGGTGCGGGCGGCACGACGATGTGCCGCCCGTACCACCGCGGCGCTCAGCTCGGCTGCGGAACCGCCACGTCCTCGCGGAGCACGAACGCCGGGTCGACCTGTGCGGCCAGGTCAGCGCCTGTCTTCGCATTGCCCCAGCTCTCCGCGTTCCTGAGATGGAAGTGCACCATCTGCCGCGTGTAGCGCTCCCAGTCGCGGTCCGCGTACGAGTCCTCCGCCGCGTCCTCCAGGACCTGCAGCGCCACGCGGTTCTCCGCCTCCAGCAGCTCGAAGGCGGCCGGGCGGCCCTTCTCCATGGACCGCACCCAGTTGGAGTGCCCCACGGTCACGAGCAGGTCGTCGCCCACCTGGTCCTGGAGGAAGTCCACGTCGTCCTGGGCCTGGACCTTGTTGCCGACGACGTTCAGCGCGATGCCGAAGTCCCGCGCGTACTCCTTGTACTGGCGGTAGACGGACACGCCCTTACGCGTCGGTTCGACAACCAGGAACGTCATGTCGAACCGGGTGAACAACCCCGACGCGAACGAGTCCGAGCCCGCCGTCATGTCGACGACGACGTACTCGTCCGGGCCGTCGACGAGGTGGTTCAGGCAGAGCTCGACCGCGCCGACCTTGGAGTGGTAGCAGGCCACCCCCAGGTCGGACTCGGTGAACGGCCCCGTGGCCATCAGCTGGATGTCGCCGTCGTCCAGCCGGACGGTGCGGGCGCAGGCGTCGTACACCGGGTTGGGCTCGCGGACCCGGAGGAGCTGGGAACCCTCGCCCGGGGGCGTCGTCTTGATCATCGAATCGGCGGACGTGATCCGCTGGTTGGTGCCGCGCAGATACTCCTTGATGAGGGGGAGATGCGCGCCCATCGCCGGCAGCGCGGCGGTCTGGGCCTCGTCGAGACCGAGGGCGGCCCCGAGATGCTGGTTGATGTCGGCGTCCACCGCGATGACGGGGGCCTCGTTGGCGGTCAGATGGCGGATGAAGAGCGAGGCCAGCGTCGTCTTGCCACTGCCGCCCTTACCCACGAAAGCGATCTTCATGTTCACCTAGCGTAGTGGCCATGTCGCTGTGCGCTGTCACTTCGGGTGAAGAAGACCACTCCAACGTGGGGCGTGCGCTATGGGCGCGTAGCCTTGCTACCTATGAGTACGACAGCTCCGAACGCTTCGTCCGCTCCACGAGGGCATGACCCTCTCGCCGCTCTGGGCTCCCTGCCGGGCGTCCCCGACGCGGTGGATTCGGTGCGCAAGGCGGTCGACCTGGTCTACGGGCACCGCGTGATGAGACGGCGCAGCAACGAGGTCACCTCGGAGGCCGCGCTGCGTGCCGCGCGCGGATCGGCGGCGCTCTCCGGCGCGGACTGGGCGCTCGAAGAGGTGCGTAGGCGCAGCGACTTCGGCGCCGCGTCGGACGCGCTGACGGTGGGAGCCGCGCTGCGGTTGACGGCCGAGGCGGGCCAACTCCTCTCGATCTGGCGGCAGTCGCCGGTGCGGGTGCTGGCCCGGCTGCATCTGGTGGCGGCCGGTGGCGCGGGCGTGGGTGCCGGTGCGGGCGTCGGCGTTGATACGGGTGTGGGTGTTGGTACGGGTGTGGCCGGGGAGGCCGCGGTGGTCGCGGGGGAGACGGTCGGGCGGCCGAGGCTGGCCGGTGAACCGGTCGTCGAGACGCCGGGGCCCGACAGTCCCCAGCCGCTGATCGAGGCGCCGCTGCCCGCCGCCGACGAGGTGGCCGGACGGCTGGACGGGCTCTCCGGCCTGGTGATCGCGGGGAGTTCGGCGCCCGCGCTCGTCACGGCGGCCGTCGTGCACGGCGAACTGCTGGCGCTGCGCCCCTTCGGCTCGTACAACGGCCTGGTCGCGCGGGCCGCCGAGCGGATCGTGCTGATCGGCAGCGGGCTGGACCCCAAGTCGATCTGCCCGTCCGAGGTCGGGCACGCGGAGCTGGGGCGTGCCGCGTACGTGGCGGCGTTCGACGGCTATCTGTCGGGGACGCCCGACGGGATGGCGGCGTGGATCACGCACTGCGGGCGCGCGGTCGAGCTGGGTGTCAGGGAGTCGACGGCCGTCTGTGAGGCGCTGCAGCGCGGCGCGGCCTAGGGTGCGTCCTTTGGAACAGAAATGCGGCGGTACCGGAGAGGTACCGCCGCTGGCACGTCCACCGAGTTACCAAGCGTCCTCGTAGTTTGCCCATCAGGTCGGGTACTTCGCCCGTCACCTGGTGCGGCTGGCCCGTAATCGACGGGTCGACGTCGCGTGGGTACTCGGTTTTCATGCTCGGTCCGTGGGGCCTTCGTGCGTTACAGGTCGTCCTCTCGGATGTCCTTGGTCTCGCGGGCCGTTGATTCCTTTCTACTCCTGTCCGGGAAGAAGCGAAAGCCCTCGCTCCTCGACTTTACTTTTAGGTTCAAATAAGGATGAAACGCCCGGCTGTGGTTGGTGTGTGTGACCGGTGTGGCCGGTGTGATCGGTGTGCGGCTCACGCCGAGGCCGCCTGGCGCCGCCGGCTCGCGTACCAGACCAGTCCCGCCGTGGCCGCCGCCGCGCCCACCGCTGCCGCCGCGACGAGCGCCGGCCGTGGGGGCATGGAGAAGGCGGGCAGCCGCTGCTTGAGCCGGACCGGCCGATTGAAGACGAGAATCGGCCAATCACGGGCCGTCGCTTCGCGACGCAGCGCCCGGTCGGGATTGACCGCGTACGGGTGCCCGACCGACTGGAGCATGGGGAGGTCGGTGACGGAGTCGCTGTACGCGTAGCAGCGGTCCAGGTCGTACCCCTCGGACGCGGCGAGCGCCTTGACCGCCGCGGCCTTGGTCGGCCCGTACGCGTAGTACTCGATCTCACCCGTGAAGCAGCCGTCGGCCCCGACGACCATGCGGGTCGCCACGACCCGGTCGGCGCCCAGGAGTTCGCCGATCGGCTCGACGACTTCCGCGCCGGATGTGGAGACGATCACCACGTCACGTCCGGCCGTGTGGTGATCCTCGATGAGGGAGGCGGCCTCGTCGTAGATGATCGGGTCGATGAGATCGTGCAGCGTCTCGGCGACGATCTCCTTGACCTGCTGGACGTTCCAGCCCTTGCAGAGCGCGGAGAGGTACTCGCGCATGCGCTCCATCTGGTCGTGATCGGCGCCGCCCGCGAGAAAGACGAACTGCGTGTATGCGGTGCGCAGTACGGCTCGGCGGTTGATCAGTCCGCCTTGATAGAAGGACTTGCTGAAGGTCAACGTCGACGACTTCGCAATGACCGTCTTGTCCAGGTCAAAGAAGGCCGCTGTGCGAGGCAAGGAGTGGTTTTCCACGATGTCGAGCATAGGCGCCCACCATTCGGCGTAAGGTACGGCGCGTGGGTTTGCCTGAGAAGGCTCTCGGGTACACCATGGAAGTCACGGATCGTTCGCGACCGTGCTCACCTGGTCCGGCTCCTCCCCCCCCCCGAGTCGGTCTGGGGGACGACCCCCGCTCTCCCCCCCGGCGGGGGTCGTCGCATGTCCGGACGCGTTTCTGACGCTCGGGCCCGTGGCCACCCCGCATCCCCTCCCCTCATGGCGCTTCGCGTGCGCGGAGCTGATTCGCACTCTACTCGTCACTGTGCGTAGTTGCCAGGCTGCTCTCGGAAGTCACCGGTATGAGCTACGGAGATATTCACAACCGGCGAGTTGTCCACAGCTTTTGAGCAAGATCCACACGATTTTTCCGCGCGATGCACGGTGATTTCCGACCGCGAAAGTTCGCGGTAGCCGGAATGACCGATGCCGGATCACTGCGAGATCGCTGAGAGCCCACTGAGCGGATGCCCTTGAGGTGTCTCCGCATCGTGTGGGCGAGCGCCTTCGGCGCGGCTGCGGACGTTGATCTGGGATCGCGGGAATAGGGGGTGGAGTAAATGGCTGGATTCAGGACGTCCGACCGCTCGCCGGTCGCCGAAGGGCGCCGGGCCGGACCGCTGATCGTGACCGAGGACGTCGACCTGCTCGATGATCTGCTGCGGCTGTGCGCCGCCGCGGGCGCCGAGCCCGAGGTGCACCATTCGGTGCCCGAGCGACGGGGTGGGTGGGAGTCCGCACCGCTCGTGCTGGTGGGCGACGACGCGGCCGTACGGTGCCGGTCCGCCACCCGGCGCCGAGGGGTGCTGCTCGTCGGCCGCGACCAGGACGACCCGGACGTATGGCGGCGGGCCGTCGAGATCGGTGCCGACAGCGTGCTGCGCCTGCCCGACGCGGAGAGCTGGCTCGTCGACCGGATCGCCGACGTCGCCGAAGGCGTGGGGCGGCCCGCGCTCACCGTCGGGGTGATCGGCGGCCGTGGCGGGGCCGGGGCCTCGACGCTGGCCTGCGCCCTGGCGGTCACGGCCGCCCGCCAGGGCCTGCGCACCATGCTCATCGACGGCGACCCGCTCGGCGGGGGGCTCGACGTGCTGCTCGGCGGTGAGCGCGCGAAGGGCCGCCGATGGCCGGATTTCGCCGCCTCCAAGGGGCGAGTGGCGGGCGGTGCGCTGGAGGAGTCGCTGCCCCGGCTGCACGATCTGCGTCTGCTCAGCTGGGATCGCGGAGACTCCGTGCTCGTCCCGCCGGCGGCCATGCGGTCCGTCCTCGCGGCGGCCCGCAGACGGGGCGGCGTCGTGGTCGTGGATCTTCCGCGCCGGATCGACGAGGCCGCCACAGAGGCGCTGGCGCAGTTGGACGTCGGTCTGCTGGTAGTACCGGGGGAGCTGCGGGCCGTCGCGGCCGCCGGCCGGGTGGCGTCCTTGGTGGGCATGGTCCTGCCGGACCTGCGGGCGGTGGTCCGTGGGCCGTACGCGACCGGGCTGGACGACAACTGGGTGGCCGACGCGCTGCGGCTGCCGCTCGTGGGTGAACTTCCCGTGGAGCCGGGTCTGTTGGCGGCTCAGGAGACCGGGTCACCGCCGGGGGCGAGCGCGCGGGGTCCGCTGGCGCGGTTCTGCGCCGCGTTCTGGGAGCGGGCGCTCGCGGGCGCCGGGGACGGGAGCGTGACCGCGTGAGCGCCGTGACACGCGCCAGGGGAGCGCAGGTCGGTGGAGCGCTCCTGGACGCCGTACGGCAGCGTCTGGCGGAGAGCGGGGCCGAACCGACCCCCGCACGCGTGGCGGCGGCTCTGAGGGCCCAGGGGAGGCTCCTGGGGGACACGGAAGTGCTCGGTGCCGCTGAGGAGTTGAGGTGCGAGCTGGTCGGGACGGGGCCGCTGGAGCCCTTGTTGGCCGATCCCTCCGTGACGGACGTGCTGGTCTCGGCGCCCGACCGGGTCTGGGTGGACCGGGGAGGCGGGCTGGAGTTGACGGACGTGTCGTTCGCGGACGCCTCGGCCGTACGGAGGCTGGCGCAGCGGCTCGCCGCCGTGGCGGGCAGGCGGTTGGACGACGCGCGCCCGTGGGTGGACGCCCGGCTGCCCGACGGCACCCGGATGCACGCGGTGCTGCCCCCGGTGGCCGTCGGATCGACGTGTCTGTCCCTGCGGGTCGTACGCCCCCGGGCTTTCTCCCTGGCGGAACTGACCGCCGCCGGGACGGTGCCGCCGGGCGGTGAGCGGCTGCTGCGGGCGCTGATCGAGGCCCGGGTGTCGTTCCTGATCAGTGGGGGCACGGGCTCAGGAAAGACAACCCTCCTCGCGGCCCTGCTCGGCCTGGTGGGGGAGCGTGAGCGGATCGTACTGGCCGAGGACTCGGCGGAGTTGAGGCCCGACCACCCGCACGTGGTCCGTCTGGAGGCGCGGCCCGCGAATCAGGAGGGCGCGGGCGAGGTGACCCTGGAGAACCTGGTGCGGCAGGCGCTGCGGATGCGGCCCGACCGGCTGGTGGTCGGGGAGGTGCGAGGAGCTGAGGTGACTACTCTCCTGGCCGCCTTGAACACGGGCCACGAGGGCGGCTGCGGGACGGTTCACGCGAACGCCGCCGCCGATGTGCCCGCGCGGCTGGAAGCCCTCGGGACGGCCGCCGGTCTCGACCGGGCGGCTCTGCACAGCCAGTTGGCGGCGGCGCTGTCGGTGGTGATCCATCTCGTACGGGACCGGGCCGGGCGGCGTCGTATCGCCGAGGTGCATGTGCTGGAGCGGGATACGGCGGGGTTGGTGGTGCCGGTGCCCGCGCTGCGCTGGGGCGCGGAGAGGTTCGCGTACGAGCGGGGCTGGCCGAGGCTGCGGTCGCTGATCGGGGGTGCGTTGTGACGCGGGTGGCAGCCCTGATGCCGATGCCGATGACCCTGTCCTACGCGGCGCTGTGCGCGGTGCTGGTGCTGCTGGAGGTCTGGGCGCAGGTGGACCGGAGTCGGGCCACAAGGCGGGCGGAGCTGCTGTTCGGCGCCGGAATCGCCGGAATCGCAGGCAGCGGCAGCAGCGGCGGTAAGGCTGGGCCTGCGGCGCGGGTGGTCCGCGAGCGGCTGGCGGGGCTGGGGAAGGAGTGGCTCTGTCTGCCCGTCGCTCTGGCGCTCGCCCTGTGGGGCGAGTCGGTGCTGCCGCTGGTCGCCGGTGCCGTGGCGGTGCCGCTCGTGAGGCGGCGGCTGCGGGCGGCGGCGCACCGGCGCGCGGTGGAGCGACATGCCGGGGCCGTGCGAGGTCTTTGTGACGTGCTCGTCGGGGAGTTGAGGGCCGGGGCGCAACCGGCCGAGGCGCTCACGACAGCCGTCAGGGCCGTCGGCCGGGACCTGAGCGGCCCGGAACCCGCCCTGGTGGTCGCGGCGGCCCGCTTCGGCGGTGATGTCCCCGAAGCCCTGCGCAAAGCCGCCCGGCGACCGGGTGCGGAAGGTCTCGTGGGGGTCGCGGCCTGCTGGCGGGTCGCGGTGGACGGTGGGGCGGGACTGGCCGCCGGTCTGGATCGGCTGCGTGCCGCGCTGCGAGCCCAGCAGGACCAGCGGGAGTCCCTGCGGGCCCAGTTGGCCGGTGCGTGGTCCACGGTCGTGGTGCTGGCGCTCCTGCCCGTGGCGGGACTGGTCATGGGCTGGGCCATGGGCGCCGACCCGTTGAACGTGCTGCTCCACACCCCTGCTGGTCTGGGCTGTCTGGTGGTGGGCGGACTCCTGGAGGCGATGGGCTTCTGGTGGGCCGGGCGGATCGTCCGGGGCGGGGTGGCGTCATGAACGGGCGGCTCGCACAGGGGGACTTCGTCCACAGCTTGTGGGTGGCCGCCGCACTGTTCGCGGCGGTGGTGTCCGTGGTCCTCGCCTGGTCGGGGTGGCGGCGCGAACGGGCCGCGCGCGGACGGATGGTGGCGCTGCTGGCCCTGGAGGTGGCGCCCGGTCGGCGGCGCGTGCGGCCGGAGTGCGGAGCGTGGCTACGGCGGTGGGGCCCGCCGCTGGGGGCCTGGTGTCTCGGCTGGGCGCTGATCGGTGGGACGGCCGGGTTGGTGGTCGGGTTCGCAGGGGCGTACGGCGTCGGGCGGTGGCTGCGTACGCGTAAGCCGGACTCCGGCGCGGCCACGGACGAGGCCGTCGGCGAGGCCGCGCGGCAATTGCCGCTCGCCGCCGACCTGTTGGCCGCCTGCGTCTCGGCCGGGGCGGGCCCGCGCGAGGCGGCGGAGGCGGTGGGGGAGTCGCTGGGCGGGCCGGTGGGCGAGCGGTTGGTGAGTACGGCGGCGACGCTGCGGCTCGGCGGTGAACCGGTCGAGACGTGGGGGCGGTTCGGCGAGATACCGGGAGCCGCGGAGCTGGCCCGCTGTCTGGAGCGGGCCGGGTCCACGGGAGCGCCGGCGGCGGAGCCGGTTTCCCGGCTGGCCGACGGCCTCAGGGCGGAACGGGCCCGGCAGGCCGCGGCCCGCGCGGGCCGGGCCCAGGTGCTGATCACCGCTCCGGTGGGGCTGTGCTTCCTGCCCGCCTTTCTGGCGGTGGGGGTGGCCCCGGTGGTGATCGGCCTGGCGACCGGGCTGCTGCGCGGCAACTGAGCCGGTGCGAGTCCGCAGATTCAACTGTGCTGAACCAACTGTGCTGATCCAACTGTGCTGATCCAACGGGAGGTTGACATGAGGATGCCGGTGGGACCGTCGGGACGACGGGCATGGCGTGTGGTGGAGGCGGCGAGCGGGATGAGCCGGCTGCGCCGGAGCAGGGTCCGGGTCGGCAGCGGGTTCCGGTTCCGTGCCGGCCCGCGGACGGACTCCGGAATCGTGAGTGCCGAGTACGCCGTGGGGACTCTCGCCGCGTGCGGCTTCGCCGCGGTGCTCTACAAGGTGATCACCAGTGGGCCCGTCGCCGGCGCCCTGGAATCGGTCATCGGGAACGCCCTCGATGCGAAGTTCTGAGTCCGGGACGGTCGGAGACCCCGGCGACCGGGGGTCGGTGACGGCGGAGGCCGCCGTGGCGCTGCCCGCGCTGGTGGTGTTCGTCGCCGCGCTGCTGTGGGCCCTGATGGCGGCCTCCGCGCAGATCCAGTGCGTGGACGCCGCCAGGGCGGGGGCGCGGGCCGCGGCCCGGTCCGAGCCCCCGGGCGCGGCGCTGGAAGCCGCCCGCTCGGCCGCCCCGGAGGGCGCCGAGGTCACGATGGGGCGGTCGGCCGACCTGTGGCGCGTGCGGGTGGAGGCGCCGACCCCCGGGCCGCGCGGTATCGCGCTGACGCTCGCCGCGGAAGCGGTGGCACCGGCCGAGGACACGGCGACGCGCGGAGCGGCTCCATGAACCGTGATCGAGGGTCGGCGACGGTATGGGCGGCCATGGCGGCGACCGCGCTGTGTGTCGTGTTCGCGGTGATCCTCGCCATGGGCCAGGCGGTCGTGGCCAGGCACCGCGCGGGTTCGGCGGCGGACCTGGCGGCGCTGGCGGCGGCCGGACACGCGCTGCGGGGAGCGGAGGCCGCCTGCGCGCGGGCGGCCGAGGTGGCCGGGGCGCAGGGCGCGCAGGTGGTGCGGTGCGCGGTGGCCGGTGAGATCGCCGACGTGACCGCACGGGCGGCCTTCGGCCCGTACACCCCGACGGTCAGGTCCCGGGCCGGCCCACCGGACGCGCGGCCTGCGGCTGTCCCGGTCCGCGAGCCGACGAAGATCCGCCCGACAGGACCTAGCTCGTGACCTCGGCTCCGGCCGTGCGCGGGCCCGGCAGGTCCGCCAGGTCCGCGGTATCCGGCGGCGGGGCGGACTTCAGGAGTTCGCCCAGGAGCCGTACGGCCGCGCGTTTGTGCAGGGGCTCGTTGCCGTTGCCGCACTTCGGGGACTGGATGCACGACGGGCAGCCCGCCTCGCACTCGCACGAGGCGATCGCCTCGCGGGTCGCGGTGAGCCATTCACGCGCCGTGTGGAAGGCGCGTTCCGCGAAGCCCGCACCACCGGGGTGGCCGTCGTACACGAAGACCGTCGGCAGCAGCGTGTCCGGGTGGAGCGGTACGGACACGCCGCCGATGTCCCGGCGGTCGCAGGTCGCGAACAGCGGGAGCATCCCGATGGACGCGTGCTCGGCGGCGTGCAGGGCGCCGCCCAGCTGTTCCGGATTGACCCGGGCCGCGTCGAGTTGGTCCTCGGTGACGGTCCACCAGACGGCGCGGGTGCGCAGCGTACGGGGCGGCAGATCGAGTTTGGTCTCGCCCAGGACCTCGCCGGTGATGAGCCGCCGGCGGAGGAAGGAGACGACCTGGTTGGTGACCTCGACGGAGCCGTAGCAGAGGCGCCCGCCGCCCCAGGGGATCTCGGTGTCGGTCTCCAGGACGGAGATGGCGGTGGTGTCGCGCGCGGTCGTGGAGTACGGCGGACTGGCCTCCTCGACGAGCGCGACCGAGTCCGTCAGGTCCAGCCGCCGCACCAGATAGCTGCGGCCCTGGTGCAGATGGACGGCGCCGTCGTGCACGGCGGTGTGGGAGGCCGCCTCGTCGACGGTGCCCAGCAGTCTGCCGGTGCCCTCCTCGACGATCTGGACGGGTCGGCCGCCCTCGCCCCGGATGTCGGCGAGATCGGCGGCCCGCTCGCGGCGGGTCCAGTACCAGCCGGTGGTACGCCGCCGCAGCAGGCCCGCCTCGACGAGCTGCGGCAGCAGCTCGGGCACGGCGGGGCCGAAGAGTTCCAGATCGGCTTCGGTGAGCGGCAGTTCGGCGGCGGCCGCGCACAGGTGGGGGGCGAGGACGTACGGGTTGTCCGGGTCGAGCACGGTCGACTCGACGGGCTGCTGGAACAGCGCCTCGGGGTGATGGACGAGGAAGGTGTCCAGCGGGTCGTCCCTGGCGACCAGGATGGCCAGCGCGCCCTGTCCGGCGCGTCCGGCGCGGCCCGCCTGCTGCCACAGGGAGGCGCGGGTGCCCGGATAGCCGGCGATGACGACGGCGTCGAGGCCGGAGACGTCGATGCCCAACTCCAGGGCGGTGGTGGCGGCGAGGCCGAGAAGCTCGCCGGAGTGCAGGGCGCGCTCCAGGGCGCGGCGCTCCTCGGGGAGGTAGCCGCCCCGGTAGGCGGCGACGCGTCGGACGAGGGAGCGGTCGACCTCGGCGAGGCGTTCCTGGGCGATGACGGAGACCAGTTCGGCGCCTCGCCGGGACCGTACGAAGGCGACCGAACGGACGCCCTGGAGGGTCAGGTCGGTGAGGATGTCGGCCGTCTCGGCCGTGGCGGTGCGGCGGACCGGCGCGCCCTTCTCGCCGTGGAGTTCGGTGAGAGGGGGCTCCCAGAGGGCGAACACGACCTCGCCGCGCGGTGACGCGTCGTCGGCCACCTCGTGGACGGGCAGGCCGGTGAGCCGCCCGGCCGCCAGCGCGGGCTCGGCCGCGGTGGCCGAGGCGAGGAGGAAGACGGGGTCGGAGCCGTACCGGGCGCAGACGCGGCGCAGGCGGCGCAGCACCTGGGCGACATGGGAGCCGAAGACGCCGCGGTAGGTGTGGCACTCGTCGATGACGACGTAGCGCAGGGAGCGCAGGAAGGAGGACCAGCGGGGGTGGGCGGGGAGTATCCCGCGGTGGAGCATGTCGGGGTTGGTGAGTACGTAGTTGGCGTACTGGCGTACCCATTCGCGCTCTTCGACCGGGGTGTCGCCGTCGTACACGGCGGGGCGCACGCCGTTGCCGAGCGGCGCGGCGAGCGCCTTCACGGCACGCCGCTGGTCGGCGGCGAGCGCCTTCGTCGGGGAGAGGTACAGGGCGGTCGTGCCGCGACCGTTGGGTGCCTCGGAGCCGTCCAGGAGCGCGGTGAGCACCGGCGCCAGATAGGCGAGGGACTTGCCGGACGCGGTGCCGGTGGCGATCACGACGGATTCGCCGTCCAGGGCGTGCTCGGCGGCGGCGGCCTGGTGGGCCCACGGGTGGTCGACCCCGGCCAGTTGAATGGCGTTGATCACTTCCGGCCGGATGCGATCGGGCCAGACTGCATGTCTGCCCGCACGCGGGGGCAAGTGCTCCGTATGGGTGATGCGCGCAGCCCGGCCCGCCCCCGCGGTGAGCCGGTCCAGGACCGTACTGGGGGAGGGGCGGGAGTCCCCGCTCTCGGGCGGCCTGCCGGGACCGTGATTCGTGGCCATCGGCACCGAGTGTGTCACTGGCGTGGCGGACAATGGTCCTAAGGCGTCGTGCATGGCTGCCGGTAAGTGATTGAATGCCATCGCGGCTGGCGATACGCCCCCTGGCTCCGTCGGGAGAGACCCGAGGGGCGACCGCTCGATTGCAAGGTGCTGGAGGATCCGTGGACCTGTCCCTGTCGACTCGCAATGTGTCCGGCCCTGGTGGCGACCGTACGGTCGTCGAGGTCGGTGGCGAGATTGATGTGTATACCGCGCCCAAGCTGCGCGAGCAGTTGGTCGAGTTGGTGAACGACGGCAGCTATCACCTGGTCGTCGACATGGAGGGCGTGGACTTCCTCGACTCGACCGGTCTCGGCGTGCTCGTGGGTGGACTCAAGCGTGTGCGTGCCCACGAGGGCTCGCTGCGTCTGGTCTGCAACCAGGAGCGCATTCTCAAGATCTTCCGGATCACTGGCCTGACCAAGGTGTTCCCCATTCACACCACGGTCGAAGAGGCCGTCGCCGCCACCGACTGAGGCCGGCCGGAGGCTTTCGGAAGGAAGGGCAGGGGGCACCGGGCGTCATGCCCGGGGCACCCGAGCCCCAGATTCGCACGCTCGTACGTCTGAGGGGGATCGCATGGCCACCGTTGAACTCCGCTTCAGCGCCCAGCCCGAGCACGTCAGGACGGCCCGTCTGGTGGCGGCTGCCGTGGCGCGCCGGGCCGGTGTCGACGAAGCAGTGTTGGACGAGGTCAGGCTCGCCGTCGGTGAGGCGTGCAGCCGCGCGGTCGGTCTGCACCGCAGCCACGGCATCACCGCGCCCGTGCGGGTCGTGCTGACCGAGGAGGAGAAGGTCTTCTCCATCGAGGTCGGTGACGAGGTGCCCACCCCGGGCACCTCGGCCGCCGCGGAGAAGACACCGGTCTCCCGCAGGGCCGTCCTCGCGGGCGATCTGTACGAGACGGACACGGGCGACGGCGAGGACGAGATGGGCCTCGCGGTCATCAGCGGCCTCGTCGACGACGTGGAAGTGACCTCCGACGATCACGGCGGCGTCATCCGGATGAGCTGGCCGACCGCCTCGGCGGTCGCGCTCTCCTGAAATGCGCGTGTGCGTACGGTCCACGGCGAGCGGCCTGCCCGTCCGGGGAGGCCCCCCGCCGGGGCGACCGTGAGAGCGTGATCCAATTTCTTTGAAGGCCCTGCTGAGCAGGGCCTTTTCTATTTCTCCGCGAGAATTGATCACCGACCAATGCGTTCATCCCATTACGCATTTCTGGTCGCTTTCCGGGGGCCGATCATTTGCGGCTCCGTAAGTCAAGGTCAATTACACGCGGCGCGCTCTGTTTTGATCAGCTTCCGCTCCCTACAATCCGTCCATCTTGAGCGCTGAGCGTCAAGGAGGACGAATGGCGGGGAACATCGATCCACAACTGTCCGAGCACCCCACTTCTCTCGCTGCCGCGATACTCACGGACGGCAACAGACTGATCGTGATCGTCATCGCGGTCATCGCGCTGGCGGCGCTGCTCGTCGCCCAGCGGCTGGTCCGTCAGGTGCTGGCGGCCGACGAGGGCACCGATTCCATGAAGGAGATCGCGGCGGCCGTACAGGAAGGCGCGAATGCCTATCTGGCACGGCAGTTGCGCACCCTCGGCGTTTTCGCCGTCGTGGTGTTCTTCCTGTTGTTGTTGCTTCCGGCCGACGGTTGGTCGGAACGCGCGGGACGTTCACTGTTCTTCCTGGTGGGTGCGCTTTTCTCGGCGGCCACCGGATACTTCGGCATGCGTCTCGCCGTACGCAGCAATGTGCGCGTCGCCGCGGCCGCGCGAGAGGCGACCCCGGCGGAGGGCGAACCGGAAAAGGATCTGACAGCCGTCGCGCACAAGGCAATGAAGATCGCTTTCCGCACCGGTGGTGTGGTCGGAATGTTCACGGTGGGCCTCGGACTGCTGGGCGCCTCCTGTGTGGTCCTCGTGTACGCCGAGGACGCCCCCAAGGTGCTGGAGGGCTTCGGCCTCGGCGCGGCGCTGATCGCCATGTTCATGCGTGTCGGCGGCGGCATCTTCACCAAGGCCGCCGACGTCGGCGCCGACCTCGTCGGCAAGGTCGAGCAGGGCATCCCCGAGGACGACCCGCGCAACGCGGCGACGATCGCCGACAACGTCGGGGACAACGTCGGCGACTGCGCCGGTATGGCGGCCGACCTCTTCGAGTCGTACGCCGTGACGCTCGTCGCCGCGCTCATCCTCGGCACGGCGGCCTTCGGCAACTTCGGGCTCGGCTTCCCGCTGATCGTCCCGGCGATCGGTGTCATCACGGCGATGATCGGCATCTTCGCCGTCGCTCCGCGGCCCTCCGACCGCAGCGGGATGACCGCGATCAACCGCGGTTTCTTCATCTCCGCGGTGATCTCGCTGGTCCTGGTGGCCGTTGCGGCGTACACCTATCTCCCGTCCACGTACGCGGAGTTGGACGGAGTGACCGCCGAGGAGATCACCTCGCACTCCGGTGACCCGAGGACGTTCGCGCTGGTCGCCGTCGCCATCGGCATCGTGCTCGCGGCGCTCATCCAGCAGCTCACGGGCTACTTCACCGAGACCAACCGGCGCCCGGTGCGCGACATCGGCAAATCGGCGCTCACCGGCCCCGCCACCGTTGTCCTGACCGGTGTGGCCATCGGCCTGGAGTCCGCCGTCTACACGGCGCTCCTGATCGCTCTCGGCGTGTACGGGGCGTTCCTGCTCGGCGGTACGTCGATCATGCTGGCGCTCTTCGCGGTGGCGCTGGCCGGCACCGGACTGCTCACCACCGTCGGCGTCATCGTCGCCATGGACACCTTCGGTCCCGTCTCCGACAACGCCCAGGGCATCGCCGAGATGTCCGGGGACGTCCAGGGCGCGGGCGCGCAGGTGCTCACCGACCTCGACGCCGTGGGCAACACCACCAAGGCCATCACCAAGGGCATCGCCATCGCGACCGCCGTACTGGCGGCGGCGGCGCTCTTCGGCTCGTACCGCGACGCCATCGCCACGGCCGTGGCGGACGTGGGGGCGAAGGCCGACGAGATGGGTCTGAGCCTGGACATCTCGCAGCCCAACAACCTCGTCGGACTCATCCTCGGCGCCGCGGTGGTGTTCCTCTTCTCGGGGCTCGCGATCAACGCCGTTTCGCGGTCGGCCGGTTCGGTGGTCTACGAGGTGCGGCGGCAGTTCCGCGAGCACCCCGGGATCATGGACTACACGGAGAAGCCGGAGTACGGGCGCGTCGTCGACATCTGTACGAAGGACGCGTTGCGCGAGCTGGCCACGCCCGGTCTGCTCGCCGTACTCACCCCGATCGCCGTGGGGTTCTCGCTCGGTGTCGGCGCCCTCGGCTCGTTCCTGGCCGGCGCGATCGGCACCGGCACGCTGATGGCCGTCTTCCTCGCCAACTCCGGTGGGGCGTGGGACAACGCCAAGAAACTCGTCGAGGACGGCCACCACGGCGGCAAGGGCAGCGACGCCCACGCCGCGACCGTCATCGGCGACACCGTCGGCGACCCGTTCAAGGACACGGCGGGACCGGCGATCAACCCTCTGTTGAAGGTCATGAACCTGGTGGCGCTGCTCATCGCACCGGCGGTGGTGCAGTTCAGTTACGGGGACGACGCCAACGCCGGGGTGCGCGCGGTGGTGGCGGTGCTGGCCATCGCCGTGATCGTCGGGGCCGTGTACGTCTCCAAGCGGCGCTCGGTGACCGTGGACGACGACGGCGGCGAGGGAGGAGGCGGATCCGGCGACGGGACGACCAAGTCACCTGATCCGGCGGTGGCTTCGTAGCCACGGCATGGCAACTGGCTTGCGGGCGGCACGTCTTGACGCGCCGCCCGTCTGCCTGCCGCGCCGTGGAGGCGGGCGGCGTGAGGGTTCTCTCCCTTGGTGCAAATGGCTGCAATAGCCCATTGAACGGACACTCGGCATGCGGTAGTAGCCCACTTGGCGTGTATGTTCCGGGGCCGAGAGCCTTGGAAGGGACCCAATCCGGTGAACAAGAAGCTCGCAGCCGCACTGTCCGGCGGTTCGGTACTGCTCATGGCGCTGTCGGGGTGCAGCGACGACAGCGACAGCAAGGTGAACGACTGGGCCAAGAAGGTCTGCGACCAGGTCCAGCCGCAGCTGACGAAGATCGCCAACGCCAACGCCTCGATCCAGCAGGCGACCTCGGACAGCAGCAAGCCCGCCGACGTCCAGAAGACCGACGCGGCTGCCTTCCAGTCCATCTCGGACGCCTACAAGGCGCTGGGCACCGCCGTGAACGGAGCGGGCGCCCCGCCCGTCGACGACGGCGAGAAGACCCAGAAGGAGGCCGTCAGCGAGCTCAACGCCACCTCCAAGGCGTACGCGGGGCTCAAGACCGACGTCGACGACCTCGACACCAAGGACCAGGCGAAGTTCGCGGACGGCCTCAAGGGCGTCGCCGACGAACTCGACAAGCTCAGCAAGAGCGGTGACGAGGCGCTGCAGAAGCTGCAGTCCGGCGATGTCGGTGCGGCGATGGCGAAGCAGCCCGGCTGCCAGCGGCCGAAGACGTCCGCGCCCGCCGAGACCGGATCGGACGCGCCGTCGACGGAACCGTCCGGCGACAAGGCGTCCTGAGCCCGCGAGCCCTTGGTGTGCTTGATGTGCTTGATGTGAAGGCGAGTTCTCCTGTCGATTCGTCAGAGGAACGCGCCGTAGTACGTACGCCTCGCAGTACCGCTCTCGGACGCGAAACCCGCGGCCCGGCACCCCGCCCGGGGAGCCGGGCCGCGGGCGTTTGTCGGTGGGAGCCGCCACAATGGAATCGTGAGTACGACCAGCCTTCCCGCGCCCGACCACTCGCCCCGACTCCGTGACGCCCTGCTCGCCGCCGACTTCACCGTCGACGGCCTGCTGGACCTGCTCGGCGCGCCCGCCTATGCCGCGCTGGCCCGCAGCGAGACGGTGCCCGCCCTGCGGGCCACCCGCGGCGACACCCCGCTCGAAACGCTCGTCAGGCTCTTTCTGCTCCAGCGGCCCGTCCCCGCGGAGCGGGTCCGTGCGGCGCTCCCGTTGTCGCAGTGCCTGGCCGACGGCTGGGTCGTGGAGGTCGGCGCCACGGAAGGCGGTACGGAAGCCGCCGCCGATGCCGCCACGGAAGGCGGTACGCCCGGCGGTCAGGACGGCACGCTCGTCAGCGCCACCGTGGACGTACGGCCGTACGGCGGCCCGGACGGAGAGGACTGGTTCATCGTCTCCGACCTCGGCTGCGCGGTCGGCGGCGCCTCCGGCGCGATCGGCCACGGCGAGGGTGTGGTGCTCGGCGTCGGCGGGGCCTCCACGACGCTGGCCGGACTCACGGTTCGTACGCCGGTCGCCAGTGCCCTCGACGTCGGCACCGGGTCCGGCATCCAGGCGCTGCACGCGGCCCGGCACGCCACCAGGGTCACCGCCACCGACCTCAACCCGCGTGCGCTGGAGTGCGCCCGCCTCACTCTCGCCCTGTCGGGCGCGCCCGCCGCCGAGCTGCGTGAGGGGTCGCTGTTCGAGCCGGTCGACGGCGAGACGTACGACCTGATCGTGTCGAACCCACCGTTCGTGATCTCCCCCGGCGCCCGGCTCACCTACCGCGACGGCGGCATGGGCGGCGACGACCTGTGCCGGACGCTCGTCCAGGAGACGGGCGACCGCCTCGCCGACGGGGGTTACGCGCACTTCCTCGCCAACTGGCAGCACGTGGAGGGCGAGGAGTGGCAGGACCGCCTGCGGTCCTGGGTACCGCGCGGCTGCGACGCCTGGATCGTGCAGCGCGAGGTGCAGGACGTGACGCAGTACGCGGAGCTGTGGCTGCGCGACAGCGGCGACCACCGGGCGGACCCGGAGGCGTACGCGGCGCGTTACGAGGCGTGGCTGGACGAGTTCGAGGCGCGGAAGACCAAGGCCGTCGGCTTCGGCTGGATCACCCTCAGGAAGTCGGGCTCCGAGCGCCCCTCGGTGGTCGTGGAGGAGTGGCCGCACCCCGTCGAGCAGCCGCTCGGCGAGACCGTACGGGCCCACTTCGAGCGCCAGGACTATCTGCGCGCGCACGACGACGCCGCCCTGCTCACCGCGCATTTCGCGCTCGCCCCCGAGGTCGTCCAGGAGCAGGTCGGGCTGCCCGGCGCGGAGGACCCCGAGCATGTGGTGCTCCGTCAGAACCGCGGTATGCGCAGGGCGACGAAGGTCGACACGGTCGCCGCGGGATTCGCCGGGGTCTGCGACGGCTCGCTGAGCGCCGGGCGGATCCTGGACGCGATCGCCCAGCTCGTCGGGGAGGACCCGGTGCAGCTGCGCGACCGCACGCCGCAGGCGATCCGGGTGCTGGTGGAGGAGGGTTTCCTGCTGCCGGTGGCCGCCCCCGGGGCCTGATCCGACGCGGGTCCCCCGACCATCGGCCGGCCTTGCCGTGGCGTATTTCGCCTGGTCCAGCCGACGGAGACCGTACGGCCGCAGTTGGCGGGTGCCGGAGCGGGAGCCGTACGGCGCGCGCCGGGTGGCGCCTCCGTGCGGGCGGACGCCGAAGCCCGTACCGGCACCCGGCGGACGCCGCGCGAGTGAACCCCCGCGCCGTTCACGCGGAATTCGCGCCAATGACGCACCGGGGTGCCAGCCTCTGCCTCCGGAGCCGCTCGGCTCCGCGAATCGAACGGGGTACGGGCATGGAGAGCGGGCCGGCGATCTTCGCGGGAGCGGCGTTCGCGCTGTTCGGAGCCGCACTGCTGGTGTGGACGGGAGCGCGCGTGCTGCACCGCGCCCCGGTGGCGCACGGTGTGAGCCCTGCGACATCCATCACGCTGGCGACCCTCGCGGGCGTGTCGTTCGTCGCCCTCGGCCTCTGGTGCTTCGGCCGGATCTGATCCCCGGCCCCTCCGGCGTGGCCGGCGCCCTTCGGGGACCGGCGCGCCCGACGAGTCGTACGGCGCCGGATCCCGCCGGGATCCCGCCCGGGGTATGCCCTCCGCCGACCCCCGGGACCTGCGGCGGAGCCCTCCCCGCGGTCCGCCGCCGACCCGCTCCGTACGGCGCTCGTACGCCGTCCTGCGCGGCGGGCACAAGGCTCCGGGCGGCAGAAAGGTGCGGACTCGGGTTACCGTTCGAGTGGCCGTTGCGGTCTTTCGCCGTTTGACACGGGGGCGGGTTGTACCGTCACACTCCGCAGCGAAGCAGCGTCATAGCGGGGCATGTCCTGCCCTGCGGTGCCGTACTGCCGTACCGCGGTAAGGCTGTACGGGCCACCGAGTGCCGACCGGAGAGAAGAGCGAAGTTGTCCCCGACCAGCGAGACCGGACACGCCGGCCGCCGACTCGTCATCGTCGAGTCGCCTGCCAAGGCGAAGACAATCAAGGGCTACCTCGGCCCGGGATATGTCGTCGAGGCGAGCGTCGGGCACATCCGCGACCTCCCGAACGGCGCCGCCGAGGTGCCCGAGAAGTACACCGGCGAGGTGCGCCGTCTCGGTGTGGACGTCGAACATGACTTCCAGCCGATCTACGTCGTCAACGCCGACAAGAAGGCCCAGGTCAGAAAGCTCAAGGAGCTGCTGGCCGACTCCGACGAACTCTTCCTCGCCACCGATGAGGACCGCGAGGGCGAAGCCATCGCGTGGCATCTTCAGGAAGTCCTGAAGCCCAAGGTCCCGGTCCACCGGATGGTCTTCCACGAGATCACCAAGGAAGCGATCAGGGCCGCCGTCGCCAATCCCCGCCAGCTGAACAAGCTGATGGTGGACGCGCAGGAGACCCGCCGGATCCTCGACCGGCTGTACGGCTACGAGGTCTCGCCGGTCCTCTGGAAGAAGGTCATGCGCGGCCTGTCCGCCGGCCGCGTCCAGTCCGTCGCCACCCGGCTCGTCGTCGAGCGCGAACGCGAGCGCATCGCCTTCCGCTCCGCCGAGTACTGGGACCTGACAGGCACCTTCGGCACCGGCCGTACCGGCGACGCCTCCGACCCCTCCGTACTGAACGCCCGGCTGTCGGCTGTCGACGGCCGCCGTATCGCCCAGGGCCGCGACTTCGGCTCGGACGGACAGCTGAAGTCCGACCAGGTCCTGCATCTGGACGAGGCCAACGCGCACGCGCTGGCCGCCGCCCTCCAGGACACGTCGTTCGCCGTCCGCTCGGTCGAGTCGAAGCCGTACCGCCGCTCCCCGTACGCCCCCTTCCGTACGACGACGCTTCAGCAGGAGGCCTCGCGCAAGCTGGGCTTCGGGGCCAAGTCGACGATGCAGGTCGCGCAGAAGCTGTACGAGAACGGCTTCATCACCTATATGCGTACGGACTCCACGACCCTGTCCGCCACCGCGATCTCGGCGGCGCGGGCGCAGGTCACGCAGCTGTACGGGGCGAGCTACCTGCCCGACAAGCCGCGTACGTACGCCGGCAAGGTCAAGAACGCGCAGGAGGCGCACGAGGCGATCCGTCCCTCGGGCGACCGCTTCCGTACGCCCGCCGAGACCGGTCTGACCGGCGACCAGTTCCGGCTCTACGAGCTGATCTGGAAGCGGACCGTCGCCTCCCAGATGAAGGACGCGGTCGGCAACAGCGTCACGGTCAAGATCGCCGGCACGTCGGGCGACGGCCGGGACGCCGAGTTCTCCGCGTCCGGCAAGACGATCACCTTCCACGGCTTCATGAAGGCCTATGTAGAAGGCGCCGACGACCCGAACGCCGAACTGGACGACCGCGAGCGCCGCCTGCCGCAGGTCGCCGAGGGCGACGCGCTGTCGGCGGAAGAGATCAGCGTCGACGGCCACGCCACCAAGCCGCCGGCCCGCTACACCGAAGCCTCGCTGGTCAAGGAGTTGGAAGAGCGCGAGATCGGGCGCCCGTCGACGTACGCGTCGATCATCGGCACGATCCTCGACCGCGGCTACGTCTTCAAGAAGGGCACGGCGCTCGTCCCGTCGTTCCTCTCCTTCGCCGTGGTGAACCTGCTGGAGACGCACTTCGGCCGCCTCGTCGACTACGACTTCACCGCGCGGATGGAGGACGACCTCGACCGCATCGCGCGGGGCGAGGCGCAGTCCGTGCCGTGGCTCAAGCGCTTCTACTTCGGCACGGGCGACGACTCGGACGGTGCGGCTGCCGCCGCGACCGCCGCAGCCGCCGCAGGCAACGGCGACGGGGACCACCTGGGCGGGCTCAAGGAGCTCGTCACGGACCTCGGCGCGATCGACGCCCGCGAGATCTCGTCCTTCCCGATCGGCGACGGCATCATGCTGCGCGTCGGCCGCTACGGACCCTACGTCGAGCGCGGCGAGAAGGACGCGGAGGGCCACCAGCGGGCCGACGTGCCCGAGGACCTGGCGCCCGACGAGCTGACGGTCGAGTACGCGGAGGAGCTGCTGGCCAAGCCGAGCGGCGACTTCGAGCTGGGCGTCGACCCGCAGAGCGGGCACCAGATCGTGGCCAGGGACGGCCGCTACGGCCCGTACGTGACCGAGGTCCTGCCCGACGGCACCCCCAAGACCGGGAAGAACGCCGTCAAGCCGCGGACCGCCTCGCTGTTCAAGTCGATGTCGCTGGACACGGTGACGCTGGCGGACGCGCTGAAGCTGATGTCGCTGCCGCGCGTGGTCGGTACGGACGCCGAGGGCGTCGAGATCACCGCGCAGAACGGCCGCTACGGCCCGTATCTCAAGAAGGGCACCGACTCGCGGTCGCTGACCAGCGAGGACCAGCTCTTCGACATCACGCTGGACGAGGCGCTGGCGATCTACGCCCAGCCCAAGCAGCGCGGACGGGCGGCGGCCAAGCCTCCTTTGAAGGAGCTGGGCACGGACCCGGTGAGCGGGAGCCCGGTCGTCGTGAAGGACGGCCGCTTCGGGGCGTACGTCACGGACGGCGAGACGAACGCGACGCTGCGGACGGACGACAGCGTCGAGGAGATCACGCCGGAGCGCGGCTACGAGCTGCTCGCCGAGAAGCGCGCCAAGGGGCCCGCCAAGAAGAAGACGGCGAAGAAGGCTCCGGCGAAGAAGACCACCGCCGCCGCCAAGAAGGCTCCTGCCAAGAAGACGACGACGGCGAAGAAGACCGCGGCGAAGAAGACGACGACGGCCGCCAAGAAGACCGCCACGAAGTCGACGGCCGCGAAGAAGTCGACGGCGTCGTCGTCCCGTGCGGGCTCGAACGCGGACGAGTAGTAGGACGAAGTAGGACGGGAGAGGGACGTACGGACCTCTGCCCCCGCCTTTGTACGCGCCACCGCACGCGCCTCTGTACGGAAGCGTGACCGCCGCACGAAGTCTCCACCGGGATCACCCGGAGACCCGTGCGGCGGTCGTTTGTTCGGGCGGGCCTCCGAGGACCGGCGGGCTCCGGATAGGCTGGGCGGATGACGCGAGCCGAGCAGCCAACGGTCGTGAGCCCCACCTCCGACTCCGACGCACTTGCCGCAGACTCACGAGAGCGTGCCGTACGAGCCTTGTTGCGCCTTCCCCCGCTACGGCGGTTGTGGGGCGCACAGCTCGTGGGCAGCATCGGCGATGCACTCGCCCTGCTCGTGCTTCTGCTGCTGTCGTTGCAGGCGGCGGTCGCCGAGGGCTCGTTCGGGACGGGATACCGGGGTGTGGCGTTCGCCGTCGCAGCGGTGTTCGGTGCCCGGATCCTTGCCACAGTGCTCTTCGGAGCCGTACTCCTCGGACCGCTCTCCGCCCTCACCGCACCCGGGTCCGGTTCCGGGGCGGGGTCCGGGGCGAAGCCGGAGGCGGCCACCGACACCAAGGACGGTGCCAAGGACAGCACCAAGGACGGCGCCAAGGGCGGTCCGCTGGACCGTCGCTGGACGATGATCGGGGCCGACGGCGTACGCCTCGCGCTGCTCATCGTCGCGCCGCTCTGGCTCGACTGGAGCCCCGACAACGCACTGCCCATCCTTCTTAGTACGGTCTTCGTCGCCGGCGTGGCCGAGCGCTTCTGGACGGTGGCCAAGGAGAGCGCGGCGCCCGCCCTGCTCCCGCCCCCGCCGCCGGAAGGCGCCGCCGTACGCCCGCTGCCCGACCACCTCGACGCGCTGCGCCGGCTCTCGCTGCGCACCGGCTTCGTCGCGATCCCCGCGGCCGCAGCCGTCCTGCTCGTCGTCACACTGATCGGCAACCTGCTCGGTACGGGCGTCGAGTGGTTCTCGCTGCACCAGGCGGCCCTCGGCTCGTACGTCGCGGCCGGTCTGTTCGCCGCGTCCGTGTCGACCCTGTTCATGCTGGAGCTGCCCGGCGGCCACACCCCGCGCCCGCGCTCGCCCCTCGAAGGCATGCGCCGCCCGACGACCGGAACCGGCCCGGACAAGGGCCGTACGGGCGCGCTGCCGCTGCTCGTCGTCGCCTGTGCGACCGTCGCCGCGGCCATCGCGTCCGCCGCCGCCGTCTCCGTACTGCACGCGAAGGACCTGGGCGGCGGGCCTGTCACCTTCGCCCTGCTGATCCTCGCGCTGACGGGCGGCGCGGGAGTCGGCATCCGCGGCGCCGCGAAGGTGCTGCCCGGATTCTCCCGCCGTCGGCTCCTCGCGCTGGCGATCGCCTTCACCGGTGTCGCGCTGCTCGTTATGGGACTTGTACCGGACACGGCGACCGTGCTGTTCGTCGCGGTGCTCGCCGGTGTGTCCGCCGGTGTCGCGGCGAACACCGGCCACGGGCTGATCGACCAGGAGACCGAGGAGTTCCGGCGCGGCCGGCAGACCGACCATCTCCAGGCCGTCGTAAGGGTCTACGTGGCGGTCGGCGCCGTGGTGGCGCCCGTACTGGCCGCCGCGATCGGACCGCACCGGCTGGCCTCCGGCGACTTCGTCTTCGCGCACGGCGGCGCCGCCTTCACACTGATGCTGGTCGGTGCGCTGCTGCTGCCGGTCGCCGCCGTCGTACTCGCCAAGACCGACGACCGGTCGGGCGTACCGCTGCGGCGTGATTTGCGTGACGCGCTGCGCGGCGGGGCCGACCCGGCGCAGGCCCCGGCGGCGAACGGCTTCTTCCTCGCCATAGAGGGCGGCGACGGCGCCGGTAAGTCGACCCAGGTCGAGGCGCTGGCGGAGTGGATCCGCGCCAAGGGCCACGAGGTCGTCGTGACCCGCGAGCCCGGCGCGACGCCGGTCGGCAAGCGGCTCCGCTCGATCCTGCTGGACGTGTCGAGCGCCGGTCTGTCGAACCGCGCGGAGGCGCTGCTGTACGCCGCCGACCGCGCGGAGCACGTCGACTCGGTCGTACGCCCCGCCCTGGAGCGCGGCGCGATCGTCATCTCGGACCGCTACATCGACTCCTCCGTGGCCTACCAGGGTGCCGGGCGGGATCTGGCGCCGACCGAGATCGCCCGTATCTCGCGCTGGGCCACGGACGGTCTCGTACCGAACCTGACGGTGCTGCTCGACGTCTCGCCCGAGGCGGCGCGCGAGCGCTTCACGGAGGCGCCGGACCGGCTGGAGTCCGAGCCCGCCGAATTCCATCAGCGGGTACGGGACGGCTTCCTCACGCTCGCCGCCGCCGATCCGGGCCGCTATCTGGTCGTGGACGGGGCGCAGGAGCCCGAGGCCGTCACCACCGTCGTGCGGCACCGGCTCGACCAGATGCTGCCGCTGTCCGCCGCCGAGGTGCAGGCCCAGGAGGACGCGCGGAAGGCCGCCGCCGAGGAGGCGCGGCGCCGGGCGGAGGAAGAGGCGGCGCGGAAGGCCGAGGAGGAGCGCCAGGAGCGCGAGCGGCAGGCGCAGCTCGCCAAGCTCCGGGCCGAGGAGGAGGAGCGCAAGCGCCGCGAGCTGGAGGAGGCGCGGCAGCGCGAGACCGAACGGCAGGCGATGGAGGCGAGGGAGCGGGCCGAGGAGGCGCGCAGGCTCGCCGAGGAGGAGCGCGTACGGCGCGAGGCCGAGGAAGCGACGCGACAGGCTGAGCAGGCGCGGCTGCGACGGCTGGCCGAGGAGGAGAGCCGGCTCCGGGCCGAGGCCGAGGAGCGGCGGCGCGAGAAGCAACGCAGGGCGGAGGAGTCGCTGCTGCGGGCCGAGGAGGCGCGGCGGCTGGCGGAGGCCTCGGAGGCGGCGGCTGCGGCGGAGGCCGCTGAGGCCGCGCGGGCTGCGGAAGCTGCCGAGTCGGCGGAGTCCGCGGAGTCCGCGGAATCCGCACCGGCCGAACGTGCCGAGTCCGACAACGAGTTGACGGTTCCGACGCCGGTCGTGAAGCCGCCGTCGGAGGGCGCCGCCGGGGGGAAGCGGGTCGTTGCCCCGGACGACGCGACGCAGGAGGTGCCGAGGCCGTCGGGTGCGGAGCCGGTCGCCGACAACGACGAGACGCGAGTGATCCCGAAGGTTCCGGATCCGGCGGACCGGCCGGGGCCGGGAACCGGGTCGGGGTCGGCATCGGGAGCGGCGGATCGGGCGGCCGACGAGACGGCCGTACTGCCACCCGTACGGGACGCGGATCCGGCCGACCGGGTGCCGCCCGGCTACTTCCGGGAGGGCGAGCGGGGTTCGGCGCCGGCGTCGCCCGTGGCGGGGAACGACCAGACGCGGGAGCTGCCGCAGGTCGATCCGGGGCGGCCGGCCCGGCGGCGTTCGGACTGGGCGGAGGAGACTCCGCTGGACGACCTTCCGACCCTCGCCGACGAACTGCTCGGTCCGCACGACGATGACGACGGCACCACGGGCAGGGCGCGCGGCGGTCGCTGAGAGTCGGATCAGGAGGGGGCTGGGGCCGGGGGCTGGAATGTCGGCCTCCGCCCAGGTGGGACGGGATTGTCAGACCCTGGCCCCACAATGGATCTCGAAAGTCGGCATCCGGTCCCGATCCCGGTCCGGATGCCGAAGCGCGCGACTCGGAGGTGGTGACGGCGCATGACCGTATGGGACGACCTGGTCGGGCAGGACCGCATCGCCGAGACGCTCACCGCGGCGGCGCGTGACGCGGATGCCCGTGTCACGGCCGAATCCTCGGGCACCCCGCCGCCCGAGGCGACGAAGATGACGCACGCGTGGCTGTTCACCGGCCCGCCTGGCTCCGGCCGTTCCACCGCGGCCAGGGCCTTCGCCGCCGCCCTTCAGTGCACCAGCCCGGACCGCGCGCTGGGCGGTGTGCCCGGCTGCGGGTTCTGCGACGGCTGCCACACGAGCCTGATCGGTACGCACGCCGACGTCGAGGTGATCCGCACCGACCTGCTCTCCATCGGCGTCAAGGACACCAGGGAGCTGGTCCGCCGGGCCCAGCTCTCCCCGGCCGTCGGACGGTGGCAGGTCATCGTCCTCGAAGACGCCGACCGTCTCACCGAGGGCGCGGGCAACGTGCTGCTGAAGGCCGTCGAGGAGCCCGCGCCCCGTACGGTCTGGCTGCTCTGCGCCCCTTCTCTGGAAGACGTCCTGCCCACGATCCGCTCCCGCTGCCGCCATCTCACGCTCCGTACGCCACCCGTGGACGCCGTCGCGGACGTCCTGATGAGGCGCGACGGCATCGAGCCGGAGGCCGCCGCCGCTGCCGCGCGTGCCACCCAGGGCCACATCGGCCGCGCCCGCCGTCTCGCCACTGACGAACGGGCCCGCGCCCGCCGGGCCACCGTCCTCAAGGTCCCGCTGCGCGTCGCGGACATCGGCGGCTGCCTCCGGGCCGCCCAGGAACTCATCGACGCGGCGGGCGAGGACTCGAAACAGGTCGCCGAGGACGTGGACGTCAAGGAGACCGAGGACATGAAGGCCGCCCTCGGTGCCGCGCCGGGCGGCCGGATGCCGCGCGGTACGGCGGGAGTCATGAAGGACCTGGCGGACCGGCAGAAGCGCCGCTCCACCCGTACGCAGCGGGACAGCCTCGACCTGGCGCTCACCGATCTGACGGGCTTCTACCGGGACGTCCTGGCGATCCAGTTCGGCTCGCGGATCGGCCTCGCCAACGAGGACGTACGGGACGCGCTCGACCGGATCGCGAGAGCGTCGACCCCGGAGGCCACACTGCGCCGGATAGAGGCGATCGTGGCCTGCCGCCAGGCGCTCGACCGCAATGTGGCGCCGCTGCTGGCTGTGGAGGCGATGACGGTGTCGCTGCGGGCCGGCTGAGCCGGTTCTGCCGTCCGGCGGGGGAGTCACCTCGGGGGAGTCACCCGTACGGACACAGAAAAGGGACAGTCACCGTCCGACGGCTAGGCTCCTCGAATGGACTTCAGGCGCCTCTTCCGTCTCTCCGCCACCGGGCTCGCAGCGGCCGTTCTGCTCGTCTCCGGCTGCACTTCCGGTGGTTCGTCGTCGTCCGGCACGGCGTCGGCGGAGTCAGGGGCGCCGGCCGACCTGAAGAAGTACTACGGGCAGAAGCTCAACTGGCGTGACTGCGGTGTTCCCAGCTTCCAGTGCGCCACGATGAAGGCGCCGCTCGACTACGACAAGCCGGACGGCACCGAGATCAAACTCGCCGTCGCCCGCACGAAGGCCACCGGCCCCGGCAAGCGCCTCGGCTCCCTCCAGGTCAACCCGGGCGGCCCCGGCGGCTCGGCAATCGACTACCTCCAGGGTTACGCGGGCATCGGCTACCCGGCCCCGGTCCGCGCCCGGTACGACATGGTGGCGATGGACCCGCGCGGAGTCGCCCGCAGCGAGCCCGTCGAATGTTTCACGGGCAAGGAGATGGACGCCTTCACCCAGGTCGACCAGACACCCGACGACAAGGCCGAGCGGAACCTCCTGGCGGACTCCTACAAGAAGCTGGCGCAAGGCTGCGAGAAGCGCTCGGCCGAGGTGCTCCCGCACGTCTCCACCGTCGAGGCCGCCCGAGACATGGACATCTTCCGGGCCGTCCTGGGCGACAAGAAGCTGACCTACGTCGGGGCGTCGTACGGCACGTTCCTCGGCGCCACGTACGCCGAACTCTTCCCCACCCGCGTCGGCCGCCTCGTCCTCGACGGCGCGATGGATCCCTCACTGCCCGCCGCCGAACTCAACCGCGACCAGACGGCGGGCTTCGAGACCGCCTTCGAGGCGTTCGCGGCCGACTGCGTCAAGCAGCCGGACTGTCCCCTGGGCACCGGGTCGCCGGCCGACGCGGGCCGTCGTATGAAGGCGTTCTTCAACGCCCTCGACGCCAAGCCGATCCCGACCGGCGAGCCGCGCAAACTGGGCGAGTCCCTGGCGACGACGGGTGTGATCAACGCCATGTACGACGAGTCCGCCTGGCCCGGCCTCCGCGAATCCCTCAGCAGCGCGATGGACGGCGACGGCTCCGGGCTCCTCGCCCTGGCGGACAGCTACTACGAACGCGAGGGCGACGGCTCGTTCACGAACCTGATGTACGCCAACGCGGCGGTGAACTGCCTGGACCTCCCGCCGGCCTACACCAAACCCACCGAGGTCGAGAAGGCGGTGCCGTCCTTCCAGAAGGCCTCCCCGGTCTTCGGTACGGGCCTGGCCTGGGCCTCGCTGAACTGCGCCTACTGGCCGACGAAGGCGACGGGCACCCCCCACCGCATCGAGGCGAAGGGCGCACCCCCGATCCTCGTGGTCGGCACCACCCGCGACCCGGCGACCCCGTACAAGTGGGCCCAGTCCCTCGCCGACCAGCTCTCCTCGGGAGTCCTGCTGACCTACGACGGCGACGGCCACACGGCGTACGGCCGCGGCAGCGACTGCGTGGACACGGCGATCAACACGTACCTCATCGAAGGCACCCCACCGAAGAACGGCAAGAAGTGCTGACCACACCCCCCTCCCCACCCGAGGACTGGTGCGGGGCACCCCCAAGAACCCTGTAGACTTGGCGCCGCTGCTGATGCGAACCTGACCGTGCGCGGACAGACAACTCCGCAGCTTGCCGCCTTAGCTCAGTTGGCCAGAGCAACGCACTCGTAATGCGTAGGTCTCGGGTTCGAATCCCGAAGGCGGCTCTGTGAAAGCCCCAGAACTCACTCGCCGTGATCTGGGGCTTTTGCTTTTCCGGGCCGCCGGTGGACAACCGGTGGACACGCGTGCAGGGGGCGTGCAAAGCGGTGGTCGAGTGAGCTCAAGTGAATTGGCCTGTCGCGCCGGAGGTGAAGGGGGTGCGGGTCCGTGTCCCTCGGGCTGTCGGCAGCGACGCTGTTGGGGAGTTTCCATAAAACGGGCGAGCCGATACGGCGGCTGGTGAAGAATCAGCCGGATGGACAACGAGATTCAGCTGATCAGCGACGGTGACGGACTGACGGTCATCGGGAGTGAGGCGGATGTCGAACGCTTCCTCGTCTCGGAGGGACTGACGTCCAAGGACGACCTTGGATTGCGACGGCTCAAGTCCGTCGCCGGTACCGGGGCTGTGGTCGCGCAGGCAGGTTCGGACATTGCCGCCGAATCCGCTTGCTGGGTGAAGCTGACCCGGGAGTCGGCACAGGTCGTCAAGAAGTACGGGCTGAGGGAAAGCTCGAAGACGGGTCTCAGCACAGGTGTGGTGAAGGGGCCCAAGGGCCAGGCCAGGGGATTTGTCGAATTCGCGAGCGGCCCCCGATCGTTTCTGGGTAACCCCGCGGTTCTCGCTCAGGCTGCGGGGATCATGGCGCAGCTCGCGATGCAGCAGACCATGGACGAGATCACCGATTATCTCGCCACGATCGACGAGAAGGTCGACGACGTGCTCCGCGCTCAGGAGGACGCGGCGTTGTCGGACATGATCGGAGCTGAGCTCGTGATCGAGGAAGCCATGACCATCCGGGAGCAGGTGGGCCGGGTTTCCGAGATCACGTGGTCGAAGGTGCAGGCCGCGCCGGGGACGATTGCGACGACCCAGGTGTACGCGTTGCGTCGACTCGACGCACTTGCGGAGAAGATGGAGCGCAAGGCGAAGATCGGTGATCTCGCCGAGGCGGCCAAGGAAGCCGAGTCCAAGGCTCAGGAGTGGCTCGCTGTTCTGGCTTGTTGCTTCCAGTTGCAGGACGCGATCGCCGTGCTCGAACTCGACCGGGTGCTGGACGCGGCTCCGGAGGAGTTGGACCGGCATCGCCTCGGCATTCGGATTGCCCGGCAGAAGCGGCTGGATCTCATCTCGCGGAGTACCGAGCGTCTGGTGGCCCGGATGAACGCAGCCGCCAGCGCGGCCAACGAGAAGGTGCTGCTGCACCCGACCAAGTCCCCGGCTGTGGTCCAGTCGAGCAACCATGTCGTGACCGGCGTCGATGACTTTCACGAGCGGCTCGGGATCGATTCCGGTCGTCGGCCGTCGGAGACGAGACGGTGGGCGGTCGCGGTGGCAGAGGTGAGGGACAAGGCGCTTGAGACAGGAGCGAAGGGCGTCGGCGCCGCCAGAAGCCTCGGCAACGAGACCCTCGACCGGGCCAACTCGGCAAAGGGCAAGCTCTCCAGCGGGATCATTGAGCGAGTGCGCCGTCGGCGCGAGGACGAGGAGGAACGCGACGAGGAAGGCTGAGCGAGCGTCGAACGTCAGCCACGTGCGCAGCCCGACTGCACCCTCACTGCGAAGAGCCTCATTACCGCAGAGGGACCGGGCGTGAACGTTTTACGCTTAGGTGCCGGCGTCGGGGGGCTTCACCCGTGACGTCCAGGAGGAGAGCATCCAGCTTCTCAAGGGCAAGGGCGCGATCTGCCCGCCTCGCCAAGGCCCCGCCGCCCAGGAGGGTCGGCAGGTTCCTTGTGCTTCAAACCGACCGCGACAGTGCTGTGGAGCCCGCTGTCGTGGGGAGTCGATCAGGGGTCGAATGCTTAAGCAGCAGCCCGGAGCCACGATCAAGGCGCTCTTACAGTAGGAACATCCGTCGTGCTCGCCGATACCTTGCGTTGCATGCGGAAGGAGGGGAAGAACGGGTGCGTGATGCCCGGCGGCAGGTGCGAAACGGCGCTTCAGTGGATCATCTTGCGCGTGTGATTGGTGTGAGCAGCAGGGCGCTCTCGAAGGCGGTCTACGGCGCCACCTGGCGTCGGGTGGGGCCGGAGGCCTGAGCATGAGACCAACAGGCCGGGACCGGCGGTCCGCAGACGCAAAAGGGCGGCTGGTACATCGAGACATCGATGTACCAGCCGCCCTTCCGCTTACGTCAGGCTGCCTCGAACGCCCGCTTGATCAGTGGCCCAGCCTTCTCCAGGTCAGCCGCCGAAGAGATACGGACCTCCAGGTCGTCCGTCCCGAGGTGGCCGATGCCACGCATGTCGCGGGAGAAGCCCTCCTCCAACGAGGCCGTGTCCGGTTCGAGTCGGAGGTAAACCAGGATCACCTCGTGCTTCGGACGGAAGATCACCGAGGCGAGGTTCACCATCCGCCGATAGGCGATGTAGTGCCTGAGTAGAGCCACCTAGACCTCGTCCCAAGCGGTGAGAGCCTCGTCCAACTCGACGTACAGGTCCTGCAGGCAAGCAGGAGCAACGCTTGGGCGCTCCTGGACCGAGGGCTTCCCGCTACCCCCGTCGGCGCTGGCTGCCTCTTCCCGCTTCCGCTGCTGCCGCCGAGTTGGAGCGGGGCGAGGCGAACCAGGCGTGGACTCGATCAGCAGCAGGCTTAGCAGCTGGCCGTCGAAGATGCGGTAGCGCACCAAGTCGATCCGCTCGTGCAGACGGTGCACCGCGACCCGGTCGTGGTGCGAGAAGCCGGACGCGATGCAAACCAGCCGCGGGCTCCGCCAGTCGATCGCTTCGGCCGCCTCGGTGCCCAGCTTCTCCTTGACCAAGGCCTCGAACTCGTGACGTGCCGAATCCAGCCACGACAGGTAGGAGACGGCCTGCGATATGACCCCGGTCTCGGAGCCTTTTTTGTATTCGATCACGACGGGCATGTTGTTCTCGTCGAGTCCCAATGTGTCGATCCGGCCTCGGTGCCATGGACCCGTCGTGTACTCCGACGCCAGGAAGCGGATGCCGAGCATCGACTCCAGCCCTGCCTCGATTCGGCGCTGCAGCTCCACCTCCAGCGCCACCGTCGAGCCCTGCAGCTCGATGTCCCGGCCATTGGCATCCACCCGGAACAGTTTCAGGTCGGTCATCAGCGCCCCCTCCCGTGATCACTACAGGAGATGCAATCGAAAGCAGCTAGCGGGTGTTCTGGGGCTGCGGCAAAAGTGCACGTGGCAGCCTGCCCCACTGGTGTCGCTATCCGTAGCGGTTAAACACTGCTGGAGGGGCGGTCCACGAAGACCACGCCGCGTGTGCTGCCATCAGACCGCAACGCTCGCCCAGATCGATCCTGCCAGGAAGAACAGCAAAGTCCTGTACTAGTGAGCCCGTTCACCGGAGGCCACTTGAGGTGCTGGTTGGCTCAGTCAGCGTCGATCGGAAGAAGGGCAGTCAACGACTCCACCGAGACCGGGTACTTGGTCTTCATGAGGTCGGAGTAGGAACGAAGTGCCCTGCTGATCTGTACCTTTGTGCGCGGGGCGAGGTGGACGAGAAGCAGGTCGTGGAGTAGTTGGGTGTGGTCCTTGCCGCTGGCCATCTTGCCCTGCTGCTTGCCCTCGGGAGTCTCGATCCACATGGATGAGAAGGGCGCTGCTGACATCTTCCAGTCGAGAGCTGAGAGGCGCTTCATCAGCTCTTCCCACTCCAGCGTTTCCTGCTCCAGGATGTGCCGCACGGCCCGAGCAACCTGTACCTGTACCGCCGGCCGCATGAACGGGTGCCCTGCACCATCGCGGCCCTTCGGTGCGCGCACGTCCTTGGGGGCCTGGGCGGTGAGGTAGCGCTGGCGCAGGTTCCCGCAGGCATCAAGGAGATCCTGGATGCGTGTCGCGAGGAGATCGTAGCTCTGGTCGAGGAGATCGTCCGTGGCCCGTTGCGTCGACTGCTCCGCGGTGCACGGGAGGTCGAAACCGATCTCCTTGACGACATCGTAGAGCACACCGATCGTGCTCCAGGATGGGCTGGTGGCGGTGATCGAGCGTTGGGCGAGGACCAGTTCGCCATCCTGACCGACCTTGCTGAACACGAGGACGACCTTGTCCCGGCTCAGGAAGGGGTGATCATCGAGCAGGCGGCGGGTGAGAATGGCGAAGCTGTCGTCCTCGTCGAGCGCGATGTTCTCCTGCGCGTTGGTGCTCTTGGCGTTGCGGTTGATGTTGGTGAACAACCGCCTGGTGCGTCGACGTCCGTCCGGGGTGTCGAAGTGGGGTACGACGATGACATTGATGTCCTCCCCGCCCAAGTCGGGGTCACGCTTGATCGCGTCCTTGATCGCCTTGAGCCGGTGCTGACCGTCGAGGGCGAAGAACTGCTGCGTTCCGTCGAAAGTGAGGACGCCGAAGTTGCGGTCGAGGCCGGCAAGAACTGCCTGGTTCGCATCGTCCGTGTCCATCGTTACTTCAAGGTAGTTGGGGTCCCCGCCCCAGACCGCGATGATGATGGCTCCGAGGAAACGGTTCTCGTTGCTCAGCAAGTAATCGGTGATCTGCGCTGTGCGGGTTCCGACGCCTCGCTGGATCATGGTGCCGAGGTCCTGGTTTCCCCCGAGTTCATGCGCGAAGTTGATCTCGCGTGCCACCTGCGCGTAGCTCATCAGGCAGGAGTAGTAGGTCCAGTTGCCCACCTGGGCCTTGAAGGCGGGGACGAAGGTCTTGGATGCCATGTCTTCCTCGATGTCGGGATGCTGAAGTCAGCTGTCGCGCAGGGCAGGTTGGGGGATGCTGCTGAGCCGGCCACGAAGCTTCGGCCGGTTCTGGTTGTTGAGGGGCGGGTTGTACAAGTTGATCAATCGGGCCTCTAGGTTCTTGATCTTGGCGCGGTCTTCAACTGTGGCGAACCAGAACTCCAGCGGGCGAAGGGCAAGGTAGTGCGTGAGTCGGCCGGACCGGGTGGTTGGAGGCTCCTCGGTCCAGAGGTGCTCGGGGTTGCCTCGAAGGTGCTTCTTGTAGTCCTTGTACCTGTTTCGGAGCGTGTTGCCGCGTTGGCCTGATCCACCTGCCTGCCCTATGTAGAGAACTTGGTGGAAGCTGCTCCAGGAGTCGTCAGCCATCGCGAGCCTGATCGATGGGCGCCAGACGAACATGTATAGCCCGGCCTCGTCAGGTAGTGCGCTGCCGAGGCTTTCGACCGCGAGGGCGTGTTCCCAGAGGGAGGCATGCTCCTCCAGGTCGTCCTGCAGGACTTTGTGGGCCGGGACATCGAGCATGGGAGCGATGCCGAGTCGGATGTCCAGCGAAGGGCTGGCTTCAGCGCGGTGGCGGATGACGGAGCGCTCGTGGGTGTCTGGTGTCGCCATCCTCAATGCACTCCGGCTGCAGCGGCGGTAGATGAAGGAACATCCTTACACGCGGCACTGACAGTCGGTGCGATGAGAAGAAAGTAGGCCCCGATAGTGATCAACCGTCACCATCGGGGCCTACTAGGAAACTTGGGGTCAATCAGAGATGACAGACCGAGCAGCCGGCCTCGTCGTCCTCCGAATCCAGGGCGTCGGACAGGACCTCCAGCAGCGGCCGGTTCGGCTTCACGCGCTTCGCAGCACGATCGAGCGCATCCTGATGCTTCGCTTCGATGTCCTCCCGACGCTCTATCAGCTGGTGCAGGGACTCTCCCTGTGACCAGGTGTAGTCGCGCCCCTGCATGGCGGTCCCTTGGTGCCGGATTTTCTCCTCGTACGCCACGGCCTTGTCGAACAGCTCGGGGTGACGATCCTTCAGCCCGACCCACTCGTGCTTGCGCTGGAAGAAGCAGAAGTAGCAGCCGGAGCGGGTGCGCCACTCGTAGTAGCCCGGCAGACCGGTACCAGCCTCGTCGAGGATGCGACCGACGCCCTCGCGGTCGATGCCGTCCTCGCGGAAAGGAAAGACCGCGGTGATGTTGGGCTTGGTACTGACGTAGCCGAGCCTGTTCTCGTCCGCGCGGATGGCGACGTAGGAGATCACCTCGTCCTCGCCGACCCACTCTTCCAGTGGCTTGATCTTCAGGTTCTTGGTGCACCAGCGCATCTGGGGGCTCGGCAGTGTGCCCTGGTAGACCTCCAACCAGTGGTCGAAGTCCCGGTCCGTGTTCAGCCTCGTGATGGGCTTGCCGACCGCTGCCTCAAGCTTGTTGAGATACTCGTAGGTCTCCGGCAGTTCGGCTCCGGTGTCGCAGAAGAAGTACTCCATCTCCGGCACTCGGTCACGCATGTAGATCGCCAATGCGGAGGAGTCTTTGCCGCCGGACAGGCCTAGGACGTGCCGGACCTTCTTCTTGGGAGTGGTGTCGTCGGTCATGGTCACTCCGTCCTCTCGGCTTCGGTGTTGGTAGCGGGCTCGGTTACGCGCTGGGCGAGGGCGGCAAGCAGAATGCGGGCGCCGTCCGGACCGAGCATGTTCCTAGCTTGCTCCAGGACACTGACAGCGAGACTTTCGGCCTCCTGCCGGGACTGCTCCGGGACGTAGATCAGCGTCCGCTGTTCGACGCCGTCGTTGTCCGTCAGAGTGAGAAGCCGTGCCTGGAGGTTCTCGGTCTGGTCGGTGTTCTGTTCGCGGTTCTCGTAGAGGTGGCTGACCCGGTCGAGGGCGGAAGCCATCTCCTTGACGCGTCGGGAGAAGACAACAGCATCGTTGTCGGACCAGTCGCCGAGGGCTGAGTTCGACAGCCGGACGATCAGTGGATCGATCCAGTCATCGTCCGACAGGTACTCGTTGAGCGCGATGGAGACGAAGCCCCGCAATTCCAGGCTCAGGGAGACGCCGGCGAAGCCCTTGAGCCGTGCGGCAAGCTCACGGCGAAGCTTCGGCAGCGAGGAGGGGACGCGGAACTCGCGGCTGATGGTCTCGACGACCTCGGCACGCAGTGCCCTCTCCGCCCCGGAGAGTTCCTCCGCTGCGGCAGCGAGCCGTTCCGCGTATCCCTTGTTGCCACTGCTGCTGATCCGGGCCTCAGGATTGATCGGGTCGAGCCCCAAGGCCTGCGGCAGCGTGTGGAAGAGCAAGTCGTCCGGGTCCTGAGCTGTGAGCAGGACGGTTCGGACAGCGATGGCGTCCTGGCTGATGCGCTTGGTGCGGCGGGCGTAGGGCGTCAGGACCATCACCCGCTCCATCAGCGCTCGGGTCACCGCGAGCAATGCTGGATTGCGGAGAGCCTGAGAGCGTGGAGAGTCCACCTTCAGCGCAAGGGACAGGTTCTTTACGACGCTCTGGCGCAGGCCGTCGCCGAGCGGCGTGGACTTTACGGAGAAGCGCTTCGATGCCTTGAGCATGCGCTCGACGATGTCGGGTGTAAGCCGGGGCAGGTATGTACCCTCCTCGAACAGCGCTACGTCCTGGCTGCGCAGGATCAGTGCAGTGACCACCAACAGCGGCACTGCGCCGGCCTTGACGCCGTAGGGCGGCACCATTAGGGCGCGGAAGATCTCGTCGAGATTGGTGCGCTTGTTCGCTGCGGTGAGTGACGCCTCCAGAGCCTCCCAGACCGCGAGGGTGTGTGGGTGGGAGTCGCCAGGACGGGAGAAGCCGTAAGGGAACAAGGAGGTGGAGGAGTCGTCGGCGGGGGTGCCCGTGTTCTCCCGGTGCAGGCCCATGTACTCCAGGGCCCCGCTGTACATGGCACGCTCGGCTGGGTGCTTGGCGATACCGAGATAGCGTTCACCGGACTTCAGCAGCATCGCGGTGAGTAGTTCGCGGCGGGCCTTGGCGCCCTGGCTGGTGAGTTCGTGGCGACCGAGCATCTCATTGCGGATGTGCGGGGTGGCTGAGAAAACGCGGTCGCAGGCGATTGAGGCCAGGCCGCTGAGGCTGCGGCCCTCGATCACCTCACCTTCGTTGTCGTCGGCAGAGATCCCCGAGCGCCACAGCCGCCAGGTCGCACGCTGGGTCTGCGGGTAGAAGGCCGCATCGAGCAGTTCCAGCAGCTCGCGCTTGGCCCCTGTTGTGCGTTCCCTGATCTCACGCAGTGCCACTGGGTCCAACGACTTGTCGAGCAGCAGCTCCTGGAGGGCTACGAGGTACGTCGCAGCGCTTACGACGAGTTCTGGTTCCTCGGTGACGCCGAGCACCACCGGCAGCGAGGACTTGACCACGGGCCGGTCTTCGGTCGTGCCGAGGTGGAAGACGAGTAGTCCGTCAGCGTGGTCATTGAGCTCGTCAGGGCCCTTGACGCTTTTGGTCTCAGGGCCGGTGACGCGGGTGAACAGGGCGCGCATCATCCCGGTGACCTGGCTGTGGCGGCCGGCGGTCAGCGCCTGCGGAAGATACTCGCCGAGCCTTTGGATGACGTACGTGTTGTCGAGATGGTTGGTGATGTCCTTCAGACGACCGTCGATGTCGACGTCCGTGCCGAGCCACGCCCTGTACTCACCGTTGAACTTGCGGTGGACCAGGAAGCCCCGATCCACCAGGCTCTGCAACTGCTCCTCAAGGGCGGCGAAAGCCTTTGCGTCCGCCCCGTCGGACGGCTCGTGCAGCGCAAAGTAGATCATGGCGGCAGTCGCTCGCAGAGCACCGTCCGAGTCGATCAGATTCAGCATGCCGATGGTGCGCAGCAGGTTCTGATCGGCCGTGGGCAGTCCGTTTGCCTCGGTGACCCTGGCTTCGATTTCGATCCAGCGGCCTGCGTTGGTGGAGGCCAGGAGGGAAGTACGGCCGGAGTCGAGGAAGAAGTCGTACAGCTGCGGCAACTGGATGGTGCTGGCCCGGCGCGGTTCGGCGAGCGAGAACAGGTCCAGCGAGCGGCGGACCGTGTTGGGCTCGTCGCTGTTGAGGAAGTTCGTCAGGCTGCGGTCGTGCTGACCGATCTGAGCCGCGAGGAGAGGGGCCGCGACCGCGGTCAGCGGGTGCAGCGGGTAGAGGTCCGCAAAGTCTTGGGCCTTGAGGCCAACGACAGTGTTGAGGCCGTGATGTTCCCAGGCCTTCTCGGCAGCCTCGGCCTGGGCCCGGATCAGCTTCTGGCCGGACTCGGGAGCAGCAGACTGGTCGAGCCGGCGGCGCATCAGCTGGACGGCGTCGCCAATGTGCGGGGTGAAGGTGATGTCCTCGAACCGGCCCTGGATCTTAGCCCACTCGCGGGTCTGCAGTTCGCTGGAGCGGGCGGCGTAGTCCATGAACGACATGTGCTGCAGCGTCATCATGAACAGCGGCAGACCTTGATCGCCGGCGCTCTTCTCGGCGAGTTCCTGCAACAGGAACAGGTCGTCCTTGGTGCTGGCGAACTCGCTGTGTCCGGCAAGGTGCTCAAGGGTCTTGCCGAACTCGTCGATGACCAGCAGCAGCGGCTGCAGCGCGCACAGGGCCTCGACGGCGTTCAGGATGTCCTGCGGCGACGTCGTTGCGGGGTCGGTGCAGGCGGCAAGGGCTGCAGCGACTGCCTTGGGCGGGCGGGTCTTCCAGCGGCGTTGGGCAGCGGTGTGGAGAGCCCGCGTCAGCGTCGCGACGAGCGGCTCGCGGCGGGCTGTGGCGACGGCGCCGAGGAAGCCGGCCGGGGCGAGCTGCTCCCGGCCGGCGGGCAGACGCTTGGCGAGGCTGGGGCTGGTGGCGCCGAGCAGGGACTCCGCTTCGGTACGGCGGACCTTGTCATGGCCAAGGAGTGCATCGATGAGGTTGGTCAGGGTGGACTTGCCGGAACCGTAGGGTCCGGTGAAGGACCAGGACCGGGGACGGCGCAAATTACCGAGGGAACTCGTAACGCGTTCGAGCACGTCGACTGCACGCGTGCCGATGTAGAGAGAGTGCAGCTCGGTCTGGACGTCGCGTTCCAGATTGGTCGAGCGCATCTGAGAGCCGACCAAGGCGATGCCAGTGGGGAACTGCGGGCCACCAGGGGTCTTGCCGGCGGCACTGCGCCGCGTGGGGGTCGCGGTGGTCACACGTTCTCCTCAGTCAGGGCGAGCTGTGGCTCGACGGCGTCCTGGTTCTTTCGCTCGCGCTTCTCGGCGTCCGCGAGCTTGGGGTACTCGCGTGCCCACTCCTCGCGGGTGGGGAACCCCGGCCGTGACCGGACCCTGTCGTACTGATCGTCCAAGACGTCCCAGGCCAACTCGAACGGATCAGAAGAGAACGCGAGGCTTTGCTGCCCGATCGTCTGGACGATCTGCAGCCCCGGGTGATCACCGGAGACTTTCTCTAGGGCGGCGGCGATATCCGGTTCGCGGATACGGAACGCGCGGCCGGGACCCCCGTGTTCGTTGGCGAGGCGGGCGAGCGAGATGGAGCCAGCACCGCGGGTCGTGCGGGCCGCGTAGTCAAGGCAGGCGTACGCCACGATCCGGGCTGGCAAAGAGGTGCGAACACCGGTGGTGAACTGCCATTCCATCTTGCCCCGCTGCCCAACCTGCTCCAGTAGCCCGAGTTCACGGAAGGGGCAGGCGAGCAAGTCCTCAAGCGCGCCTGGGGCACCGATCTTCCCCCGGGGCGCGGGGGCGTACATCTTGGTGATGCAGTCGACGTCCTTGGCGATGGAGGCTTCCACCGGCCCTTCAGGGAAGGACAGGTTGACGTGACGCACGATCAGCTGTGTCAGATCCTCCGCTGTGAACCGGGAGAACGGCGCGATCTGGAAAGCGACATACCAAGCCGGAGCCCAGCTCTTGGCACCCGGCCGGGAGCAGAGGAGCCACCAGTGCAGCAACCACAGGCTACCGGTTTCTTCCAGATAGGGGTCGGCTCCCTTTTCGTCGAGCAGCCACCGCGCCTCCCACGTCGGGAACGACAACATGGCGCGCGAATTGGTGTCGTCGCCGTAATGCTCGCGGGTGAGCTTGAACGCCCGGGACCAGTAGCGCATGGAATAGACCATGTTCTTGCCGACGCCGAGCTGCACTGGAGCGTCATCCGCGAGGAACGTCTCCGGGTTGTCCTTCACCTGCATGTACGCCTTGTGGAGCCACCCAAAGCGTGGCGCGAACGTCTCATGGCGCGCGAAGGAAGAGTGAGCGGCTTCCGCGAGCCGAGTATCTGACATACGGGATTTCTCCGTGTCCGTTCAGTTTTCGGTGAATTTCAAGGCTCATGCGTAAAATCAGAGTGGGACTGACAGGAGCTTTCGCACCTTCCGTACAGCCTGGACGATGGAGGGCACCGCCCGATCCACATCGTGCTCCGTGGTGGCGTACCCCAGGGACAACCGCACCGTGGAGTCCGCTTCTTCCCGACTGCGCCCCATACCCAGGAGTACATGGCTGGGAGTTGGCGCTCCGGCCGCGCACGCGCTCCCCTCCGAGGCCGCCACGTCCGGCATGGCAGCGAGCACTGCATCAGCCGGTGCGCCGTGGAAGGTGATGCTCGTAACCCCAGGAAGGCGTTGACCGATGGCGCCGTTGATCCGGCAATCGCCGACCTGCTCAACGAGCGCACGTTCCAGGGAGTCACGCAATTGTGCGATTCGAGTTCCATCGCTGATCAGGTCGCGGCGGGAGGCTTCTGCTGCTGCACCCGCACCCGCGATACCGGCGACATTTAGGGTTCCGGCCCGCCAGCCGCGCTCTTGTCCGCCGCCGAAGATCAGTGGGCGGTACGGCAGGGCAATGCCACGGCGAACAAACAGCGCACCGACGCCCTGCGGCCCCCCGAACTTGTGAGCTGACAGCGACAGCAGATCCACATCGTTCTCCAGCAGGTCGATGGGCAACCTGCCGACCATCTGAGTCGCGTCGGTATGAACCAGGGCGCCGGCCGCATGAGCAGCTTTGACGATCGGGGCGAGGTCCGTCAGGACGCCCGTTTCGTTGTTGGCGGCCATCAACGAAACGATCGCTACGCTACTTGCGGTGAGCGCGAGGTGGAGGCCGTCCAGATCCACCAGGCCGTCGTCGTCGACCGATAGCAGCACGAGGGACTCGGGGGCGTCGCTTGTCAGGGCCCTTGCGGTTTCCAGTACTGCGGGGTGTTCGACCGTGCTCGTCACGAGGGCCCCGCCCGCACTGAACGCTGCCCGTAGGGCGAGATTGTTCGCCTCGGTGGCCCCGGAGGTGAAGACGATCTCTCCGGGAGAGCAGTTGAGTAGATCGGCCACCTGACGACGGGCCACATCGACGCGCAGTGCCGCATCGCGCCCTGAGCGGTGTGTGCTTGAGGCGTTTCCCACGGTGCGCATGGCGTCAAGAGTGGCCGCGACGGCCTCGGGTCGTGTCGGCGCGGTCGCGTTGTAGTCCAGGTATGCCAGATCTGAATCAAGATCCTGTTCTGTCATGTTCCACCCCGCCTTGCAACGCTCTGTTCGCCGAGCTGGGGGAAGTCGTCGTCTGGTGCGACGGATTCCACCAGTAGTACATCGAGATCCTAGCCGGGCGAGGATGCAGGCGTGGTAACCGGTCAGGTTTGTGCAGTTCGGTGCCCGTGTCGCGTGCACTCTTGAGAACTAATGTTCGCATGGGTGGGGGCTGATCTCCACAGCTGAAGCGGGCGCCGGGAAGATGGAGTTGAGTTCTCCGATGGTCAGATCGCCTAGGCTGGTGAGAGCCCCTGCTGCCGATTCCGTCGAGGGTCCTGCGAGTGTCCGTGGTCCCTACTAGGGTTTGTGTGCAGGTCGTGGCGCACTTACGCGCTGTGATGTGACGCACGCAGAGACAAGGGACCAAGGTTGCGGGAAATTCCGGGCGTTCGTCAGGCAGGCACGAGTCAGGGAACACCATGACCGGCTCTCCGGGTATCGCGTTTCAGTCGCTCCTCGACGCAGCTCCCGTGGCCTATGTGAGGAGACTGCTCGGTGAGCACGCCTGCGAGCTGCTCGATCTGCTTCATGGCGGGAACGGGACCGAGGAGACTCTCCGCAAGGTTGCAGCCTCGGCCGTGTCGCCAGAACAGCTGATCAGCAACCCTGAGGAGAGAGCGCAGCTCCTGCAATTGATGCCCGATGCCAAGCGGGCCGAACTCGCTGGCCGGCTCGGTTTCGAAGGTACAGAGAAACTGGGCACCTTCCTTGAGGGGCAACCGTGGTCGCTTGAACAGCGCCGTACGCTCCTCGGCTTCCTCGGCCTGGTCGTCGACAGGGCGCCCGAAGCCCCCGTGTCCTTCCGCAGCAGCAGTCAGCCCGCCTACGCGATGTTCCCCCACCAACGGCTCGCTGCCAGCAAGGTGCGGCGACTGCTGTACTCCGGGGAACGCCGGGCCGTGCTGCATTTGCCGACTGGCGTCGGGAAGACCCGCACCGGCATGAACCTTATCTGCGACCATTTGCGACATGGTGAGCCGACCGTCGTAGTGTGGCTGGCTCGTGGCCGAGAGCTTCTGGAGCAGGCCGCCTTGGAATTCGAGCGGGCGTGGGGCGCCCTCGGCAACCGTGAAATCACCGTCCTTCGGATGTGGGGCGATGCCCCCACCGATCTCGGTGGCGTGAAGGACGGGATCGTTGTGCTCGGTCTCGACAAGGCCATCGCAGCCGCCAAGGCTGATCCAACCTTCCTGGACCGGCTAGCCCTAACCGCCACGCTCACGGTCTTCGATGAGGCCCATCAGGCCATCGCCCCTACCTACCGCAGGATTGTCGATTCGCTCACGCTACGAAGCGACGCTAGCTTGATGGGATTGACAGCCACCCCGGGCCGCACCTGGGCCAACATTTCCGAAGACGAGAAGCTGTCCGATTTCTTCGCACGCCAGAAGGTGATGCTGGAGATCGACGGCTACGACAACCCTGTTACCGCCCTCATTGAGCAGGGGTACCTCGCACGGCCGGACTTCCGCACCGTGGCTGCCGATTCCGGCATGCAGCTCAGTACGCGGGACAAGCAGGCACTGGCCGCATCCTTTGATATCCCCGAAGCTTTGATCGGGCGGCTCGCCGACAACGTGCAGTGGAACCTGCAGGTGGTAAGCACCATCCTCGACCTGAGCCAGCATCACCGCCGGATCCTGCTGTTCGCCGCCTCCGTCGAACACAGCCGACTGCTGGTCGCCATCCTGTCCGTATTCGGACTCGACGCCGAACAGGTCACCGCCGAATCCTCACCACGGCACCGCGATCGGGTCATCAACCGTTTCAAGGGCACCGGTACTCGGCCGATGGTCTTGTCCAACTACGGTGTTCTCACAACTGGATTCGACGCTCCGGCGGCGAGTGCTGCTGTCATTGCACGACCCACCCGTTCCCTCGTGCTCTACAGCCAGATGGTCGGACGGGTCATCCGCGGGCCCAAAGCCGGCGGCACCCCGACTTGCGACGTAGTGACCGTTGTTGATCCCACACTCCCGGGCTTCGGAGACGTGGCAGACGCATTCACCAACTGGGAAGACGTGTGGAAGGCCCCATGACATCCAAGTACTCGATCGTGACGCCGGATCTAACGGTCAAGGCACTGCAGGACAGCGGCTATAAGTCGACGGCTCATGCCATCGCCGAATTGATCGACAACGGAATCGAGGCCGGCGCCGAACTTGTCGAGCTGTTTGCCGTGGAGGCCGTCGACCGGCCCGGATTGAGGGGGCGGCATCGTATCGAGAAGATCGCTGTTCTGGACAACGGCAGCGGTATGGGCGCGGAGACGCTTCGGCACTCCCTGCGTATTGGCGCTGGCACCCGCCAGGGTCGCAACGGGATAGGGCGTTTTGGCGTCGGGCTGCCCAACTCCAGCATCTCTCAGTGTGATCGGGTTGATGTCTGGTCATGGACGAACGGTCCCGATAACGCACTCCGTACCTATCTCGACCTCAAGCAAATTGCCACGGGGGGCCTTGAAGAGGTACCCGAACCCAAGCCCGATAGTCTCCCAGACGAATGGCAGGCGCTGGCTGAGGGTCTCGGCCCTACCGGAACCCTCGTGCAGTGGAGCGAGCTGGAGCGGGTGCAGTGGCGGGGCGCTGAAACGACGCTCAACAACACGGAGGCCTTGATCGGACGCATCTACCGGCGTCTGATCGCGAAGGGGACGCGCATCAAGCTCGTCCCCGCCCGAGGTTGGGCTCAGCTGCCGGGCTGCCGGTATGCGAGGATCAACGACCCGCTGTACCTAATGACCCCGAGCGCAACACCCGAACCCTTCGACGTGCGACCGATGTTCCGCGCCCACGGAGGGGGGAACGCTGGCGAGATCGGCGTCGAACGGTTTTGGGTTCGAGCTCCAGACGGCAAGGATTACCCCGTCCTCGTCCGTTCCTCCATTGCGGTAGATGCCGCGCGTCGGCCCGACGTTGAGGGTGCCCGGTGGCCCACCACCATCTCGTCGAGTCTCAATCCTGGTGACACGCCTTGGGGCAGGCACGCGAGAAGGAACCTCGGTATTTCGCTGATCCGTGCCGACCGGGAACTTGACCTCGACACGGGCTGGGTCAACCCTTCTAGCCCGGTTGAGCGATGGTGGGGCATCGAAATCGATTTTCCTCCGGCCCTCGACGAGGTCTTCGGCGTTACCAACAACAAGCAGGCAGCCACTACCTTCTCCAGCCTGGCGAACTTTAATTGGAGAGATGATGCTGCAGGACTATCCTGGGAAGAGTTCCGCGAGCAGCTGCGGGATGAGGGAAATCCACGGCTTCCTCTCATCGAGATCGTCTACCATATTCGGGAGAAGCTGATCGGGAAACTCCGATCAGACTTGGATGTACAGACCCTCGGGACAGGTACAAGCCGCAAACGGCATGAAGCGGTTGAAAGCAAGGTTGAAGAAGCGGTCAAGCGCCGCAGTCGTGAGACTCAGCCGAGTCTGACGACCAAGCTCTCCGAAGAGATCACCACGGAGGAGAGCAAGGAGCTGCAGCTTAAAAGCCTTGTGGAGACACATCATTACACTCCGGTGGACGCAAGGCGGATCACCGAAGAGACCATGTCGCAAGGCAAACACGTTCGCTTGATCACCAGCCGGAACCCTGACTCTCCGTCATTCTTCAACGTCGAGTACATCCCGGGTGTGCTGCAGGTTGCCCTGAACATGGACCACGCTGTCTACAGCGACTTGATCGCGGTGCTCGACTCCGACATCGAGGGTGCCACGCGAGAGCAGCTCGCCGAGCGTCTCGCCAGCGCAGCCAGCGCTTTCAAGCTCCTTCTCTTTTCCTGGGCGCGCTTCGAGGACGAACAGCCGGAACTGCCTCGCAAGCGTGCCAAGCAGATGCGCCAGGACTGGGGTCGAATCGCCAGTGAGTTCCTCGGCGCCAGTGACGCAGACGACGAGGACGAAGAGTGAGGGAGGACCACATCTGGCGGCAGATCGAGCAGGTGCTTGCCTGTGCGACTCAGCGGGTCGTCCTGGCTGCCCCATTTATAAAGAAGGGCGTTTTTGAGGCTGCCCTCGCTGCTATCCCAAGCCACGTACAGGACATTCAGTGTGTCACTCGCTGGTCGGTCGCCGAAGTCGCTGCAGGTGTCTCGGATCCGGAAATCGCAGACCTGGCAGCGGCCGACGGACGCGTTTCCATCGCGTTGTGTCACAACTTGCACGCCAAGCTCTACGCTGCTGATGATGTATGCCTGATTGGGTCGGCGAACCTCACGGGTAAGGCCACAGGCCTTATTCCCGACTCGAACATCGAGCTGTTGATCGAAACCAGTACGGCGCACCCCGAAGTGCAGCGTTTGCTCCGTGTTATCAAGGACACGGGGGTCCCCGGTACGATAGACCTTGCGCATCAGATCAGGAAACAGGCTGACCTCTTCCAAGCAGACGAGGAAGCTCCGCGAGTGCTCGTCGCTGGCCATGACGAACGCCCGATTCCATGGCTGCCAGAGACCAGAAATCCGACAAGGCTTTATGGCGTGTACAACGGACGACACGGCAAGATTGGCCGCGATGTACTTGCCGGGATCCTTCGGGATCTCGCGGCCCTCGACGTGGCTCCAGGGTTGGGTGAGCAGGCGTTTGGCAATGTCGTCCTGTCCCGACTCCGGGCTATTCCTGAAGTCCAGCGCCTCGTTGAGGCGGGACGTCTCAATATGGACGATGTCCAGCGAGAACTGATGGGCAGTGTCGGTTGCACGGAGGAGCGGGCCCGTAGGTTCACAGAGACAATCGCCGAGTGGCTGCGTTACTTTGACGAGATCCATCTCGTGCCCATCGGCCCGTGGGAGATTCGGCAAGGTCGACAGGTCATGTGACGCAGTCCTGTACCCATGGCGATGCGACTGTGGGTCCAAAGAGGTGTTAGTGCCAGATCTCGGCGAGGCCAGCTGATACTGGGGGCCAGGAGCGTTACCTTTAGCCCGCCTGGTACTGGTTGCCGCGACTATCGAAAGGGTGCAGGGCATGGCTGCGGCGCGTACCCCATACCTGCTCGGCCATACCGAGATTGCCGCACTCTACGACGTCAAGCGGCAGACCTCGCAGCTCTGGCGTACCGAAGGGACCCTCCCGGAGCCAGACCTTCTTGCCTCTGGAAATCCGTACTGGTTGCTCGCTACCGTCCTGCGTCTCGACGGACACTCGGGCCGCGTGGCAACTAGCGATCGGTTGCGTGCATACCGAGAACGCCAGCCTGACGGGTACGAGGTCGACGACAAGTCCCGCTTACCCGTGATCCTAGGCATCAAGGAGGTCGCTGTGGTCTGCCATGTTGATGAGCAGACCATCTCTCGTTGGCGTAACCGGAAGACCATTGCCGAGCCTGACCTTTCACTGTCAGGATCCCCTCTCTGGCTCCTGGAAACGGTCCTGAACGATGCCGCCCGTCGCGGGCGTGATGTCAGAGCAGAAGATGTCGAGCGAGTCAGAGCCGGCGGCCACGCACCACAAAAGCCGCGCGGCCGTAAGACGACGCATCCGTCGTCGCCGCCGAACAAGCCGTTGCCTCTGTCGCAGACCTTCCAGCCAGGTGAAGAGGCGGAAGCTGCGCAGTTTGTATCCCAGGCGCTCGCGGAGGGGCTGTCCGTGGTGATCCGGCCCAAGCGCTGAGGTTAGCCGCTCCCGTCCGATGCTCGGCCTCCATCGGGGTCACACCTTTCCGCGTTGGGGTGGCGCTTCAGCCATCATGAGAGTAACACTTGACCTCGGAGTCTGAGTCAATAGAGTCTCTCGTGCTTCGATCAAGCGTCCCCCGGAGTCTCCCTGTCATGCCCCAATGCGAACGCCCGCCTAACCGATCATCCGTCGCCTCTGCCTCCGATGGAGAGGGTCCCAAACGGGGACGTGAGAACTTGAGAGTCATCTCGTTCGGGGGCGGCGTTCAGTCGACGGCCCTCCTCGTCCTCGCTGCCCAAGGGCACATTGACTACTCGACTTTCCTGTTCGCCAACGTCGGGGACGATAGCGAGCACCCCGCGACCTTGGCGTATATCCGTGACGTCGCAGTGCCATACGCCGTAGGCGCCGGCCTCGACCTCCAGCAGCTGCATCGTCGCCGGCGCGATGGCGCCACGGAGACCCTCTGGCAGAGGCTCAACCGTCCGGATACGCGCTCGATCCCCGTCCCCGTGCGCATGGCCAATGGGGCGCCGGGCCGTAGGTCCTGTACAGCAGATTTCAAGATCAAGGTCATCGGGCGGTGGCTTCGGGAATACGGAGCTACCGTGCGGGATCCAGCGACTGTCGGCATCGGGATCTCGCTCGACGAGATTCATCGCGCCAACAGACGTAGAAAAGAGCCATACGAGGAGATCGAGTACCCACTGCTCGATCTCGGTCTGCGCAGATCCGACTGCGAGCACATAATTGCCGAAGCCGGGCTGCCCGTCCCACCCAAGAGTGCTTGCTTCTTCTGTCCGTTTCGGACCGTCGAAGCCTGGAAGCAGCAACGTAGGAATGAACCAGAGCTGTTCGCCAAGTCAGTTCAGCTCGAAGCGGTCTTGAACGTGCGCCGTGAGGCCATCGGCAGGGACGCGGCCAACCTCACCCGCTTCGGCTTGCCCCTCGCGGACGCTATACCGGCCGATCAAGCTGAATCGTGGCCCGACGATGAAGGTGGCGGCGGTTGCGATTCAGACTGGTGCATGACTTGAATGGCTGCGCATGACAGGTGACCGTGCTCACGTCATACGGCCGCTTCACTCGCAAGGCGTGCCAGAGTAGGACCAACGGCGTTCGACCGGACTCCAGCCGGTTGAGGATGCCAAGCGGCCGACCATGGCTGAGCCTCGCTGGCCGGATGCCACTCCGATCGCGAGCAAAATCTTCGGACATCGAACTGTGGCCTGGGACACCTGCTGCACAGTCTGATCGGTTCCTCTTCCGAAAGTAAGGCGAAGCGTCATCCTGCGGCGCTACGCCTGGTACTTGAACCGTGCCTCGGCGTCTACGAGTTGGTCCTGCGCTGGTTCCCCACTGGCCCAGTCCAGTCGATCGCACCCTCCCCGCTACTCATGGTCGATATGGTTATTGACCATGAGTAGTTGGCAGGGTTCCCAGTCGGGGAGCGAACGCGTGTGGAGCCCGCGGCCGTCGGTGAGTCCAGACGTCACCCAGGATGCGGTGATCGTCGTCCCTGGAATCATGGGCAGTGAACTACGAGATGCCAAGACGGGAAACCTGCTGTGGGGGCTGGACGTCGGGGTGTTGGAACGGGCATGGCGGCGTGGGGACGGCCTGCAAGGTCTCCATGTCACGGAAGAGGAGCTGGAGGGCAGAACTGGCAGAGTGTCCGCCACTCGCCTGCTGACCCGGCCTGCCTGGGCCCCCTTCCTGCGGGGAATTGAGCCGTACTCGGACTTGCTGGGGACCATTACGGAGGCCGCTGCCGCCCCGGAAGCGGTGCTGGCTTTCCCGTATGACTGGCGCTTGCCAGTCGAGCACAACGGGGCGTTGCTGGCGGCAGCGGCCCGAAAGCATCTTCTGCAGTGGTGCCTCCAAGTCGAGGCAAGCGCGAATCTTCGGGCTCTATGCGAGGACCGTCCCCCTCGTCTCGTCTTTGTGGCGCACTCGATGGGCGGTCTGCTTACACGCGCGGCCTTGGCCCGCGAACCCGACCTCATCCCTGATACGCGCGCGGTCATCAGCCTAGGCACGCCCTTCCTCGGTGCCGCCCAGGCCGTGGTCATCCTCAATGGCGACCGCGCCAAGCCCTTGCCGGCTCTCCCGCCACGACGGATGCAGGCACTGGCGGCCACGTTGCCGGGCGTGCATGACCTGTTGCCCAGCTATCGTTGCCTCGACGAGGGATTGGAGATCGCGCGGCTCTCGCCCGAGATCGTCGAAGCGATCGGAGGCAGTAAGGAACTGGCGGCCCGTGCGCTGGAGTTCCAGGAGCGCATCCGCACGACTGCCCCGGGACTGCCTGGGCACCGGGCTGTGATCGGCATCGCCCAGCCCACGGTCCAGAGTCTGCGTATAGACAACGGCATCGTCCATGCCCAGTACGAAGCCTTCCGGGCGCACGGCGACGGAATGCTGAGGCGGGACGCCGACGGTGTGCCGATCCGGCAAGACAGAACAGGCGACGGCACCGTCTACCGCGACGCGGCATCGACTAGCACGCCCAACTCCACGACCTATCTGCCAGTCCAGCACGGAGCCCTGGCCAAGAACAGCACAGCACTCCGCTACGTCCACGCAGTGCTGACCGAGCATGACGAACACCTCGGGGCCCCAATGGGCAGTGGCGATCTGGGTTTGATCCTGCCTGAGGAGGGAGTGATGGCCGAGCAACCATGGATGCTGCGGGTAACCGGTCGACCCTCGCCGGCGGGGGTGACATGTCGCGTCGAGGACGTCGCGACAGGCAGATCGATTGCTCGACCGCGACTATCGGGCCGCGACGGCGAACTGGCCGCCCAGATCATTCTGTCGGACATAGGCCTGTACCGTGTGCGCTTGGACGCTGGCGGCAGTGCCCCGGTGACCCAGCTGGTCCTGGCCCTCGCGCCAGAGGACTTGGGCTGAGGCCGCCTGATGCCGACACCCCCTCCGCTGGAGTTTTTCCCCGTCGACATTAGTGACTACAAATACCACCGGCCCTTGCATACAGCTGAGGAAGTCGAGGCTGTCACTGCGGCCCTCGCCGCCTTTGCGCCCAGTCCGAGTCCTTGGAAAGTCATCGGGAGCGAACGCACCGCCGACGCTGTTCAGGAACGTCTGAGCGAATGGGCCACCCCATCCAGCAATGGCAACACCTTCCTCTACTGGATTAGCCATGGCGAGAGCGACGGCGAGGACATGGCCCTCCTCGCCCACGCTGGCAGTCCGCGCCCGCTTATCCACAGCGGCATCTCACCGGATGATTTCCTCAGCTACCTGACGGCTCGGCAGAACCACCCGGATGCAGAAGGAACATGGGCCATCGTGGTCATCGATGCCTGCAAGTCAGGCCGCTTTATTGAACTCCTCAGCGCCCGTGCGTTGCTGAAGGGTAACGGTCCGCGCAACTTCCTGCTCGTGTCGACCTCCGAGGACGGGAACGCGAACCTTGGTGCCTTCCGGCACGCCTTGGAGACTGTCCTTGGCACTACTTTCGCGGCAGACAGCACCATTGATCTACGGGCTCTCGGCGATGAACTCCAACGGAACCTCCGCGGTTGCCCGGTCGTGCCCCACACTAAAATGGGACGAGCTCTGCTCCATAGGATTGTCCCTGCAGCGGCCGGAGCAGTCACCACAACGCTCGACGTGCTCGCCGAGATCCAGGCGGTCATCGACCAGCTGCCGCCAGACGAGCAACGTCACTTCATCCCCAAGGCAACGGGTGCTGAACTCGGCGAACTCGCTTGGTATTTCGAGGGGCGCGAGGAGGAGCGCGACACCATCCTGCGTTGGCTTGACACCGGTGCCGACGGAATGTTGGTGGTTACTGGCACCGCAGGTTCAGGTAAGTCCGCGCTTTTGGGGCACATCCTGCTCCACACCCGCCCCAAGCTTAGGAGCATCCTCCTCCGCACCGGCCACCTCCAACCGCTTCCAGCGGGCGTCCCCTGTCCCAGCGATCCTTTCGACGCTGTCATCCACTTATCCGGTGCCACCCCCCAAGAACTGATCGCACGCATCGCGCTCGCTGCTCAACTCAGGGAGATACCCCGTGATCTGCTTCTGAACGAGCAGATCGAGTGGCTTCTCGGCGGGCTAGCACAACGCGCGCTGCCCTTCGGGGTTTTGCTGGACGCGCTTGACGAGGCCCACGCGCCGCTGGTGATCGCCGACCAGATCATCCGTCGTCTCGCCGAAGTCCCTGGCACGCGAGTTGTAATCGGAACGCGCCGTTCTACCAAGGAGGGGCCCGATCTCCCGCCGCAAGTGGACGGGGATCTCCTTGACGCACTCGACATGAACGGCGCGGACTCCGACCTCGCAAAGTCGGTAGTGAGCGTAAACCGCGATTCACTAGCGATGGTTCGCTACGTCCGCCGCAAACTGGAGACGGCAGAGAAACTCGGCAGGCTCACGGCGTCATCCCAGCAGATCACAATGGCAGCATCCGAACTCGGTGACAGTGGCCGGGAATTCCTCTATGCCCGCTTGGCTGTACACGAGGTTATCCACGACTCGGACCTCCTCGACGACTTGACATCCCTGCGCAATAGCAGCCACAGACATCTCTTTGCTCGCGCGGCACAAAGGCTCTCGATGCGTAACCCAGCCTTTCGACCCCTGCTCCATGCCTTGGCGCTCGCGCAAGGACGTGGGCTGTCACTCCGGGACGGAATCTGGGCGACGGTCGCCGCTGCTGTGGCTCCTATGGGCGTGACGATCAACGACGAGGTAATTCATGACTTGACCGCAGATGCGGCGCCCTATCTCATGCTTGACGCCGAGGCTGGGCAGACCGTCTACCGGCTCGCCCACCGAACCTTTATTGAGCACTTCAACTCAGCTGGAGAGAAGCGTGAGCACCTCCACCAACAAATCACGGAAGCCCTGACCGTCGATGGTGACTTTCGCCTGCCCAAAGCGGAACTCAACCCCTATGTCATCTATCATCTACCCGCTCACGCGGCTCAAGGAAAACTTCCGGCATGGGAATATCTCGCACAACGCACCCGTGTGCTGGACCGCCTTGATTCCACTAGCATCACCAGCCAGGTCATGACTCACGCCTTCGGACGAATTACCCTCCCGCCAGCCATCGCCGGCGCGGTGGCCTCGCAGCATATGGCCGTCACGAACAGCCAAGGCGATCGCCGTGGCCTCCGAGAAGTCGCCACCGCACAAACCACTGGATCTTTCGACCGGTCACATGGCGAGCCGGACGACACCCTTCCCACCTGGTCAGTCACCTGGGCTCGGCTCAACACCAACCCCCTGCACCTGACTCTGCATGGTCACACTCGTGGGGTGCGTGCGGTGGTGGCGTTCCTCATGCCTGACGGACGCACTCTGCTCGCTGCCGGCGGCGACGATGGTGCGGTGCGGATCTGGGATCCTCTGACTGGTACTGCTTTTGGTGAACCGCTGCGTGGTCACATCGGTGGCGTGTTTGCGGTGGTGGCGTTTACCGCGCCTGACGGACGCACTCTGCTCGCTGCGGGCGGCAACGACGGGACGGTGCGGATCTGGGATCCGGTGACTGGTGCTGAGGTTGGTGAACCGCTGCGCGGCCACACTC
>NZ_JBHUUW010000016.1:0-34147 GCF_042670825.1 Streptomyces sp. NPDC057137 | reverse complement strand
CTCGCTGCGGGCGGCAACGACGGGACGGTGCGGATCTGGGATCCGGTGACTGGTGCTGAGGTTGGTGAACCGCTGCGCGGCCACACTCGTGGAGTGCTTACGGTGGTGGCGTTTCCCGCGCTGGATGGTCGCACTCTGCTCGCTACCGGTGGCGACGACGGGACGGTGCGGATCTGGGATCCGGTGACTGGTGCTGACGTTGGTGAACCGCTGCGCGGCCACACCGGCGGAGTGCGTACGCTGGTGGTATTTCTTGCGACGGATGGTCGCACTTTGCTTGCTACCGGCAGTGACGACGGGTTGGTGCGGATCTGGGATCCGGTGACTGGTGCTGAGGTTGGTGAACCGCTGCGCGGCCACACCGGCGGAGTGCGTACGGTGGTGGCGTTTCCCGCGCTGGCTAGCCGCACCCTAATCGCTACCGGGGGAATCGACGGGACGGTGCGGATCTGGGATCCGCTGACCAGCACAGTCGGCGAACCCGGGTCTGGCTACGTCGGAGGGGTGGGCACGGTGGTGGCGTTCCCCGCGCCGGATGGCCGAACTCTGCTTGCTACCGGCGGTAACAATGGCACAGTGCGGATCTGGGATTCTGCGACCGGGATTTCTGACGGTACACCGCTGCGCGTCCACAGCGGTGGGGTGGTCGTGGTGGCGGCGTTTCCCGCGCCGAACGGTCATACCCTCATTGCCACTGGTGGCGGCGACGGGTTGGTGCGGATCTGGGATCCGCTGACTGGTGCTCCCTTCGCTGGACCGCTGGCCGGCCACGTCGACGGGGTGTTCGCGATGGTGGTGTTCCCCGCACCCGACGGACGCACCCTGCTTGCTACCGGTGGCCTGGACGGGATGGTGCGGATCTGGGATCCGCTAACCGGCATCATGGTCGGTGGACCGCTGGCCGGCCACGTCGGCGGGGTGTTCGCCGTGGTGGCCTTCCCTGCCTTGGACGACCGTACGCTGCTTGCCGCAGGCTGCGGCGATGGGACGGTGCGGATCTGGGATCCGCTGACCGGCACTGAGGTCGGTGAACCGCTGCCCAGTCACAGGGACGAGGTCTTCGCATTGGTGGCGTTTCCCGCGCCTGACGGCCGTACTTTGCTAGCTACCGGCGGCGGCGACGGGCTGGTGCGCATCTGGGATCCGCTGACCGGCACTGAGGTCGGTGAACCGCTGCCTGGCCAGAGCGGCGCGGTGGTTGCAGTGGTGGCATTTCTCGCGGCCGATGGCCGCACCCTGCTCGCCACTAGCAGCAACGGGATAGTACGGATCTGGGACCTGGAAACTTCAACGAGCTCGGTTCTCCCGCTGACTGTCCACGTGCTTGGCCTCGCTAGTGTCGACGGAAGTCTCGCTCTGGTGGGACCAGACGGAGTCCTGATGACTAGATGGCACGGAGGGAGCGATCCTTCGACGTGACGCTGAGCTCGATCGAGTGGCCAGCGATTGTGGCCATTCACATCTGCTTGCCACGGGGTAGACCGTGAACAGAACGCCCGACATAAGCCCGGTTGTCCACCTGTCTTGGTCCGGGGAGGCCGCAAAAGCCAGGGGAAGGAGCGGGGGTGCAGCGGTCGCGGCCGACCAGCCCTCATTCACGTGATGGTGTTACGCGTTGAGTGCAGAGGGCCATAGGGCTTCAGCTACCAGGACGTTGGATGAGCCGGTGTCCCCGCAGGGCCCGGTCGCAGCGGGCAAGTGCTCGCTCCCAGCCCTCCTCGTTGCCGATGAGGTGTGGTTCCTCGTAGAGACCGGCTCTAACCTCGGCATCGGTAAGACGTTGATACTTCGGTACATCAGGGTCGTCCGGCGCGAGAAACTCATGCTTGCGGTGGAGTAGAGGACGGTTGGCTGAATCTGCGTAGGACAGGAAGGACGACTTCAGGTTCTGCAGGTCAACGCTGTACGACGAGGCCAAACGGGGATGGGGATCTGCATCGAATGTTGGGTAGTCAAGCCAGCTGGCTCCGCGTCCCTGGTGACGTAGCTTGACGACGGACCATTCGGCCGGACGGCCTGCGGCGATGCTGGCGCATTGCTCGTACAAACGGAGCACGGTTGGGATCCGATGTACGGCCCGGCGGTGCACGTAGAGCGCGGTCGCGGTGAACTTGCCAGCAACTGACCCGGTCATGGCGCGGCGGACGTACGCATCATCGCGAAGCCTGTACAAGAGTCGGTCCGCGCGTTTGCATGCCTCTGTGTAGGAAGAGAAGAAGGCCCGAATGTCGAGTTGAACAGGGACCGGGAGGCTGCTCGCCGGACCGCGGCCATGGAAAAGTTCGACCGCAAGAAAGAGCAGAGTGTCGAGAGCTGAGTTCTTCGCGCCAGACTCGGCCGCGGAAGGGTCGGCGGCCTGCTCGGCAAGCCTCTTGAGCTCCTGTGGCCGCATATGGCGAAGAAGTTCCATGACGGGTTGTGGCGTCCCTTCTAAGTGCGGAAGTCGACCGCGCTGCTCCAGGTGATCCACGACGGCAGCGATCGCGGACGCGGTGTCCTCGGAAGCTAGCCAGGTGGCGGCAGGCGTGATCTGGCGGGCGAGATACGCGAGGCGCGCTTCGTCACTTTTGAAGGCATAGGCGATGCCGGGAGCCGCTGAGAGGCAGCGGACTCCGGTCACATCCTGGAGGAAATCGCGAAGCTCACTTGCAGCAAAGAGGTGCTGGAAGGTGTTGCGGCTGGTGAGGATGCCGTCGCCGTACTCTGTGCCCTTGATCTGGTTCCGCTCCCAACGAAGCCGAGCGGAAACGACGAGAGCGGCTTTTGTGTGCTCCCATGCCTTTGCCAGGGTCGCGTGCCGTTCTTCAGGCCTCTCGATGACGTTGAGAACATAGGTGAGGAGCACGATGTCGGAGGGCCTGAGTTCCCCGTTGGGGCGGTGGACTGGGTCCCAGCCGGAGACATCGAGACCGAGATGCTCAAGAGCACGAACGTCGCCGCCGCGGCCACAACCGTAGTCCAGGACCTGAGCGCCATCGGCCATCTGCAGGTCCATCACGGCCTGACGAGCGGGAGCGGAGAGCCCCACCCTTCCGATGGCAGTCCGATGCCGATGGCTGCTCCACGGCTGCAGTGTCATCGGCGTTTCTTGTGAGTCGAAGGGTAGATCGATGTACAGCAGCATTGAACCGTACGCCCACGCTGGTTTGCGGAGATCCAACCGACGGAGACCGAGACGAACGAGAGGCGAAGCCGGAGAATGACCACTTCGGCTGAAGGGGCCAATGTGTCTTACTCATGCTTGACGGCGTCGGCCAGGTCACCGTCGATGACCCTCGCAAGAACGACCCAGCATCGAAGTCATCGACTTGCCCGCCTCCACCACGGCGAAGGACTGCCGCTCCGCACCAGCCGGACAGCTTGCGCCGCAACATCTGCCATTTGGTCCTTCCTGGTGACCCGGGCACAGGCACGTCGTTCAGGCCCTCGGCGTGCCACGGTCCAGCGCAGACAGGCAGAGGGGGAACCGGGCGGTTCGGCCTCTTCGGAGGCCGTGTCGCCCGTATCGCACGTACTCTTCGTGGTGTTTACGGCGTCAAATAGCGGGCGCCGAAAATGGAGGCAACACCCCGTGCTCATTGCTCAGCGTCCGTCCCTGACCGAAGAGGTCGTCGACGAGTTCCGTTCCCGGTTCGTGATCGAGCCGCTGGAGCCGGGTTTCGGCTACACGCTCGGTAACTCTCTGCGTCGTACGCTCCTCTCCTCGATCCCGGGTGCGGCGGTTACGTCCATCCGGGTCGACGGGGTCCTGCACGAGTTCACCACCGTGCCGGGCGTCAAAGAGGACGTCACCGACCTGATCCTCAACATCAAGCAGCTTGTCGTCAGCAGTGAGCAGGACGAGCCGGTCGTGATGTACCTGCGCAAGCAGGGTCCGGGTCTGGTCACCGCCGCCGACATCGCGCCCCCGGCCGGTGTCGAGGTGCACAACCCCGATCTGGTCCTGGCCACGCTGAACGGCAAGGGCAAGCTGGAGATGGAGCTGACCGTCGAGCGCGGTCGCGGTTACGTCTCCGCCGTGCAGAACAAGCAGGTGGGCCAGGAGATCGGCCGTATTCCGGTCGACTCCATCTACTCGCCGGTGCTGAAGGTCACGTACAAGGTCGAGGCGACCCGTGTCGAGCAGCGCACCGACTTCGACAAGCTGATCGTCGACGTCGAGACCAAGCAGGCGATGCGTCCGCGTGACGCGATGGCGTCGGCCGGCAAGACTCTGGTGGAGCTGTTCGGTCTCGCCCGCGAGCTGAACATCGACGCCGAGGGCATCGACATGGGCCCGTCCCCGGTGGACGCCGCCCTTGCCGCCGATATGGCGCTGCCGATCGAGGAGCTGGAGCTCACCGTTCGGTCGTACAACTGCCTCAAACGTGAGGGCGTTCACTCCGTGGGTGAGCTCGTGGCTCGTTCCGAGGCGGACCTGATGGACATCCGCAACTTCGGTGCGAAGTCCATCGACGAGGTCAAGGCGAAGCTGGCCGGTATGGGCCTGGCCCTGAAGGACAGCCCGCCCGGATTCGACCCGATCACCGCAGTCGACACCTTCGCCTCCAACGACGCGGACACGAGCTTCGTGGAGACCGAGCGGTACTGAACGCTGTGTTGCGCCGGGCCGCGAGGGAGTTGGGAAGGCGGAGGTGCCGACGATAACGAGGCGGCACGCCGGGCGACCGCGCCGCCTTGCCCCGGGAAGGGATATTTTGGCAGATCAAGCCCCTTATGCTGGCCCAGCAGATGTTCCCGACAACCAGGACCTTCAAAAAATCACGCGCTGCGGTCTGAGCGCTCGCAGGTTTCCGACAAGTGGTTCCGAATTGCGCCCTCCGCTCCGCAGTGGCTGCGCAGACAGATGGGCGGAGCCTCACTGGCGGGTCTCGCCCTGCTCCACCGGTGGACAGCCGGTTGACAGACGCCTTTGGACCGTGCATCACGAGGTGGCGCGGGTCAACCTGTTGCACGTGCTCTGATCAGGCAAAACATCACCGGTTAGCACGGCGAAACACCACGCAACACGATCCCTCACGGTCTCGCAATGCGTAGGTCTCGGGTTCGAATCCCGAAGGCGGCTCTGTGAAGGCCCCAGAACTCACTCGCCGTGATCTGGGGCTTTTGCTTTTCCGGATGCGATGACGACGCCGTGCGTGGACGCGTCGGCCGTCGTCGCTCCCGGCCCTGGTCTCAGAAGCGGTCTCGAACGCAGGTCGGAACGCGGCTCCCCCTACGTCCTTCGGGAGCGTTGATCACCCCTTGAGGCACCGGCGGATCTGGCTGACCTGAGTGTGTCGCTGGATCTCTCTGATGGCTACCGGGCCCCCAACTCGTTGAGGGCCGTGCCGGCGGTGACGCGGGCTGCCGTCGACAACGAATTCCGCGAGTGGTTCCTTGAAGCCCTTCCGGCCCTCACGAGGGCCAATGAGGCGTCAGTCCGGCGTGGCGAAGGTCAGGCCAGGTCCCCCAGGCCGAAGCCCCGCATCCAACCGCCATGCCGAGGCCGCTCACTGGCGAGGTGGCGGCAAACGTCAATTCCGCCGCCATAGGTACGCGGTGCGGTCGATTCCGACGGTTGCGACGATGCGGGGATCACGGCTGAACGCGAGGGCGGTGACCGGCGTATTCGACGCCAGGGGGCTACCGAGAGGCCGCGGCCGTTTCGGATTCTCCACATCCCACAACCGTGCGACGTGATCTGCACCGACCGCCGCGAGAAGGCGGCCGTCCGCACTGAAGGCGAGCGCCGTTGTGCGGCCGCTTTCCACCGCGAACGGGGGGCTTACGCAGCGGGGTTCGCCGGAGGAGATGTCCCATAGGTGCAGTGTGCCGTCACTGATGGCGATGGCCAGGGTCCTTCCGTCCGGGGAGAACTGGGCCGCGTGGGCGCCCAGCGGGATCTGCCCCTTCGCGGCGGGTTGGACGCCGTCGGCGTCGCCGGGAAAGGCAGTCTTCAGCTGGGTGAAGCGGCTGGCGTCGGACAGCGCGAGCATCACGCCGTACCGGCTCGCATGGATCGCTTTCACTTTGTTGTGCGGCTTGGTGGTCGACCAGACGCGTTGCCCGGTGTCAGTCCGCAGCCCGAGGACATGCCGGCCGTCCGCCACGACGAGTGTCTGGCCGTCGGGAGTGATCCCCAGGGGCGCTCTGTTCTTCACGCCGTGTCCTCCCGGCGTGACTCGTTCAGGGTGCTCCGGTTCCGTCACATCCCAACTGTCCAGTGCCTTCGCGGAGATAGTCAGCAGCAGATGACTGTTCTCGGGCGAGAAGGCCAGCGCATCGGCGCCCAGGTCGGTTTGGAGCCGCCCGTTCTCGACCAGTCGCCACTGCTCGATCTTGACCTCCTTCTCTGGCCCCTTGTGCGACCACGGCACCGGCAGTACCTCCTGCGCGACGATCGCCGTGAGGCAGGCCACTGCCACTGCGAAGGGGGTGGGCGACCTGGAGAACCAGCCGACGGTAGGGCGGGGCTTCTGAAGCGGGAGGCGAGGCTGCTGGAGTACCGCTCGTTGAGGCGACGATCGTGGTGCCGACGCCGGCCCGAGCCGCTCAGCGAGTCGCTCCTCGGCCGTTGCGGGCAGCTGCTCCGCCGCCAGCGCCCGAGTCGGTTGCGCAACTCGGCTGTCAGGGCGGGGCATTGGACCTCGTGCCTGCTGGCAGGGTGTCACCTTCGCGCTTGGCCGCCGCAGGGGCTCACCGGCCGCCCAATTGTCGTCGTCCAGCGGAATGGGTTGGAACAGCTTGGCGACAATCAGCGGGGTGACGATCCCGGCCGCCAGCGCCGCAGTCTCGCTGTTGAGATCGCCGGATGTCCCCAGAGCTGCTGCGAGCCCACACCCCGCCAACAGCCGCACTCCGATTGCCACCAGCATCGCCGGCCGGTCGGCCTTGCTGTGCCACGGCCGGCGCCACCTCCCATGCAGGCCGGCCGGATGCATGGGTGCGGAGAGATCCAGCGCTTCGACGACGCCGCTTCCCAGCAGTCCCCAGAGCGCAGCTTGCAAGCCAGTCACGAGAGGAACCGTAGCGAAGAATGTGAGATGGACAGCGCGCAGCGATGGCGTGGCGCTCGGCCCGGTGGGGGAGTTAGTTGGGGACGGTGAAAGTCGCCGCCCTGCGGGTGAACTCCTTCGTGTCGTCCTTGGACGTTGTCAGAGTGGTGATGTGTCAGGTGCCTTTGGGGAGTTCGGCTGTTTCCTTCTTTGTCGTCGACACCGTGTAGGTGCAGCGGGAGGTGTCCCCGTTGCCGGGTTCGCACGTGGCGCTTTCCGGCGAGGCCGCCGGCCGCTAATCAGACGATGGCGACGGCGCCCATGAGGGACGAGATGAGAATGCGCTTGGACATGGGGGTTCTCCTGAGTTGTATTCGTGGGAAGCGGTAGGTCGCTTTCTTGATGTGGACGACGTTATGGGGCGGGGTATTGCCTCGTCCTCGCGCTGCGGGATGAGCGCCTCGTCGAACCTGGGGTGGAGAGCGTCCTCGGGTCGTCCACCCGTTCCGTTTCTGCAACCCAGGTAAGAGAGCCGAATCCGCCTTCAGCCGGAGTCGGGCCGCTCGGCCGGGGCCATAGCCTTGATCTCGTTATGAATCGAACCGACGACCGGCTCCTTCCGGTCCTGCTGATATGCGCCCAGGCCGTGGTGTGGCCCGGGGCCGCGCTTGTGCGTGGAGAGGTGCCGAAGGCGGCCGATCTTCTGGTGGTGGGGCTGGTCGCCGGGCTGGTCGGGGGTGCGTTGGCTCTGCGCACGGTTCGGCCGGTGGGCGCGCTCGCGGTGGTTGTCGTCGCCTGTGCGCTGGGTGCCGGGCCGACGCCCGTCGGGGCGGTGGCCGTGCTCGGGACCGCCGGAGTCGCGCTCGCCGTGTTCACCGTGGCGACCGGGCGTGACACCTTCACCGCCGTGCTCTGTGTGGTGACACTTGCCGCCTGGCAGTTGCTGCACGGCCTCAGCCTGCACGGGCTCAGCGACCGGGACGGGCTGGATCTCGTACTGACCGCTCTGTTGTACGTCGCCGCGTGCGGTGCCGGGCTGCTGGTGCGGCGGAACCGGCGCGCGCGGCAGGTGGCCGAGCGGCTGCTGAAGCGGGCCGAGGCCGAGCGCCACCGGCTGCCGGCCGTCGAGCGGCGTCGGATGGAGCGGGAGCTGCATGATGTCAGCGCCCACCATCTGACGGCCGTGGTCGTCACGGCCGGGGCGGCGCTCGGGCTGCGGGAACGGCGGCCGGAACTGGCTGACGAGGCGCTGGCGTTCGCCGCCGAGACCGGCCGTGAGGTCACCCGGGCGCTCGGCGCCGTACGGGCCCCGGCACCCTCGCGGGAGGACCTGCCGTCGCCGGAGGAACGGCTGCGGGACCTGGTCGCCGGTTTCCGCCGGCTGGACCAGCGGGTCGACTGCGAGATCGATCCCCTGCCGGACGGCGCCGTCGCGGACGCGGCGTACGGCATCGTGCGCGAGGCCCTGACGAACGTGGCGCGGCACGCTCCCGGCGCGCATACGACGGTGCTCTGCCGGTACGGCGACACCCGTACCGACGTCGTCGTCACCAGCGCCGTACCGCCGGCCGGTGCGGCCGCGCACGGTGCGGGCCTCGGTTCGGGACGGGGTCAGGGCTTCCTGCGGTCCCGCGCGCGGGAGGCGGGCGGCACGCTGACCAGCGGTCCCACGGAGGACGGCGGCTGGGAAGTACGTGCTGTGCTGCCCGGCCGCACCGCCGCCCCCGTCGAGCGGGACGCTCCGCGGGGCTACCGGCCGGCGCAGGTGGTGGCCGCCGTCGGGCTCTGTCTTCAGCCGCTGCTCCCGACGCTGGTCATCCGGTCGGAGGCCACGTCGACCGGGTCGCAGGTGTCGGCGGGGGTGCTGTTCGCGCTGCTGGCGGCGGCGCAGGCCGTCGCGCTGCTGTGGCTGCGCCGGTCGCCCCGCGTCGCCCTCGGCGTCCTGTTCGGTCTGGCCCTGCTCTGGCCGGTGGCGATGGCGGCGGGCGACTACACCGGTCCGGTCCTGCTGCCGCCCGCGCTGAGCATGCTCGCCACCTGCGCGGCGCTCGCCGCGGACGCGGCCCGTAACGGCGACGAGCCGGAAGTCCGTCGGCGGGGCCCCGCGATCGCCGCCGTGGCCGTGGCCGTGCACGCGACCGCCGTCACCGCCGCTGTCCTGGACCGGGGCACGACCGTCCCCGGCTGGGCGGTCGTCGCGTACGCCGTCGCCGGGGCGTCCCTGGCGATCGGCGCGGCACGGTGGGGCGGAACCCTGCGGGGGCGGCGCGTTCAGGCCGCCCGGGGCACCCGCGAGGAACGCCTCGCCGTCTGGACCGGCGAGGCCGTACGGGACGCGTGGGCCGAGCGCCGCCGGATCGCCGCCGGACTGGAGACCACCGTGCTCATCCGCACCACCGACATGGTCGCGGAGGCGGAGGCAGGCCGGCTCGACACCACCGCCGAACGCGCCCGCGAGGCCCTGGCGGCCATGCGCGCCTTGCTCGACACCGTACGAGAAGGTGAGACCGGGCCCGAACTGCGGCCGCAGCCCACCCTCCAGGCCCTCGACCTGCTCGCCCACCAGTGCCGGGCGACCGGCCGCGACGTGGAGATACGGCTGACCGACCGCGTACCGGAGCGGCTGCCCACCGCGGTGGACCTGGCCGCCTACCACGTCGCCGAGACGGTGCTGTCGGCCGGCGGTGAGCAGCCCGCGACGCTCGAACTCGACGCGGAGGACGACACGTTGACGCTCGCCGCCACCGGGATGCCACGCGCGGCGCTGCCTGTCGTACGGGAGCGGCTGACGGCCCGGGTCTCGGCACTCGGCGGCACCCTGACCATCGGCGCGCCGGGCACGCTCCGTCTCCGGTTGCCGCTCGCTCAAGGCGACGAGAAGAGGGACCGATGAGCAGTCCGACGAGCGGCCCGATGAGCCTCAGTGTGCTGGTCGTGGACGATCAGGGTGTCGTACGGGCGGGGTTCGCCGCCGTGATCGACGCCGAGGACGACATGACGGTCGTCGGCGAGGCCGCCGACGGCGCAGCCGCCGTACATCTCGCCGAAGAACTGGCACCCGACGTGATCGTCATGGACGTCCGGATGCCCGGACTGGACGGCATCGCCGCCACCCGGATCATCACCGGTCGGCCGAACGCGCCCCGCGTGCTGGTGCTGACCACCTTCGACCTCGACGCGTACGTCTTCGACGCGCTGCGCGCCGGCGCCTCCGGCTTCCTGCTCAAGGACGTGCACGCCCCCGAACTGCTCAACGGCATCCGGGTGGTGGCCGCCGGCGAGAGCGTCCTCGCCCCGTCCGCGACCCGTCGCCTCATCGGCCACTACGCGTCCGGAGCGGGCGCCGGGATCCGGGCCGGCAGCGGTCTTCGCGAACTGGACAGCCTGACGGGCCGCGAGCGGTTCGTCCTCACCCTGGTCGCGGCCGGACTCAACAACACGGAGATCGCCGCGGAACTCGGCATCACCGTCGGCACCGTGAAATCCCATGTGAACGCGCTGCTGCGCAAGCTCGAACTACGCGACCGGGTGCAGGCCACGATCCTCGCGTACGACCTCGGCCTCGCCCGCCCGAACCCGCCCGGTGTCTGAACAACCCGGTGTCTGAACAACAAGACCGCACAACCATCGCCGTCAAGGAGTGCACTGCCGTGTCCGCTTCCGCTTCCCTTTCCCACCGTCTGCGCCACGCGCTCGGCGACATCTTCGCCCTCGTCTACCTCGCCGTCTGCGCCGCCCTGCTCGTGTGGGCGCTCGTGGTCAGCGCCACCGACAGCACGGACGAGTCCATGGCGGGCGTCATCCCGATTCTCGCCACCGCCCCGGCGAGCATGGTGCTGTTCGCACTGCCCGACAACACCGCGATGATCGTCGTCGCCGTGGCGTTCGGCGCGCTGGTCAACGCCACGATCATCGGCCTGTGCGCCCGCGCGCTGCGCCGTGGCAGCAGCGCGCGCTCGGCTTCCCGCTGAGGCCCGGGTCGCGCGAGCGAGCAGCGCACGCAGGTCCCGGTGCCGGGCAAGGTTGCTGCAAGGACGCTGCAAGGAAACCGAAGTGCGGGTCGGGAATCTCTCTGCCGACTGCTGTACGCAGCCGACAAACATGGGGGACCGTAGTGTCTGTCAAAACCACCAAATCGGCTCTGATCGAACAAGGTCAGTGGCTGACCGTACAGGACTGCAAGCGGGTGCTGGTCGTCGTCCACACCGTGACGTTCGCGCAGCGCCTGCGTGAGGTCTTCGAGTTGCTGGAGGCCGATCTCCGCATCCAGGTCATCTTCACCGCCGCGCCGCACGCCTTCGGGAGCGGCGTTCCGCAGTATCTGCGGAGTCTGGGCATCACCACCGTGCCGTGGGAGGAGGCCCTGGGGGCCGAGTTCGACTTGGCGCTGGCCGCCGGGGCACGGGGCGTGCACGAGTTGAAGGCTCCGGTACTGCGCATCTCACACGGGGCCGGCCACATCAAACCGCAGACGGACGCCTCGTCCCTGCCGCCGGGAGTAGAGCCGGTGCCGGGGATGATGAGCCGTCAGCAACTGCTGCACGAAGGGCGCATGAGGCCCGGCGCGGTCGTGTACGCGCACGAGCGGGATCTCACGGAGCTGGCGCGCTCCTGCCCCGAGGCGCTGCCGGCGGCCGAGGTCGTGGGGGATCCCTGCGTCGACCGCATCCTGGCGGGCCTACCGCGCCGTGAGCAGTACCGCCAGGCGCTGGGGATCGGTGCCGGGGAACGCCTCGTGCTCATCCCTTCGACCTGGGGACCCACCTCTACCTTCGGACGGCTCGACTCGCTGCTGCCGCAACTGTTGAGCCAGCCTTTCGGCTGCGGCTACCGGGTGGCGCTGCTGATCCATCCGAACGTGTTCGCCGGTCACGGCCCGTGGCAGGTGCAGAGTTGGCTGGCCGGGTGCCGGGGCCGGGGCATCGCGGTCCTGCCGCCCGAGGCGGACTGGCAGGCGCCGCTGATCGCGGCGGACTGGGTGATCGGTGACCACGGCTCGCTGACCGCCTACGCCACCCTCACCGAAGCGACCCTGCTGCTCACACCCGGGCCGAGGCGGCAGATCTCCGCATCCTCGCCCGCGGCGCTGTTGGCCGCCGTCGCGCCGGTGGTCTCACCGGCGTATCCGCTGGAGGAACAGCTGAGTTACGCGGCGCGCGAGCGCAGGCCCGGTCAGTACGAGCAGGTGGCCGCCCTGCTGTCCTCGGCGCCGGGCCAGTTCCACCGCCGGATGCGCGCCGTCGTCTACCGACTGCTCAACCTGGGCGAACCGGCCCACGCGCCCGTCGTGTCACCCCTGCCGTTGCCACCGGCGCTCGATCGCTGGGAGGCCACCGACCTGGGACTGGCACAGTGACGCTCCGGCCTCCGGCGCCGGTGCGGACCGGGGCCCGGTGGGCGGACGCGGCCTGGTGCGCGGTGCGGTTCGGCCGTCCGGTCGGCCGGGGGCGCGGGCTGGCCTCCCGCTCCTTGGCCCTGCTCTGGCGGCCGGTGGGCGGAGGAGCGTGTGCCTCGGACTGGGCGCCCTGCCAAGCCCACGGGTGCGTCACCTGCCACGCACGCGCCCGGCTCGACGGGCCCGTCGATCACCTGCGGGGCCCGTACGCGTGGGACGTACACCTGCGCGTGAACCCGGATGCTCCCGAGCAGGCGGACAGCGCGCGGTACGCCGATGTGCTCGTCGTCCGCGAGTCGTTGGCCCCGGCGGCGGCTCACCGTCGTGCGAACGAGCTGCTCGTGCGGTATCCGGGCTGTCTCGTCGTGGCCGTGCCCGACTCCTCGCGGGGGTGCGCCCTGGCGGTGAGAGACGGCGGAGACGCGTGGGCCGTTCGGCGACAACTGCCGGCCGACCTCATCGCCTCCGTGGCTCACAGCTGGCTGTCGGCCGGCGGCTCGCGGGCCGGTCTGCGAGCCGCCGGTATCTCGGTACGGGGACGCGCCGCTGATCGGTGACGGTACGGAGCGAAACCGGCTGCGGCGCACTCACCGGCGCCGCAGCCGGTCCTCCATACGCCGCGCCTCGTCCGGGGCGAGCAGGCGGTAGATGTCCCTGGCGGCCTCGTAGTGGCGACGGGCCCCGTCCCGGTCGCCCTGCCCCTCGGCGGCCTCGCCCAGCCACGCCAGACAGCGTGCCTCCCAGTGCGTGTCCCGCTCGGTGGATCCCCGGAAGGCTGCCAGGGACCGCGTCAACTTGGCAGTGCCGTCGCCGTGTTGACCGTCCAGGACCAGTGTGTGGCCGAGCGTCGCCTCCACCCGGGCCGCCTCGTACTCCTCACCCATCGACACCAGCTCGTCGTGTGCACGCATGAGTTGACAGGCGGCCTCTGGAAAGTCCGCAGCCTCCAGCTCGGTTTCACCGAGCCGCCGCCGGGAGAGCGCAACGCCTCGCGCGTAGCCGACCGACTCCCACAGGCGCAGGGAGTGTTCGAAGTGGGCGCGCGCCTCGTCGAGGCGCCCGGTCAGCAGGCTGAGATGGCCGAGGCCGTTGATGGCCTGTGCCCGCTGCTTCGTGTCACCGTCGGCGGTGGCGTGTTCCAGAGCCCGCGTGTACCAGTCGGCCGCCTCCTCGTGACGGCCGGCGTCGCGCAGCCCCATCGCCCCCGAGGTCAGCATCCGGCCCTCGCCCGCCCGGGAGCCGCTCGCCCGCGCCGCCGCGAGGCCCAGTTGGTGCGATTCGCACCATATGTCGGATGGGCGCAGGCGCAGGACCAACGGCCAGATGGCGTCCGCCAACTGCCAGCAGGATGTGTGCCATTCGCGCTCGGCGCAGAGCCGCACCGCGGCCATCAGGCCGTCTCGGTGCGAGTCGAGCCAGGCCAGCGCGGAGGCGGGGCCGTCTAACGCGCTGGGCACCACGCGCGGGCGGGTGTAGTCGCGCGCCAGCGTGCGATGGCTCGGAGTGAGGATGCTCTCCGCCGAGGTTGCGGTGGCCAGACACCAGTCGACGTAGCGGCGGAGGGCGTGGTCGCGCCGCGACGTGCTCTCCTCCTCGCCGAGCCGGCGTGCGTGCGGGCGTACGAGATCGTGGAAGCGGTACGTTCCCGGGCCGGTCTCCTCCAGGAGGTTGGCTTCCACGAGGGTGCCGAGTGACAAGTCGACGGCGTCGGTGTCGGCGGCGTATCCCTCGTACGCCTGGTCGGCACCGGCACCGGCACCGGCGTCGTCGTCGGTATCGTTCTGCTGGGCCGTCGGCTCGGCGCTAACCGCCGTCAGCATGAACAGGTCGTACCGGTCCGTCGGCAGCAGTCCCGCGCGCCGGTAGAGCGCTGCGCTCTCGGGCGGCAGCAGTCGATACGACAGATCCAACGCCGTACGCACCACGGCTTCTCCGTCCACCCGCAGGGCATCGAGGGGCCCGTACCCCTGAGACAGGCTCTCGGCCAGGGCGGACACGGAACGGTGCGGTCTGACCGCGAGCTGTGCGGAGGCCAGGCAGATCGCGAGCGGCAGCCGGGCGCAGAGGGCGACCACCCTTCGCGCGGCCTCCAGGTCGTGTGCGACGCGCTGCCCGCCACCTCCAACGGTCAGCAGTTCGATGGCCGACTCGGTGGTCAGGGCGTTCAGTCGATGGACGGCCGCGCCGTCGGCGAGCAGTCCCGTGAGCTGGGATCTGCTGGTCACCACGGTGAGTCCGGTCGGCGCACCGAGCAGCAACGGGCGGACCTGGGCGGCCGTATACGCGTTGTCGAGCAGCACGGCCAGCCGGAGACCGGCCGTCAACGAGCGCCACAGGGCGACTCGTTGAGCGGTGTCCGCCGGTACGGAGGGCGCCCCGAGCGCGCGCAGGAATCCGTCCAGGACGGTGGAGGCGTGTACGGGGCCGCTCCCTTCCTCGGTGCTGTGGCCCGCCAGATCGGCGTACAACTGGCCGTCGGGGAAGCTGTCCGTCTGCTCGTGCAGCCAGCGTGCGACCAGCGTGGTCTTGCCGACCCCCGCGAAGCCGCTGACCACCATGAGCTGGGGTGCGTCGGCGGGTCGCCCGGAGCGGAGGGTGTCCAGTGCGCGTACGTCCGCCTCGCGGTCGACCAACCGCGTCCGGACCGGCGGAAGTTGGCGGGGCACCGGAAGACTCGGGCCGCTCGGGGCGGTCGGCGGGTGGAAGTGGATGCCGCCCTGGACGTCGCGAGCCTGTACGGTCGAGCCGTGCAGCACGGCTCCGTCAGTGATGCTGTTTCTCGCGGACGGTGGTGGTGCCGGCTGTGACGGTGACGGGCGTGGCGGTGGCGGCGCGTGGTGGCGTAACCAGTCGTGCAGGACACCGGCCGTGGCCACGTCATGAGAAGCCAACTCGCCTAAGATATGGGCTAACTGGCGCATTTCCGGCAGCTCCGTCGGAGGCCACAGCGCGGACACGGCCCGATCCGCCCGCGCCGCCACCTGTGCGACGTGGTCCAACTCCCGCCATCCGGAGGATTCCCGGTGAGCGGCGCACGTGACCATGGCCGACAACAGAGCGTCCGCTCCCTCGGATTCCGGAAATACCACAGCGACAACCCCCGTTCGACTCCGTGTGAATCATGCCATCAGCATATGCCCACGGAATGCGATGCCTTTAGCCAGCAGGAGAGTCCTTTCCCACTTCACCCCGTGAAGGAACAGGATCGTTCAGCGATAAGTCAGTTTCGGACTTAAGAGATGCCCATATAGCCACATGTGGCGCGTCCATGTCACTCTCGGATACCCGGCCAACGATGGGCCGGACCGGCGGAGGGACGCTGGTGGAATTCGAGATTCGACTTTCCGGATCTGTCGAAGTACGGGCCGCGGGCCGACGCAATGATCTCGGTTCCACCAAAACCAGATTGGCACTCGCGGCCCTCGCCTGGGACGCCGGCCGGACCGTCAGCGTCGATACGCTGATTCACCGGATCTGGGACGAGAACCCACCCGCCAAAGCCAGGGAAGCGCTGCACACCCATGTGTCGCGGATCCGCAAGGCGTTCAGGATCGCCGGTGCCGACGCCCCGCCCCTCACCAGCCGCACCAACTCGTATCTGCTGGGTGTCGATCCGGACCGGGTGGACCTGCGACGCTACACCAGCTGCGTGGACCAGGCGCGTTCCCTCGCGGCCGGCAACGACCCGGACCAGGCGATCCAGCTGCTCGATGACGCAGCCGGTCTGTGGCGCGGCGAACCCCTGGCCGGGATCGCGGCCTACTGGGCCGGCCATCTGCGCGACACCGTCACCGAGACGCGGCTGACTGCCGCCGTGGTCCGGGCCGAAATCCTCATGGCGGGCGGGGAGTTCACCGAAGCCGTACCCGTACTGCTGCCTCTGGCGCAGGAACATCCCGACGACGAAGCGCTGGTGGAAAGGCTCGCCCTCGCGCTCTACGGCAGCCGCCGGGTGGCCGAGGCGACCAAACTCCTCCAGCGGACGCGACAGCGCCTGGTCCGTGACACGGGCCTCGACTCGGGCCGTCGGCTGCACCAGGTGCAGCGGGGAATTCTCGCCGGGACGCCGGCACCGGCGCTGCTGGAGCATGCCGGTGTCGGAGAGCGTGCGCCGGCCCGCTCCGGACGTCACGTTCCGGACAACTTACCTCGCGACATTCCCTGGATCGGGCGGCGTGACGAACTGCGGAGACTCACTGCCGCACTCACGGAATCGCCGGACACCGCGGCTCCGGTCATCACCATCGAGGCGATCGACGGCCTCGGCGGCGTGGGCAAGACGTCGATGGCCGTGCACCTCGCCCATCAGATGCGTGACCGGTTTCCCGATGGGAGGCTCTACCTCCATCTGCGTGGTTACGGCTCCGACCGAGAGCCTCTGAGCGCCACCCACGCCCTCACCGAACTGCTCCGCCTGCTCGGCACCGGCGTTGACGAACTGCCCCAGAACCTCGACGGGTTGGTCTCACTGTGGCGGCTGACCGTACGGGATCGCCGCATGGTGGTGATACTGGACGACGCCGCCGGACCGGAACAGGTCAAGCCCCTGCTGCCGGGTGCGTCCCCGACCGCCGTTGTCGTGACGAGCCGGCGGCGGCTCGCCGGTCTTCCGGGTGTGCGGTCCGTCTCCCTCGACGTGTTGCCGCACGACGACGCGATCGCGCTGTTCGACCAGTGGGTCGACGCCCGGCACGTGAGCCGGGTGTCGGACGTCGCGCGGATCGTCCAGATCTGCGGCCATCTGCCGCTTGCCATCGAGATCGTCGCCAACCGCCTGCTCTCCAGGCCCTCGTGGACCACGTCGGATCTGCTGGCGCAGTTGGCCGGGGACGGCGGACTGGCCGAGATACGGGACGGCGAGCGGACGCTGAGGGACGTCTTCGCTTCCTCGTACGAAGCGCTGTCCCGCTCGCGGCGACTGGTCTTCCGCCGGGTCGGCCACCACTTCGGATACGAATTCGGACCACACGCGGCGGCTGCCCTGACCGGTCTCTCGCTGGAAACGACCGAATCCGCACTGGAGGAACTCCTCGCCCATCACCTGATCTCTGAGCCGTCACCGCACCGATTCACCATCCACGATCTGCTTCGTACGTACGCACGTACGTTGCCCGACGAAGGTATCGATTCCTATTCCGGATCCCTACCGGAAGCCGCGAGTGACGGAGAAGCGGGCGGGGCTGAGGGTGGCGGGCCCCGGAAGGCAATGTGGCAGCTGGCAGCGTATTACCTGCGCATGGCAGACCGAGCCGACCGGCTCGCCTACCCGTTCCGCTCGCGGATCGCCGCAGACGGAATGGATCTTCCTCCCACGCCGTCGCCCCGGATCGGCGACGCGCGGTCGGCAGAGCGATGGCTGGTCATGGAGAGCGCCAATTTACTGAGTGTTCTCGACTGGACTCGACAGAACGGTTCAGAACGTCAACTTGCCTTATGCGTACATGTGTTGGCGGGATTTCTGGATATGGAGGGCTATCTCGCCACCGCCGAGCCGCCGCTGCGCCGGGCCGTCGCCCACTGGCGTACGGCGGGCGAGGAAGCGGCGCGGGCACGCGCCCTGCTCGACCTCAGCGTGGTGTGCGTCCACGGTGGGAAGTACGACGAGGGGTACTCGACGGCGCGTGAGGCGCTCGGTCTCGCTCGGTCTCTCAAGGACACCGTGCTTGAGAGTGAGTGCATTCATCATATGTCGATTCCGATGTGGCACACCGGGCAACTGACACTCGCTCAGAGTCTTCAGGAGCGCGCGCTATTTTTGCGTAAGCAATTGGGTGACATTCTGCAAATGGCGCGCAGTCACAATTTCCTTGGAATAATCCATCTCCACCTCGGACAGGACCGCGATTCCGTCGACTATTTTCAGCTGGCCTTGACCGGTTTCACCGACGCGGGTGATGATCGCGGGCGATACAGGACATTGAATAACGTGGCTGAACTCTGGCAGAAGCTGGGCAACAAAGAAAACGCCGAGCGGTATTACCGGGAAGCGTTGGACGTCTCGAAGACCATGGGGGGAAGAGGAGACCGGGCCACTCTCCAGATGAATCTCGCGAGCGTTCTGACCGATCGCGGAAAGACTGATGAAGCCCTCGCGCTCTACGAAAAGTCGCTGCCCGCCCTACGGGCCGTCGGCGATGTGCAGGGGGAGGGTACGGCCCTCAACGGGACCGGCAGGGCGCACCGAGCCGCAGGGCGCAGCGAGCGGGCGCTGCCGCACCACGTGGCTGCCTTGGCGGTGATGCGTCGTATCCAGGCTGCGGCTGAGGAGATCGGGGTGCTCTACGACCTGGCGCTGGCGGAGCTGGACACGGGCCGGCTCGACCAGGCCGCGACGCACCTGGCGGAGTCCCGCGCTGTCAGCCGCAGGATCGGGGCGCGTGCGGACGAGGAGCGGGCCGCGCTGGCGCTGGAGCGGCTCGGGCGGTTGAGGAGTTCGGAAAGCTAGGCCGTACCGACATCGCGGAACACGCGCGTCCTTGGCGTATGCGCCGGCATATGCCAGGGGCGTGCAGTTTCCGTTGTCCGGGTGTGGTGCGAGGAGAGCGCCAAGAAGCGATAGCATTCTCGCGCAGGGTGATCGCGGAGCGACTTCTTTTGAGTCCCGCTGTCTCTCGCCTGCCTCGAAAGAATGAGAACCGAAGGACAACGTCTGTGCCGTCGAACAGCAACAGCGACTCCCGCACCCGCATCACGAGTAAGGGCCGCACCATCGTATTGATGCTTATGGGTAAGGCCCTGGTTTGCATGGCGTACATAGCCTCGGCAATGAACTCGGGAGGCCCGGGCAGCATCTGATGGAGTCGACAGCGGAATGCCGGACCACGGGACCGTGGCCCGGCATTCCGCTGTCCGGACCGACGGTTCAGGCCTCCGGCGTCGGTCGGCGCGGCGTCGCCGGGAAGGACGAGGCCTCGGTCAGGGCCGTGAAGGCGGCGCGGGTGTGGGTGGACAGGTCGCCCCCGGGCGTGGACGCCCATGTCGTCAGGGCGCAGTGGAACGCGGCGACGAGCATGTCCAGGGCCAGCCGGGGACGGAGGTCCAGGGGGTCGGGGATGTCGAGGCGGCGGTGCAGGGTGGCCAGCGCCGTGTGGGTGGTGCGGTCGCAGAAGTGAAGGCCGTGCGCGTCCATCGAGGGGGTCCGCTCGGTCAGCTTGCGGCTGAGCAGGACGCGGTGGCTCCAGTCGTCGGTGGTCGTCCGCTCCAGCGCCGTGAGCAGGGTGTCCTGGGCCAGTTGCAGGACCGTCCGGTCGGCGGGGCCGAGGTCGGCCGTGTCGAGTACGTCGAGGACCGTCAGCCACAGGTCCTGCGTCGGGGCCATCGCCACGTCTTCCTTGCTGGTGAAGTAGCGGAAGAACGTGCGCTTGGAGACCTCCACGGAGTCGCAGAGCTCATCGAGTGTCACCTTGTCGAAGCCGCGCTCGGTGAACAGCTCCAGGGAGGTGTCCACCAGGAGCTGGCGCGTCCGCTGCTTCTTCCGCTCGCGAAGCGGAAGCGAAGGTGAAGGCGATGGGGCGGGGGATGGGGATGGGGCGGGGGACCCCGGCGGCGCGGTGCTCATGAACCCCACCGTACCGGAGAAGCGAATGCCTCTTGTGCGCGTATGCCACTCGGTGGCACATTGGGCGGATCGAGCCCCTGAGAAAGGCGTCCTCCCATGCGCGCTCTGCTTGTCGACCACTCCACGCCCACCGGCCTACGGCTCGGTGAGGCCCCCGACCCCGACCCCGCGCCGAACCAGGCGCTGGTCCGCGTCGCCGCGGCATCCCTCAACCACGGTGAGGTCCGATTCGTCCTGCGGGAGGCCGACGACGGCGCCGTGCTCGGCTGGGACGCGGCCGGGGTGGTCGAACGCGCCGCCGCCGACGGATCGGGTCCGCCCGCCGGTACGCCCGTGGTCACTCTCGGGCCGGACGGCGCCTGGGCCGAACTCCGCGCGGTCGGAACCGACTTGATGGGTGCGGTCCCGGCCGGCGCCGACCTCGGGGCCATCAGCACCGTCCCCGTGGCGGGCGCCAGCGCCCTGCGCGCCCTGCGCCGGATCGGTCCGCTGCTCGGCAAGCGGATCCTGGTCACCGCCGCGACGGGCGGCACCGGGCGGTACGCCGTACAGCTCGCCCGGCTCGGCGGTGCGCACGTCATCGCCTCCACCGGCGACCCCGACGCCCACGGGGAGGGACTGCGCGCGCTCGGTGCGCACGAGGTCGTCGCCGGTCCCGCCGGTCTCGGCGCGCCGGTCGACGGGGTCGTCGATCTGGTCGGCGGCAGCCAACTCATCGACGCCTTCACGCGGTTGACGAAGGGCGGGACGCTGGTCTCGGTCGGGCACGTCGCGACCGACGAGGGTGAGAACTTCCCGTACGGCGCGCTCTTCGGCGACGACGGACGGCACGACCGCTCGCTCGTCACCTTCTACCTGCCCGACTGCCCGGACCTCGGGCCGGACCTCGCCCTGCTCGCGGCCAAGGTCGCCGCCGCCGAACTCGACGCGCAGGTCTCCTGGCGTGGCGGCTGGGAGAAAGCGCCGGAGGCGGTCGAGGCCCTTCTCGAACGTCGGCTCCACGGCAAGGCCGTCCTCGACCTGCGGTGATCCGGAGACACATACGGACAGGGATACGGCATCGGCCCCCGGGACAGGTCCCGGGGGCCGACAGTTGAATCAGTCTACGAAGAAGGTCAGTTGGCGTTGACCAGTTCGTGCGCCGGCACCTTCACCGTACGCGCGCCCGGCTTGCCGCCCAGGACGACCTTCCGCAGCGCGCTGTTGTTGGTGAGGCTCGTCTCCTGGAGACGGTTCTCCGGGTTGGCGAGCACCTGGATGTAGTAGGTGCCGTTCGCCAGGTTGGTGATGTCGAAGGACTGGCCGGGCAGGTCCTGCGTGTACGTGTCGCCGGAGCCGACGTCCAGCACCTCACGGACGGAGATCGAGTTCTCCTGGCCGCACGCGGTGGACAGGTCGGTGTTGCCCGGGTGCCAGTTGGCGTTCTTCACCGTGTAGTCGACGGCGTCGGTGTTCGCCAGGCAGAACGCCTCCTTGCCGCTGCGCACCTGCTCCTGCTGGTCCGCCTTCAGCAGCCGGTAGCTGGCGAAGTCGGTGAAGTGCCAGTGCTCGTGGCCCGGACGCGGGTCCCACTCCATGGTGCCGGTCGGGGTGTAGCCGATCTGCTTGCCGTCCGCGTCGTAGAAGTACTGGTAGGCGTCCATCAGCTCCTTGCCGGGCTTGCGGAAGCCGTCCACGACGAGCTGCGCGGGGCCCGCGTTCCAGACGTTGGCGCTGAAGGCGAGGTAGTCCTTGCCCTTGACTTCCTGCTCACCATCGCTGATCTGGATGCCGTAGGCGGGCAGCGAACGCAGGTCGGGCTTCGGTACGTCCGGGACGGACGCCTTGCCGGTCGGGCGCTTGGCGTTGGGCTCCGCGCCGGGGGCCTGGCGGGAGCCGTCCGTACGGCCGGGGCCGTCACCGACGGGCGCCACCGCGCTGCGGAGCGAGGACTTCTTCAGCGCCCACGGCAGGGCCGGCGGGGCCGGGATGAGCGGACCGTGGCCCACGTTGTACGAGGGGATGGCGCCGCTCGTCGGGGCGGCGGGGGCCTCGGGGCGCATCGAACCGTGCCCGGCCATGCCCTTCATGGCCGACATGTCGTGGCCGCTGTGGCCGGACGCCGCGCTCTTGCTGCGCAGGCCGGCTCCCTCGTCCTCCCAACTGCGCTCGCGGACCGTCAGCTTGATGATCTGCGGCTTGCTGGAGATGCCGAAGAGATCGCGGTACTTCTTGTTCACCGTCACCTTGGCGGTGTACTTGCCGGGGGCGAGCTTGACCGGCTCGGAGTCGAAACCGGCGTACGTGTTGGACGCCCAGCCCTTCTCGACACCCCACACGGAGCCGAGGGTGAACGCGTTCGGCGGGCAGCTCTCGGGGTACTTCGACTTCGCGGGTCCGTCCGGGTCGATCCGGCCGGCGGCGTTGTTCGGGCAGTACTTCTCGGCCTTGTTGAGCACGACCTTGCGGTTCGTGTCGGTGACGCTGATCTGCGCGAAGCCGGGCAGCCCCGAGAAGTCCTTCACCAGCCCGGCGGGAAGGGTCTTGCTGGTGGTCTTGTCGCCGTCGTGGATGATCTGCTTGGCGACGACCGGGTCCTTGTACGACTTGCGGGTCACCTTGAGTTCGAACGGCCCGCCCTCGGCCGTGAGGTAGGTGCCGAGGTCGAGGTAGACGCCCGGATCCTCCTTCCACGAGTCGAGTGTCAGCGAGTTGGTCGCGGCGATCAGGCTGAGCTTCGGCGCTGCCTGCGCCGAGGCGCTGTCGGGCGCCGCGGCCACGACGCCGGCGGTCACGGCGAGCGCCGCGGTGGCGGCCATCACCGAACGCCTGAGCCGGGCCTGGTGCGTTCTGGTCATCGTTCCTCGTTTTCCGAGTTCTCCGAATGCCTGCGTGGACGGTGGACGAACAGCCGGCGCGAAGTACGGAATCCTGTCGCGGAACTGTTTCCCGTGTACTGAGAGGCGGCGGAGGGTGCTGTGGGTTGTCTGTGAATCGGTGAGACCTGAATCGTTGGCCGAAAGCTGCCGTTGGCTGCCGGATCCGGCCGTCTTTGTGCCGTTTGCGACCGGCGCGCGTTTCCGTCGTGGTAGCGCGCCATTGGACGGACGGGGCAGGCGGACCGGCTCAGTCCAGGTCGCGCTCGGGCGACGTCGCCCACCAGTGGACGAGCTGGTAGACCGTCTCGTAGCCCAACTCGGTTCGCAGATTGGTCAGATGGACGTTGATGGTGCGCGAGCTGTAGCCGAGTGCCGTCGCGATCTGCTGCTGGTCCTGCCCCGAGACCAGCGCGCGCAGGATCGAGCGCTGGAGCTGCGTACTGACGGCGCTGCCCGCGGTGCCGGGCCGCTCCGGGGCGTGCCACTCCTGTCCGAGGGTCCACTCCTGCTCGAAGCACTGGGCCAGGTACGCGCACACGGCCGGGTCCCGGACCATCCACACGCCCGCGGAGTCCGGGCGGCCCTCCAGATGGTCGGAGAAGAAGGCGACCTTCCGGTCGAACAGGATCACGCGCATGAACGGCCTGGCGAGAGTGCGGAACGACCCCCCTAGCGGCGCCACGATGGCGACCCGATCGCGTACGTCGGGATTGGTACGCGCGCTCACGTGGTACAGCGTGCGCAACGTGGCGCCCTTGGCCAGTGCCTTCTTGTCCCGGTCCAACGCCCTCGCGAGGACGTGCCGAGGGCGGATGCCGGGCTGCGCGGCGAGCATCTCGCGTGTCTCTTCGGCCACCTCGCCGATGTGGCGGTTGGCGGCGTCGATGCCCTCGATGTACTGGGCGCCGGTCCGCAGGGCATCGGCCGTCGAGGGCTGGTGCGAGCGGAGTTCGCCGAGCAGGGCCGGGATCTCGTTGAGGCGCTGGGCGGTGTGCAGCAGTTCGCCCTGTACGGACGCGTGCAGGCGACGCTCCAGTCTGTCGAGACCCACGGGGACGTAGCCGCCGAGCGGGTCGGCCATGACGGCGCCCAGCGCGAGGAGCGGGGCGAGTCCGGCCACGTCGTCCCGCACGGTCTCGCCGGCGACGAGGCGCGCGTAGATCGCCCGTGACTCGGGCGGCAGGGTGGCGTCGATGTCGACCGCGTCCGCGTCCGCTTTCGGGTTGGTGGCCTTCGGCTTCGTTGCCTTCGGGTTGGTCGCCTTCGGGTTCGTCTCAGCCGTCATCGCATCTACGCACGCCTTCAAATCCCGGAACTTCCGACGTCCGAACAGCCATATTTCTTGATCCAGGCCGCAGGACGAGACAGCCTACTTCTCACCGGCCGTTTGCGCTTCGGACGTCCAGATCCTGCCGACAGGCCCTCGGAGCGAGGACAGCCGATGGCTGTGCTCGGGCGAGAGGGAGACAATGAACGTTCGGCTTCTGGGCTTGATCGAGCTGTCCGACGGCGGGCGCGTACTGCCACTGCCGTCCGCCCGTGCCCGCGCTCTCCTCGCGTCGCTGGCCTGGCAGCCACGCACCGTGGTCACCGACGCGGTGCTGCTGGAACGCATCTGGGGGAGCGCACTGCCCGACAATCCGCAGGACTCCCTCTATACGGCCGCGAAGCGGCTGCGCCGGGGCCTGGAGGTGGCCGGCCACGCCCACCGGCTGGTCCGGCTGCGCGGCGGCTATCTGCTCGACGTGAATCCGGCCGAGGTCGACGTCCACCGCTTCCGGTCCCAGGTCGTGCTGGCCCGGGACGCCGTACGCCGTGGCTTTCTGTACGAGGCGAACGAGGCGTTCGAACCGGCGCTGAGCGGCTGGACGGGCACGGCGCTCGCCGACGTCGACAGCGCCTGGGCGGCGCGGTGCCGCGAGACGCTGGGCCGGGAGCGGCTGCTGGTCCAACTGGCCGCCGTCGAGGTCAAGGTGCGGCTCGGCCGGCACAGCGAGGTGGTGCCCGAACTGTCCGAGCTGGCGGCCGAGCATCCCCTGGACGAGGGCGTCGCGGCGCTTCTGATGCTGGCGCTGCACCGCTGCGGTCTGCGGAGTGCGGCACTGGGCGTGTACGCCGAGGCGCGTCGGCACCTCGTCGGCGAGCTGGGGGTCGAGCCGGGGGACGCGCTGCGGCGGACGCACCGGGAAGTGCTCGGCGAGAGCGGTGCGGCGGGGATTGCCGCTGGGGTTGTCGCGGGGGGTGCCGTGGGCGGTGCTTCTGGGGGAGACGTGGCGGCGTGCGCCGACGTGCGGGATACGGCGTCGACGCGGCTCCGACTCGCCGGGTGACCTGGTGATCCTCTGACCCGGTGACCGGTCCCGCCCCTGCTCGGTTTCCCGGCTCCCCGGTTCCTCGGTGTCCCGGTATCAGGACCGGCCGTACGGTGCGGAGCCCGCGCACGCTGCCCGCCGGGTGGCTACCACGACAGACGGCGTGAACTCCCCCGAGTAGGGGACTTCCGCACCTACGGCTCGGTCCTGCGGGGGCCACCCCCGACCGTGCGGGACGCCGCCGCACGGACCGAACAGGCCACAGCCTGGTTCAACCGTCGGTCCCGGTCCGGTCCCCGGTCGGTCGCCCGTCGGTCACCGGGGACACGTACTACCGCAGTCGTGCCGTCAGGCTGCGCCCGTGTGCCCGGTAGGTGTCGACGTCGACGCGGGTGCCGCCGAGGACCTTGCGGACGCGGACCCCGTCGTCGGACGACACCGCGCGCAGCCGACGGCCGCGCAGGGTGACCGAGACCGTGTCCCGCTCCGTCGTCGGGTCGGAGACCGCGATCGAGACCGTGCCGTCGCGTGAGGTCCGCAGGAGCACCGACGCGGCGCCGTCGATCGACAGACGGTCGGCGCGGTGCGTGCCGGGCGTGAAGGTGTTGGCGGCGAGGAGGGACAGGCCGCGGTGTTCGACGGCCTGGACACGGGTGGTGTTGGCGACGACCGACAGCGGGCCGCGCCCGCCCCCGTACGCCTTCAACTGCCGCTCCGTGGCGTTCGGTACGAGCGCGTGGGCCGTCGACAGACGCCGCGCGCCCGCCGGTTGGTCGACCGAGAGCGAGAACACCCGCTTGGTGACCGGGGTGTCGGGGTTGGACGTACGCACGAGGCGACGGCTCCTGGTGACGGTGTCGAGCGCGGCTGTCGGAAGGACGGCCCTGCCGCTGCCCTTGTCCCCGTGCCCGTCCCCGCTCCCGTCCCCGTCCAGGAAGACGTACCCGACCGACACCCCCTGCCCGGCGTCGGCGTACCGCAGCCAGGCCACCGGGCCCGGAGCCGTACCGCTCCCCGACCAGACCGCGCCGTCCCGCAGCCGCCCCGTGACCGTGACGGCGTCCGACGGGGCGGCGATCCTGCTGTCGAGCGTGGTCGTCACCGCGCGGCCGGCCGGGTCACCGACCCCGGCCGCCAGGACGACTATCTCGTCGTCGAACATGAACCACGACTTGGTGGCGGCGGCGTTCCGGTACGCGACGAAGTCGTCGGGCAGCTCGCCGGCCTGCTTCGCGGCGTACGCGGCGTCGTCGCCGAGCACGAGTCCGACCGCGCCGTACGTGCCCAGGCGGGCGCCCCCGGACAGGGTGTTGGTGCCGCGCGGGAAGTAGACGTAGGTGTTCTGCGACTCGGAGGACGAGGTGAAGCCGCGCTCCGGGTTGTCGTACCACGCCGTGCCGTACAGCTCGGGGACCGTCCGCCGGGTCTCCACGGGCGCGGTGACGCCGGACAGCCGGTACGGCGACACGGTCGTGTAGTAGTCGACGCCGTGAGCGAGCGTCTGGTCCTGCCCCGCGAGGTACAGATAGTGCGCGCCGTCGCCCTGGAACCACGGCATCAGGTTCTCGCCGCTCATGTACTCGTACTTGCTGATCCGGCTTGAGCTGCGCGCGAGCGCGAAGGCGTAACCGGGCCGCCGGTGCACGGTCCTGTCCATCGCGTTGAACGCGGTGTGGCTCTCGGCGTCCCCGAGGTCGCGCGCCGGTACGGACGCGTCGGCGAGGATGTCGGCGTAGCGCGCGACGCTGACCGGTGAGACGAAGACGACCGGGTCGAGCGCGGCCTTCGACGTCTGCCGTACGAACTTCACGTACCCCTGGAGCGCTGTGGCGTCGGCGCCGGTCGCGTGTCCCGAGAGGTCGACGACGGCCTCGACGACGACGGCGACGTCCGTGTAGCCCGTCGCCGTCCGCGACACCCCGCGGCCCTTGACGACCTCCATCATCCAGCCCTCGAAGACGAGCGGGGCGAAGCCGTCGGCCACCCAGCCCTGCACGACCGCCACCAGGGCGGCGGTGTCGATGTAGTCGGTGCCTTCGAGGATCTTGACGGTCTGCACGGCGCGGGTGAGCAGGACCTTGCCGTACGAGCCGGTGTAGGCGACCGAGTCGTGCTGGATGAAGGAGCCGTCGGCGTAGAAGCCGTCGGTGACGCCGTGCCGGGGCTGGTACGGATCGACCGTCGCGTACACGGTCAGCTGGTCGGCGACGGCCTTGGTGACGCGTGCGTCGTCGCCGGTGACGGCGCCCTGGAGGATCCGGTTGGTGGTGATGTCGGCGAGGTTGGCGCCGGTGTGGAAGCGCGAGTCGAGGTCGACGTCGCCGTCCTTGCCGTTGCGCAGATAGGCATCCATCGAGGAGACGTACGTGGCGGTCAGGCCGGGCCGGTACGCGGCGAGTTCCTCCTTAAGGAGGACGAGTGTCTTCGTCACGCTCGCGGAGATGCCGATCTCCCAGTTGAACCAGTTGCCGTAGTAGCCCTTGGACTGGTCGCCGTAGTAGGTGTCGTGGAGCAGCGTCAGGGCGTCGATGACGCGGCGCTGGACGCTCACGTTCTCCCGGAGGTCCGAGGCGGTGGGGCCGGGGGCGCGGGTGGCGAGGGCTATCTCGTACAGGTACTGGTACGACGTGTTGAGGTTCGCGTCGCTCGCGCCGAGGGCGACGCCCTTGAACAGCTCCCCGGAACCCGCGCCGTCCAGGGCGGCGAGGCGGGTGCGCGCCGTCGAGGTGAGGGCGGCGAGCTTGGCGGCGACCTCGGGGCGGGCGTTGGACTCGGCGGTGCCGGCGAAGATCGCGAGGGTGTTGGCGAGGAGCGCGGCGTGGTTGGCGCCGGGGTCGGTGGCGCTCGCGGATGTGGGGCGCGCGGCGGCCTGGGCGCGCAGCGGCGCGGCCACGGCGAGGAGGGCGGACGCGGGCAACATCGTCAGCAGGGTGCGGCGCGAGAGCTGCAAGGGAGTGCTCCAAACTCGGCAAACATGGCCAGAAAGCGCTTGCTGCAACGCCCCGCATCCAAACAACCGGGGTGGTGCCTGTCAATGAATCCGTGTGGGGAGTCCGGGGCGAATCCGGGGCCGTGACGCGTGGGACGTACGGGGTCCGTGAGTCGTTATGACATCGCTATACACGGCATGTATACGCAGTGTGTAGAGTGTCCGGCATGTCAATCGGTCACACCCTCCTCGGGCTCCTCGAATCCGGCCCTCAGCACGGCTACAACCTGAAACGCGCATTCGACGACTCCTTCGGCCACGATCGTCCCCTGCACTACGGACAGGTCTACTCGACCATGTCCCGACTGCTGAAGAACGGTCTTGTCGAGGTCGACGGCATGGAGGCCGGGGGAGGGCCCGAGCGGAAGCGGTACGCGATCACCGAGGCCGGCATCACCGATGTCGAGCGCTGGCTCGCGCAGCCGGAAAAGCCGGAGCCGTATCTCCAGTCGACCCTCTATACGAAGGTCGTCATCTCGCTGCTCACCGGCCGCAGCGCCGCCGACCTGCTCGACACGCAGCGGGCCGAGCATCTGCGGCTGATGCGCGTCCTGACCGAGCGCAAGCGGGGCGGAGACCTCTCGGACCAGCTCATCTGCGACCACGCGCTGTTCCATCTGGAAGCCGATCTGCGCTGGCTGGAACTGACGGCCGCCCGACTGGACAAGCTCGCCGAGGAAGTACGCCGATGACCCCCGCGCCCCAGAGCCCCGCATCCCAGACCCCCGCATCCCAGACCCCCGCGGCCCCCGAAGGCTCGCTGCTCACCGCGTACGACCTGCGCAAGACGTACGGCACCACCCCCGCCCTCGACGGCGCCTCGTTCTCGATCCACGCCGGCGAGGTCGTCGCCGTCATGGGCCCGTCGGGGTCCGGCAAGTCGACGCTGCTGCACTGCCTCGCCGGCATCGTGCCCGCCGACTCCGGGACCATCACCTACCAGGGCCGCGATCTCACCGAGCTGTCCGACAGCGCGCGCAGCACGTTGCGCCGTACGGACTTCGGCTTCGTCTTCCAGTTCGGTCAGCTGGTGCCCGAGCTGACCTGTCTGGAGAACGTGGCGCTGCCGCTGCGCCTGAGCGGTACCCGTCGTAAGGAGGCCGAGCGGACCGCGCTGGAGTGGATGGAGCGCCTGGAGGTCACCGATGTACGGGCCCAGCGCCCCGGCGAGGTCTCCGGCGGTCAGGGGCAGCGCATCGCCGTCGCCCGCTCGCTCGTCACCTCGCCCCGCGTGCTCTTCGCCGACGAGCCGACCGGCGCGCTCGACTCGCTCAACGGTGAGCGCGTGATGGAGCTGCTGACCGAAGCGGCGCGGTCGGCGGGCACGGCCGTCGTCCTGGTCACGCACGAGGTGCGGGTCGCCGCGTACTCCGACCGCGAGGTCGTCGTACGGGACGGCAGGACGCGCGACATGGACGCGTACGTCGGCGGAGGCGGCAGCAGCCTCAGCGGCGGCGGTCGCGGGGACAGTCGCGGCGGCGGTGGCGGTCGCGGGGACAGTCATGGCGGCAGCGTGGAGCACGCGGCATGACGCTCCTCGACCGGGAGGCACCCCCGCTCTCCCCGCCGCCCCCGCCCCGACCCACCTCCGTCGCACCCACCGGTGTGCGCGCCTGGGCGCGTGACCTCGCGCTCGGCGTGCGCTTCGCCGTGTCCGGCGGGCGCGAGGGCTGGACCCGTACGGCGCTGACCGCCCTCGGCGTCGGCCTCGGCGTCGCGCTGCTCTTCGCCGCCGCCGCCGTACCGCAGCTCCTCGACGCGCGCGAGAGCCGCGGCCAGGCGCGCGAATCCCCGAAGGTCAGCTCGCAGGCGGTCGACAAGGGCAGTACGGACACCACCTTCCTCTGGGCCGACGCGAGCACCGAATACCGCGGTGACCCGGTGGGCGGCCGGCTGCTGCGCCCGGAAGGCGCGGACGCGCCGCCACCGCCGGGAGTCGCGAAGATCCCCGGCCCCGGCGAGATGGTCGTCTCGCCCGCGCTGCGCGATCTGCTCGGGTCGTCCGAAGGCGCGCTGCTGGCGCAGCGGCTGGACGACCGGATCGTCGGCACGATCGGGGACGCGGGTCTGGTCGACCCCGGCGAACTGCGCTTCTACGCGGGCAGTTCGACGCTGCGCGTCGACGGCGTCGGCATCCGGTCGTCCGGCTACGGCCTCGACGAGGACCCGGCGCCGTTCGACCCTTTGCTCGTGGTGCTGGTCATCCTGATGTGCGTCGTGCTGCTGGTGCCGGTGGCCATCTTCATCGCCACCGCCGTCCGCTTCGGCGGCGACCGCAGGGACCGCAGGCTGGCGGCGCTGCGCCTGGTGGGGGCCGACGCCAGAACGGTGCGGCGTATCGCGGCGGGGGAGGCCCTGTTCGGGACGGTGGCCGGGCTGGCCGTCGGTGCCGCGCTCTTTCTGATCGTGCGTCAGATCGTGGGCCACGTAAGGCTCTGGGGGTACAGCTCCTTCCCGTCCGACGTGACCCCGGTGCCCACGCTGGCCCTGCTCATCGTGCTCGCGGTGCCGGTCGCCGCCGTCCTGGTCACCCAGGCCGCGCTCAGCTCGGTGGCCATCGAACCGCTCGGAGTCGTACGCGACACCGGTCTGCGCAGGCGAAGGCTCTGGTGGCGGCTGCTGCTGCCCGTGCTCGGCGTCGGCATTCTGGCGACCGTCGGGCGCGTGGACGTCATGTCGCAGTCGGTCGGGGAGATGCCCATCGTCGTCGGCGCCTCGTGTGTGCTGATCGGTCTCGCCGGGCTGCTTCCCTGGCTCCTCGAAGCGGTCGTCTCACGGCTGCGCGGCGGCCCGGTGCCCTGGCAACTGGCCATTCGCAGGCTCCAGTTGAGCAGTGGCGCGGCGGCGCGGGCGGTGAGCGGCATCACCGTCGCGGTGGCGGGCGCCATCGCACTCCAGATGATGTTCGGCGTCATGCAGAAGGACTTCCTCGAAATCACCGGACAGGACACCGAGCGCGCCGACTTCTACGTCTCCAGCGACTACGGCGACTCCGTGCTCGCGGAGCGGATGATCCAGGACTTCCGCGACACGAAGGGTGTCGCCAAGGTCATCGGCACCGTCGAGGTCTATGTGGCCGCCACCGGCGATCCCACCGAGCAGGGCTGGCAGCCGATCACGACCCTCACGATGGGGACCTGCGCGACGCTGAGGGAGATCGCCGAACTGCCCACCTGCCGGGACGGGGACGCTTTCGTCGGGCACCTCGACGCCAGGGCGGCCAAGAAGGTCGGCGCGGCCGGGGTGAAGGAGCAGAACGACCGCACGGACGGAGCCGCAGTTCCCGGCCGGCCCATCGACCTGACCGGGAACTTCGGTGAGGGCAAGGGGAAGCCGCGGCTGTGGACGCTGCCCAGGTCGGCCCGTACGGTGACGACCTTCCCCGATCCGATGGGCGACCTGCACGACGGCATCCTCGTCACGCCCGGCGCGCTGGGCTCCGTGAAACTGCCCGGGGCCACGGCCAGGGCCTCCATCAAGGTCGACCCGAAGGTGCCGGACGCAGCCGAGTACGTACGCGGAACGGCGGCGGACATCGACCCGACGCTGCGGATCAACGCGCTCAAGGACCTGGAGCGCGACAAGCAGTACGACAGCGTGCAGAGCGGCCTCCAGATCGGCGGCGCCCTCACGATGATGCTGATCGCCGCCAGCCTGCTGGTCTCCCAGATCGAGCAACTGCGCGAGCGAAAGCGCCTGTTGTCCGTCCTGGTGGCCTTCGGTACGCGGCGCAGGACGCTGGTCTGGTCGGTGCTGTGGCAGACGGCGGTGCCGGTGGTACTGGGCACGGCCCTCGCGGTCGTCGGCGGGCTCGTGCTGGGCAAGTTCATGCTGGGCATCGTCGGGAAGTCGATCGGCGACTGGTGGGTCTTCGTGCCGTACGCGGCGGTGGGCGCGTCGGTGATCCTGCTGGTGACGCTGGCGAGCCTGCCACCACTGTGGCGGATGATGCGGCCGGAGGGGCTGCGTACGGAGTAGCGGTGGTGCGGCCCGGCCGGGCCCGGCCCGCGTACGACAGCCACCGCCCTGCCAGGGGCGCGGCATCGGTACGGAGATGCGGGCGGCGGTGCTGCACCTGGCGTTCGAGGGGCTGGGGGCGCGGTATCTGACGTCGTCGGCGATGACCGACAACGCGCGGTCGCTGCGGGTGTCGGAGAAGCTCGGCTACCGCCCGGACGGGCTGACGGTGTCGTCGGTACGGGGGGAGGGGCGGGTGGTGCCGCGGCCCGGGATGGCGCAGGCGCACCGGCCGGGCCCGGCGATTGTCCATCCGCTCCCTCGAAGCCTCACCAAATATTCATGAACGGGCTAATCCGCCAGCTTCCGGGTCGAGTTCGTACAACGCGACAACCCGATACCTCCTTGACACGTCTATTGGTCTAAGCCAACATCCGATTGGCCTGTACCAAGTTCAAAGGCGGTTCGCTGAGCCGGCCGCCGAGCGATGCGCCTTCGGAGGACCCGCATGGAGCCGAGCAGCCGGCCGAGCAGCCGTCACCAGCAACTGACGCGTCTCGCGGGGACGGTGCTCCAGCCCGGGTTCGTGGGCACGACCGTGCCCGACTGGGTACGCCGCAGAATCGCGGACGGCCTCACCTCCGTCGTCCTGTTCGGCCGGAACATCGTCGACCCCGAACAGGTCGCGCGCCTCACCGCCGAGCTACGCGCGGAGAACCGCGACCTGATCATCGCCATCGACGAGGAGGCCGGCGACGTCACCCGGCTCGAAGCCTGGACCGGCGCCTCCCGCCCCGGCAACCTCGCGCTCGGCGCCGTGGACGACGTGGATCTCACCGAGTCCGTCGCACGCGACATCGGACGCGAACTCCACGCCGCCGGTATCTCCCTCAACTACGCGCCCAGCGCCGACGTCAACTCCAATCCCCTCAACCCGGTCATCGGCGCCCGCTCCTTCGGCGCCCGTACGGACGTCGTCTCCCGGCACACCGCCGCCTGGGTCCGCGGACTCCAGTCGGCCGGCGTCGCCGCCTGCGCCAAGCACTTCCCCGGCCACGGGGACACCTCGGTCGACTCCCACCACGGCCTGCCGCAGGTCTCGGCGAGCGCCGAGGAGATCGCCGCCACCGCGCTGCCGCCGTTCGTCGCCGCCATGGAGGCGGGCGTACGCGTGGTGATGACCGCACACCTGCTCGCGCCCGCGTACGACCCCGAGCTGCCGGCCACCCTGAGCCCCCGCATCCTGGTGGATCTGCTCCGCGGTGAGCTGGGCTTCGACGGCCTGGTCGTGACGGACGGCATCGAGATGAGCGCGGTCACCGCCCGCTACGGCATCGACGGGGCCACCGTACGGGCGGTCACGGGCGGGGCCGACGCGGTGTGCGTCGGCGGTGAGCACGCCGGCGAGGCCACCTTCGACCAGCTCACCGACGCGCTGGTCCAGGCCGTGCTCGACGGCGCGCTGCCCGAGGCGCGGATCTGTGAAGCGGCGGCGCGGGTCGCGGAGTTCGCCGCCTGGTCCGGCAGCCGTACGCGCGCCGTGACCACCGACAGCGCCGCGTCCGACATCGGCCTCGTCGCCGCCCGGCGCGCGCTGCGCGTACAGACCGAGCAGGGCCGGGAGTCGGTGCTGCCGCTCGTCGGCGCGCCCCACGTGGTGGAGCTGTCGCCGACGATGAACCTGGCCGTCGACGGGCAGACCCCGTGGGGCGTGGCGGCTCCGCTGAGCGATCTGCTGCCCGGCACGACATCCGTACGGCTGACGGAGGCCGACCTGGCGGAGTCCGGCGGCCTGCCGGACCTGGTCGACCTGCTGGAGCGCAAGGTGCTCGACCCGGCGGCCGAGCGTTCGCTGGTCGTCGTCGTGCGCGACGCGGCGCGGCACGGCTGGATGTCGGCGGCGATGACGCGGCTGCTGGGGAGCCGGCCCGACGCGGTGGTCGTGGAGATGGGCGTACCGAACGGCGCGGCGCCCGGTGCCGTCCACCTGGTCACCCACGGAGCGACGCGCGTCTCGGGGGTGGCGGCGGCGGAGTTCCTGGCGGGGCGCCGCTGACGTCGTGAGCTGAGGGCGGGTGTTGGGGGTCCCCCGGGCCCGGGG
>NZ_JBHUUW010000015.1:11971-165980 GCF_042670825.1 Streptomyces sp. NPDC057137 | reverse complement strand
TCCGGGTGCCACCCGGAAACGCCGGCCCCTCAGTCAGTGGTGCGGGCAACTGCGTGGAGATCAGCCTCGGCTCTTGTTGATCCCGGCGACGACGGCGACGAGGAGGGCGATGCCGATGGCGATCCAGACTGCGGTGCTCATGAGTACTCCCGTTGAGTGAGATGAGATGAGGTGAGGGTTGGGTGTGGGGGGTCGGGTGTGTCGGGGTTTGGTCGGGCGCGCGGCCAGGTGTGCCTAGCGCAGACGAAGTGACTCGGCGAGCGGGACTCTGGAGCCGCTGCGCAGCACACTGTTGGCGTACATCCGCCCGGCGATACGGGTCAGTCCCACCAGCGCGGCCACCGCCAGCACCAGGGACACCGCCACCTGCCACGCCGGCGCGATACCCAGCAGCATGCGCGCCGGCATCAGGATCGGGCTGAGCGGCGGTACGAGCGACAGCCACTCGATCACCGGGTCGTGGGCGTTCTTGCTCAGCAGGGATATGCCCAGCACGAACGGCGTGGTGATGAGCACCATCACCGGCTGCACCACCGACTGCAGGTCCTCCTGCCGCGAGACGCGCGCCGCCGCGGCGGCCAGCATCGCGGCGAAGAGGAAGAAGCCGAGCAGGAACCAGACACCCATCGTCACCAGCGTCCCGGCCACCGCCGTCGGCAGTGAGATGGCTCCGGTGCCCTCGGCGAGCACGACCGCGGCCCCGCCGAGCAGGACGAGTTGGGTCACGCCGACCACGGCCACACCGATCAGCTTGCCCGCGAGGAGCTGCCAGGGCCGGATGCTGGAGAGCAGCAGCTCCACCACGCGGCTGGTCTTCTCCTCCACGACGCCCTGCGCCAGCATGATCCCGTAGATGATGAAGAAGAAGTACAGCAGTCCGGTGGAGGAGAGAATCAGCGCGAACTGCTCCGCCGCGCTGTGCCCCGAAGGCTCCAGCGTTCTGGTCTGCGCGGCCGACGACCCCACGCGTTCCGCGAAGTCCACCGGGTCCACGCCCTCGCGCTCCAGCTCCCGCGTGGTGCGCTCCTCGGCCACCGCGGCGTTCACGACGGCGAGCAGGTCGTCGTTCGTCTCGCGCTCCACGGTCACCGTGACGTCGGCGGCCGTGTCGCCGCTGATCACGGCGGCGACGTCACCGTCGCGCAGCATCGTCTCGGCGCGGTCGCGGTCACCGTTGCTGTTGCCGCCGTCGATGGTGACGAACTCGAAGTCGAGATCGGTGGCCCGGTCGGCGACGGCGGTGAGCATCGGGCGCATCGCCGCCGCGTCCCGGTCGAGACCGACCTTGGTCGGCCCCTCCTTGGAGAAGAGGATGATCAGGGTGTAGACGCCGAGGCCGAGCACCAGCCCCAGCGTGCTCAGTACGAAGGACTTCGTCCGCATCCTGCTGTTGATCTCGCGCTTGGCGACCAGGCCGACCGCCCGGCGCGCCGACAGCGCGCCCGGATCGGGGGAGGGGCCGCCACCGCCGCCACCGGGGGCGGGCGCGCCGCCGTCCGGTACGTGCGCGTCCGTGCCGGTGTCTGTGCCGTTGCCGATGCCGGAGCCTGCCCGCGCCGCTGTACTCATCGCCCGCCGCCCTTGGTCTCGGTGCCCGCCGTGCTCGTGGCCTTCGTGCTCGCGCCCGCCGTGCTCGCGCCCTTCGCGCTCGTGGCCTTCGTGCTCGTTCCCTTCGCCGCGCTCTCGGCGTCGTCTCTGGTCACCAGATCGCGGTACAGCTCGGTCAGCGGCGGCTGTTCGGATACGAAGGTGGACACCGGCCCCGTCGCGAGCGCCGCGTGCAGCACCTTCTGGTCGTCCGCACCCTTCGCCAGCCGGAGCCGGGTCCGGGTGCCCTCGCGGCTCACGACCTCCACGCCCGCCAGCCCCGCCGCCCAGTGCTCGCCCGCCTCGGGCGCGTCGACCAGCAGCCGGCGCTCGGCGTTCTCGCTCAGCTCCCGCACCGTGCCGCAGGCGATGAGCCGTCCGCCGCCGACGATGCCGACGCGGTGACAGACCCGCTCGACGAGGGCCAGTTGGTGGCTGGAGAAGATGACGGGCACGCCTTCGGCGGCCCTCTCCGCGAGCACGTCGCGCATCACGTCCACCGCCACCGGGTCGAGGCCGGAGAACGGCTCGTCCAGCACCAGCGCCTTCGGGTCATGCACCAGGGCCGCCGCGAGCTGAACGCGCTGCTGGTTGCCGAGACTGAGGTTCTGGACCTCCTCGGAGGCGTACGACGAGACCTCCAGCCGCTCGATCCACCGGTCGGCCGCGGCACGTGCGGCGGCGCGCGACATGCCGTGCAACTCGCCCAGATACCGCAGGTGTTCGGCGACCTTCATCCGCGGATACAGACCGCGCTCCTCGGGCATGTAGCCGAACTGCCTGCGGGCCGCGAAGTCGACGGGGCGGCCCAGCCAGCGGACCTCTCCGGCGTCGGGGGTGAGGACGCCGAGGATGATCCGCATCGTGGTGGTCTTGCCCGCCCCGTTGCTTCCCACGAAGCCGAAAAGCTCACCGGCGCGGATGTCGAAGGTCATGTCGTCGACGGCTCGGCGCTTGCCGTAGCTCTTCCGTACGCGGTCGACCTCCAGCGCTGCCGCAGCCATGTGCCGTACCTTCCGACGGTGATGACGATGGTGATGACGATCTTGATGTGTTAACTCATCGAAGTATTGCGTTAACACATCACTTCGTCAAGGCTGTCAGGCGTCCTGACGCTCCACCACAACGATGTGCTTCTCCGTCAGCTCCGACAGCGCGCTCCGGTCCCAGCCGGCCCAGCGGCCCGTGACGCGCAGCCCCGCGAGCCTGGCCATCACGTCGAACTCCGCGGGCCACGCGTACCGGCTGACCTCCGGCACCTTCCGCAGCCCGCCGGGGCCCAGGATCGTGTGGACGACGAGCGCGGACTGGAGCTGCCGGTTCACCTGGATCGTGTCCAACAGCAGCGCGTCCGCGGCCAGATGACCGATCTGCGTCGTCGCCTCGGAGAGGCGGTGGTAGTTCTGCGGGTTGTACGTCTCGAAGACCGCGACCCCGCCGTCGGCGAGCGCGTCGTGGATCCCCCGCAGACAGCTGATCTGCAGCTCCTGCGTGGGCAGCATGAAGAACGTGTTGAGCGCGGTGAGGACCACGTCGTACCGCTCCTCCACCACCAGCGCGCTGAAGTCGGCGACCGAACTGGTGATACCGCCCGTGGGGTCGTTCTCGTGGAGCTTCGCGAGCATCGCGGGGGAGGCGTCCACGCCGTGCACCCGATAGCCGTGCTTGGCCAGCGGGATGGCCAACCGGCCCGTACCGACGCCCAGTTCGAGGAGTGAGGCGGGTGCGGGGCGCAGCTCCTCCAGGAAGGTGATCATGGAGTCGATGGCCGGGCCGGAGGTGGGGTAGAGCGAGTCGTAGACGTCGGCCAGCGCCTCGCCGTACGCGCTGCTGCCGCTGCCATTGGCGCTGGCGTTGCCGTTGGACTTGGGGCCGGCGGTGCCGTTCGTACGGTTCTCGGTCTGCCGGGGTGCTTCGGTGGTCATGCTCTCTCCCTCTGCTTCTCCTGCTGCTTCTCCCGCGCTACGGCCAACTCCGCGCGCAACTGGTCTGCGGCGGCCAGCACTTCGGGGAACGACGCGGGCGCCCACGCCTCACGCCGGCCACTGGTCGTACTGCGGCCGGGATGCGGCGGGACGACGATCACATTGCTGCGGTCGGCGAGCTTCGCGGAGTGTTCCGCGTACGCCGCGCTCTGCGCGCCACCGGGCGGCAGCGCGGGCGCCAGCGCGATCGCGGCCTCCGTGCACTGCAGCGCGAGCATCGACGGCGAGTCGCCGAGCCCAAGTGCCAGCCGGGCCAAATAGTTGAGCGTCGCGGGCAGGACCACCACCGCGTCCGGCCACTGCGCGAGATCCACGTGGCGGGCGCGCGCCTCGGGCTCCTCCGGCCAGCGGTCCGCCAGTACCTCACAGCCGCCGATGGCGACCAGCGCCTCGCGGGTGACGAACCGGGTGGCCGCCCCCGTAAGGACGTAACGCACCTCCACCCCGGGCTGCCCCATCTTCAGCCAGCTCGCCCAGAACGGCAGATGGGCGGCGGTCACCGACCCCGTACCGATGACCAACAGCCGCCGGGCGCCCACCGGTTCGGGCACCCCGGCCCCGGCGGTCACCGGGCCGCCGCTCCCGCTTCCGAACCCGCCACGGGCGCGGGTTCGGAAGCGGGGGCGGGCTCCGGCGCGAGCGCCGGGTCCATGGGGGCCGTGGTGGCCGGGGTGGCCGTGGTGGCCGTGGTGGCCGGAGCGACGGCGTTCGCGCCCCGCCCCTCGCCGCCGCGCAGCGTCTGGCCGTGCACCAGCTCCTGGTAGAGCGCGGAACGCGTCAGCAACTCCTCGTGCGTACCCCGGTCGACGATGTGGCCCTCGTCCACGACCACGATCAGATCGGCGTCCTGCACGGTCGAGATCCGGTGCGCGACCGCGATCACCGCGCGCTCGGCGGCGAGTTCACGCATCAACGCCCGGAGCCGCTCCTCGTTCTCGCTGTCGAGCTGGGACGTCGGCTCGTCGAAGAGGACGACGCGGGTGTCCCGGAGCAGTACGCGGGCTGCCGCCAGCCGCTGCCGCTGACCGCCCGACAGGTCCTCCGCGCGGCCCAGTTCGGTGTCCAGCCCGTCCGGCAGCGCCTCCACGGCGCCGCGCAGCCCGAGGGTCTCCAGCGCCTGCCACAGCTCCGCCTCCGGTACGTCGGAATCCCGGCCGAGCTGGAGGTTCTGCCGCACCGTGCCCTCGACGAGGGTGAAGCTCTGGTCGACATAGCTGATCTCGCCGCGCAACTGGTGCAACGGCCACTCCTCGACCGGGAATCCGCACAGCGAGATCCGGCCCGAGTCGGGCAGCAGGAAGCGCTCCGTGAGGCCCAGCAGCGTCGTCTTGCCGGCGCCAGAGGGACCGACGACGGCCGTCAGCCCGCGCGCGGGCGCCGCGAAGGACGCCTCGTGGATGATGGTGCGCCCACCGTCCACGTACGACACCTGGTCGAACTCCACGGCCGGCGCGGTGGGGGAGGGCTCTACCGGTGTGGCGGCGCCCGGGTCCTCCGACGGGATCATGAGCACGCTGTTCAGCCGGCCGCGCGCGGCCAGACCGGCCTGCATCCGGGCGAAGCCCGACACCAACAGGGTGAGCGGCGAGACCAGTTGCAGCAGATACACGATGAAGGCGGCGAACTCGCCGATGTTCAGATCCCCGGAGGCCAGCCGCGCCCCGCTGACGACCATCACCGCGACGATCGAGAGCTGCTGCCCGAACTGCATCGTGGGACCGACCAGCGCGCTCACACGCGCGACGGACACGGCGGCCTTGCGCGCGTCGTCCACGCTGTCCCCGAGCGAGGACGCGACCTGACGCTCCGCCAGGAACGCCTTGACCGTCGGCAGCGACAGCACGGCCGCCGTCATCTGCTGGGACATCGTGCCGATGGCGTTCTGCTGCCTCTCGACTCCGCTGCGAATCGCCCGTACGCACGCCCAGATGCCGAGACCGGCGATGGTGAAGGTGGCCAGGACGACCAGGAGCAGGACCCAGTCCAGCAGTCCCATGGCGATCAGCGTGCCTATGGCCAGGAACAGGGACGACGGGATCTGTGCCACGCCGACGTCCACCACGGAGCGCAGCTGCGAGCTGTCGGAGCTGGCGCGGGCGACCAGATTGCCGGCTCCCTCGCGCCGTACGCGGCGCAGCGGCAGGGTCAGGATGTGCGCGGCGATCCGGAACCGGGCCTCGGAGACCAGGGCCTCACCGGCGCGGGCGAGCAGGAAGGAACCGATCGCCGACGCGAGACCGGCACCGAGCGCGAGACCGGCCATCAGGAGCATCGGGCGGATCGGCTGTTCGTCCTGGCCCAGGGCCACCACCAGGTCACGCACCTGGAGGGGGAGCATGAGCGTGGCGACGGCGGAGAGCATGCTCATCACCACCGCACCGGCGACGGCGGTCTTCCGGCCCTCCAGGAGCTGGGCGAAGACGCGCAGTTCGTCGGTGCCGGCCGGACGTGGTTCTGCCTTGGCCATGGTGGTGGTTCTCCTCCAGCTTGCGGTTACATCCGGTCACTTTCGGTCGCACGGCCGACGGTTCAGGGCGCGGCGGCGGCCCCGGCCCCGGCCCCGGCGTCGGTGGTCGTGGGGTCGGTGGGCGTGGGGTTGGTGGCGGGATCGGTGGTCGGGTCGGTGGTGGCTGTGTCGGCGGTGGTTCCGCGTGTCCAGGGCCAGGCCGCCGAGTCGAGGTTTCGGGCGGGGTCGGCGGGGTCGACGTTCGCCGCGGCGCAGGCCGCCGACAGTTCGGCGACGGTCGGGCGCTCGCGCCCCTGCTCGGCGGCGGCCACGAACGCGCGGGCGACCACATGCGCGCGGTGCTCACCGAAACTGAGCCCGCGCATCCCGGCCCGGTCGTCCTTCGGCTCCCACGCGGCCGTCACACCCGGGGCCACGACATGCGCGAACGCGGGGGACGGGCCGTCCGGCAGCCCGGTGGCCAGCGCGCTCTCGGTCAACGCGTCGACCACGCCCCAGGATTCGGAACTCAGATAGACCACCATGCCGTCGTTCCGCGGCAGGCTGGCCGGATTCGAGATGATCTTCGCCCGGTAGATCGCCGACCGGCTCTCCAGCGTGCTCAGCACGGCGTTCCACAGGACCGGCCCCTGCTCGGCGTCGGCCACCCGCAGGTACATCCGCAGCAGATCGCCGCCGCCGGTTCGGCCCTTGCCGCTGTCCACCAGGAAGAAGCCGGGCGAGATCAGCGGGCGGGCGGAGGGGAGGGTCATCAGGACCACGGGGCGCGCCGGATCGCCGACCGTACGGCCGGTCTCCCGCAGGGACACCGAGTCGGGCACGCCCAGGCGCAGACCGTCGATCTCCACCACGCGCCGCCCGGCGGCCGTCCGCCGTTCGGTGAGGATGGCGGGCGCGACGGTCGCCGGGTGGGGGGTCGCCTCGGCGATCCGGGTCTCGTACTCCGGTGCGCGCAGTGTCTTGGGGGCCTTGCGGTCACGTATTCCGCGTCCGGTGTGCAGCACTTCGTACAGGGTGCGGGCGAGCGTGAAGCGCATCGCCGGCGGGGACTCGGCCGTGATCTCGTCGTCGCCGACCCAGGCGGTCCGGCCGTCCGCCGCGATACGGACGGCGTCGAGCGCGTCGCGCAGACCGGCGGAGAGGAGCGGCGGGGTGGGTGTGGCCGGTGTGGCCGCTCCAGTCGGTCCGGTCGGTCCCGCTCCGACGGTGGTGTCCGTCCCTGCGGCTGTCTCCGTGCCTGTGACCGTGCTCATGCGGCCTCCCCGAGTCCCACCGTGGAGACGAAGCTCCGCGGGTCAAGTAGCGCTGTCCGGCCGATCCCCGCCGCCGCCCGGACGATGGCCGACAGTCGGCCGTTCTCCTTGGTCGAGGCGATCAGCCGGTCGATCAGATGCCAGCCGGCGTACGAAGTGGCCCGCACGACGAGTCCGTCGTCGTCGGGGCCGCCGCCCTCGCGGTAGCCGCGGTGGAACGCGGCGATCAGCGGCAGTACGCGGTTCAGCTCCTCGCTGCCGCGCGCCACGACCTCCTCGTGGGTGAGCGTCGCCGAGAAGGCGTCCTCCGCCTCCTGCGAGGGGATCCGCAGCACCGCGCGGTGCAGCCACTCGCCGACGTACGCCCCGACGTCACGCGCGGGATCGCCGAGCCGGAACTCTTCCCAGTCGTTCACGTACAACGCGCTGTCGGTGGCCAGGAACTGATCCAGCCTCAGATCACCGTGGATCGGCACGCGCGCCGCGTCGGCCTCGGTCGCCCGGAGCCGTTCGAGCCCGTCGAGCAGCGCGGCGTCACGCTGCAACAGCCCCCAGCCCTGGATGAACGCGCCCGTGGCGTTGACGTAGTGCTCCAGCGGCAGCGACCGCAGGTCCTCGACGGGCGGGTACGGGTGCGGATCCGGCTCGGGGAAGTCCTCGGGCAGGAAGGGCAGTTGGTGCAGAGCGGCCACTGTCCGGCCGGCCTCGGTGGACGTCGCCTCGGTGAACTCCTCCTCGGCGGCGAGCTCGCTGCCCGACCGGATGTCGTCGAGCATGCCGAAGACCAGCAGGCGTTGTTCCTCGTCGCCACCCAGGAATTCGGGGCGAGGGAACGGGGATCGGCCGCGATTCATCAGGCGCTCGAATGACATCAGCCGCTGGTAGCGCTTCAGGGATTCCTTGGGATTCCCTTTGAGGCGCTTCACGAATACGGCATTGCCGGTGTCGGTCACACCGGACCAGTTGTCGTTGCGGCCTGGATAGGAGAAGACCTCCGAGGCGTTGAGTGAACCCAAGTGGAGCTGGACGAGGAGCTGTTCGACCGATGCGTCCACGGGACTGTCGACAGCCGACGCGGAAGACCGGCCCTGCGGGTATTGAATCTTTTCGCCTGCCACAGCCGTTTTCTATCGCGGGACGCCGTCGGCGGACAACGAATTGACCGCCATCGGCCACCCCCGGCTGGGACGGGGCGCGGTGGGTAACGTGCAGGACTGCCGCGCCGTCCCGCACGGGCGGTGCGCGGCCGCCCCTGGGACCCGTCGGGGCCGCCGGAAGCGCGTCCGGGGCGCGAGTCGCCGTCGGGTCGTCGTCGTGCCGCCGCCACGCGGGTCACACACGGGTCACACACGGGTCAGCAGGGAAAACCGTCCCCGCGTGGAGCGTCACGAGGGGCGGGCCGACGAACGGCGGCCGGTGACGATTCCTCCGCTAACCGTCACGCGACACCGCCGCTCGTGGAACCTGCTCACCCGAACCGAGAATTCTTCATTCTCGTCTCCGGCGTGTACCGCGTGATGCGTGATGCGGTACCACGTGGTGCTTGTTGTACGGGCGTCGGGCCATTGGACCGGCCAATTGGACCGGACGGTTGGACCGACTCGACGAGGCTCAGACGATTCTTCGCCGTACGGCCCACACAACCGCCTCGATCGGCGTTTCGACGTCGACGCGTTCGCATATGGTCCGCAGTTTGCGGCGCAGTGTGCGGTCGCTCATTCCCATCCGGCGTGCGACCTGCGCCATGGTGCAGCCCTGCGAGACAAGTTGAAGGATTCTCAAGTGATCGTTTTCCAGTCCGAGGTGGGGGGCTCTGAGGACACTTCGTGGATTCACCTGTATCAACCTCACGGTCGTCCGGCGGTGAGGCGCCGGATTCCGAGGTGCTCGACGGCCTGAAACAACAAGCTCGTTCACAGTGCTGCCGCCGGAAGAGCTGCTCTCGCAGGTTCGATCGAGCGTGGTCCGGGAAATACGGATTTCCGGTCTATGCGTCAGCCAATTCCTGCCCCCGTTTCAGTCATCTGCAGTCATCGGACCGGAGTGGTAATCCGATCCGTCCGCCCGTGCCGCGGGAGTTGTCTCCCCCCGTGTTCGAGCTGGGTGAGGCGTCGGCCACCCGTGGCCATGACACCCCTCCATCTCGCCTCCACTCCGTATGTTCAAACGGTCCGGCGGGTGGGGTGAACAGCGCGGGATGTGATCGCCCTGTGCTGTCGACTCGTCACCGGTCGAGCCGGAGGGTGCCCGCACGGTCTCTCAGCTCACTTTTCCGCCCTCTCGCGGGGTCTGCGGGGGTGGTGCGACACGCCCAAAATATGTGACGCAGATCACAGCATCCATTTGAGGTTCTCATGAGTCTTCGCGATGCGGCGATGTCCGGAACGTCGCGACTGGGTACCTCGGCAGGGTGTCCGCCGGACACGCGGCGGTCGCGGTCGCGCGCTCCTCGGCACCCGCCGCGAGGGTCGTACGCGCCGCTCGGAGGCCGGATCCCGCGCGGGGGGAAGCGATCCCGAGGCAACCAATTCAGGCCGTCGCGAGGCGGGTTGATAAACGGCCGAATGGCTGGACGGAAGGCGTCCGAGGCGCGGGCGGGAAGGCGGTATTCCGGTCATGGCAAGGCGCCGCGCCGGTTACGCGGAGGAAAGGCCATGCCCTTGTTGTGTACGCGGTGTTAAGCGTCGGTGGAGGCGGGCGAGTCCACTCCGGGAGGGCCCGGAATTGCGCTCCGAAGGACCGACGTCCGGTTCCGCTTTCTCCGCCGCGCCTTCCTCCACGCCCTCTCCAGGCTCTCTTCGCGCCCGCTTCATGGTCTCTCCGCGCCCGCTTCGCGCTCTCTCCGCGGCTCGGTCAGAGGCCCTTCGTGTCCGCTCGGCAGGGCCGGGTACGCGGCAGGCGGGAGGCGCCATCCGGGTGCGACCACCTCGTGGGGGCTGGCGGCACGGGTGCCTCCCCGGCTAGGTTCGCGGGCGTCTGTCATGAACACAGGGAGTGTGAATGCGCAAGGCGCTGAGATGGCTGCTGTCGCTCGTGCTGCTCGTCGGCACGCTGGGCGCGGCCGGTGCGGCAACCGCCGCCGACGGGAACGCGGGATCCGCGGCCCCCGACATCAAGGACCAGATCCTCGCCATCCCGGGGATGAGCCTGATCGAGGAGAAGCCGTACCCCGGTTACCGATACTTCGTCCTCAACTACACCCAGCCGGTCGACCACAAACGACCGTCGAAGGGCACTTTCAAGCAGCGCCTCACGCTGCTGCACAAGGACACCAGCCGCCCCACCGTGTTCTTCACGAGCGGGTACGGCGTGTCCACCAACCCGAGCCGCAGTGAGCCGACACGGATCATCGACGGCAACCAGGTCTCGCTCGAGTACCGCTTCTTCACGCCGTCCCGGCCCGACCCGGCCGACTGGTCGAAGCTCGACTACGAGCAGGCCGCGGCCGACCAGCACCGGATCTTCAGCGCGCTGAAGAAGATCTACCCGAAGAAGTGGCTCGCCACCGGAGGCTCGAAGGGCGGTATGACCGCCACGTACTACGAGCGCTTCCACCCGCGGGACATGGACGGTGTCGTCGCCTACGTCGCACCCAACGACGTGGTGAACAAGGAGGATTCCGCCTACGACCGCTTCTTCGAGCAGGTCGGCACCGAGGAGTGCCGCGCCAAGCTCAACGCCGTGCAGCGCGAGGCCCTGGTCAGGCGTGAGCCGCTGGAGAAGATGTACGAGACGTGGGCCGAGGCGGAAGGCGCGACGTTCACCACCGTCGGCACGCTCGACAAGGCGTACGAAGCCGTGGTGCTCGACTTCGTCTGGGCCTTCTGGCAGTACAGCCTGGAAGCCGACTGCGCGGACATCCCGCCGGCCACCGCGTCGGACGAGGAGATCTACAACATCATCGACGCGATCTCCGGCTTCTCCTTCTACACCGACCAGGGCCTCGCCGGGTACACGCCGTACTACTACCAGGCGGGCACCGAACTGGGCGCGCCCACCGTCAAGTTGCCCCACCTGGGCAACCTGAGCCGCTACGGCTACCAGCCGCCGCGGAACTTCGTCCCGCGCGACATCCCCATGAAGTTCAGGCCGTGGGAGATGCCGTCCGTTGACAACTGGGTCCGCCACAACGCGAACCGGATGATGTTCGTCTACGGCGAGAACGACCCGTGGGGCGCCGAGCGCTTCCGTCCCGGCCGCGGCACGAAGGACACCTATGTGTTCACCGCGCCGGGCGCCAACCACGGCGCCAACGTCGCCGGTCTGGTGGCCGACGAGCAGGCGAAGGCCACGGCCAGGATCCTCGCCTGGGCGGACGTCGCACCGGCGGCCGTGCAGCAGGACGCCGGGAAGGCGAAGCCGCTGGCCACGTTCGACGCGAAGCTCGACAAGCAGGACCTGGAGCGGATGCCGACGCTGCGTCAGTAGCCCGCAACCCGCAGGCCCGTGAGCACGGGACCGCCACCGGCGCAAACAAGGGGGGCGCACCGGTGGCGGTGTGCTGCCCGGCCGCAGACGGCCTGGAGAGGGGAGTCAGCGATCGTAGCCAGTGAGCACGAGGGCCGACACCGCGCTGCGGAAAGTCGACGGGAGCACGTGAATTAGGACGGGTGGGCGACTCGCGAAGTTCCCGGGAAGCGAAGATTCCGCCGTTTTCATCAAGAAGGTGCGGTAAGCCCAGAGAAAGCCGGGCCTGCAGTTGGGGAGAACACGCGGGGAGCCGGGGGGGCGACTTGGGGGAGCCCGTGGGGGTGGGGCCCCGCCCCCTCCCCCGCCTCATGCCCGTTCCGCAGCGGGCCAGTGTCGTAGCAGCGTCTCCACCGCCGTCGTGACGGCCGGGCGCCGGGCCGCGCCCGTGCGCCACAGCGCGTACAGCCGCCGCATCGGCACCGGTTCCAGCGCGACGGCACGCACCCCGACCGGCAGTGGGCCACGTCCCAGCCGGGGGATCATCGCGATGCCCAGGCCGGCTGCCACGAGCGCGAGTTGAGTGTGGTTCTCCTCCGCCTGATGGGCGATGTCCGGCTCGCAGCCGGCCGCGCGCAGCGTACGCGTCAGCCAGTCGTGGCACACCGTCCCGGGCGGCTGGGTGATCCACCGCTCGTGCGCCAGGTCCTCTCGCCGCACGGTGGTTCGCGCGGCCAGCGGATGTCCCTCCGGTACGAGAACGTCGCACTGGTCGTCCCCGATGACCGCCTGCTCGACCCCGTCGGGCGCGGGCAGCGGTGCGATGTCCCAGTCGTGCGCGACAGCCAGATCGATCATGCCGCGCGCCACCAGGTCGATGGACAGATGTGGGTCGACCTCTTGGAGCCGTACGTCCAGTCCCGGGTGGCGCAGGGCCAGTTCGGCCAGGACACCTGGGAGCAGACCGCGTGCGGCCGACGCGAAGGCCCCGACGGTGAGCCGGCCGGTCGGCTGCCCCCGGCGCTCCTCCAGTGTGGTCTCGGCGCGCTCCACTATTGCGAGCAACTCCTCCGCGGTGGTGGCCAGATGTCGCGCCTCCTCGGTGAGGGCGACGCCCCGCCCGCGCCGCTCCAGCAGGGTTGTACGAGTCTCCCGCTCCAACTTGGTGATCTGCTGCGACACCGCCGACGGGGTGTACCCGAGCGCGGCGGCCGCCGCGGCGACCGATCCGTGGACGGAGACGGCGTGGAGGGCACGCAACCGGCCCAGATCAAGCATGTTCACTCCTTGGCGTCGCCGCGCGGACGGCATGCATTGGTAAGCAATGCTCAATCCAACCATGAAGAGATCCGTGCTGGTGCTACACGGTCATGGCGGGTGATCCTCGCCGTATGCGTACCGCACACAAGGCCCTCGCCGTTCTGGTCGCCGCCATCTGGGGAGTGAACTTCGTTGTCATCGAGGTGGGTCTCGAACATTTCCCGCCACTGCTCTTCTCCGCTCTTCGTTTCCTCGCGGCGGCCGTGCCCGCGGTCTTCTTCGTGGGGCGTCCCAAGGTCGCCTGGAAGTGGGTGGTCGCCGTGGGATTGGTGCTCGGTGTGGCCAAGTTCGGTCTGCTGTTCGTCGGGATGGATCAGGGCATGTCCGCCGGACTCTCCTCTCTCGTGCTCCAGATCCAGGCGGTGTTCACGGCGGTCTTCGCCGCGATCGTGCTGGGCGAACGGCCCGGTGGTGCGCGGCTGGCGGGTATGACTATCGCCCTGGCCGGCATTGCCGTCGCCGCGGTGGACGAAGGGGCTTCGGGTCCCCTGGCGGCCTTCGCCCTCGTCATCGCCGCCGCGGCCTGCTGGGGCGCCTCCAACGTCCTGACCCGAAAGGCCTCACCGCCGGACGCGTTGAACTTCATGGTCTGGGTGTCCGTCGTCCCCGTGCTGCCCCTGCTCGCACTCTCCTTGCTGATCGAGGGCCCGGACACGGACCTCGCCGCGTTGCGGGCGCTCGACCTCACCGGTGTCGGCACCGTCTTCTACGTCGCGTGGATCACCACCATCGTCGGCTTCGGCGCCTGGGGTTTCCTGCTTCGCCGCTACCCGGCCTCGTCGGTGGCGCCGTTCTCCCTTCTGGTCCCCGTGTTCGGCATGTCCTCGGCCGCCCTGCTGCTGGACGAGCACGTGACAGCCCTCCGCTGGTGCGCGGCGGCTCTGCTGGTGGGTGGTGTCGCGCTGACGTCCCTGGGGCGCGGCGGCGGCAGCCGCACGGACCCACCCCCCTCACCCAGGGCCACCGGGCGGGCGGCTAACCTCCTCGCCCATGACCGAACCTGAACCCTCCTATCTCCGCGACACCCGGGCCGGCTACGACGCCATCGCCGTCGACTACGACGAGCGCTTCGGATCCGCCTTGGCGGCCGACCCGCTGGGGCGTGCGATGCTCGGCACCTTCGCCGAGTACGTACAGGCCGACGGCGCCGGTCCCGTCGTCGAGATCGGCAGCGGCCCCGGCCGGGTGACAGCCCATCTGCACAAGCTCGGCCTCGACATATCCGGCATCGACCTGTCACCCGCGATGGTCGGGCTGGCCCGCCGGACCTTCCCGGAGCTGCGGTTCGAGGAAGGTTCGATGACCGACCTGGATCTGCCGGACGGCGGCCTCGCCGGCGCGGTCGCCTGGTACTCGATCATTCACATCGTGCCGGAGCAACTACCGCTCGTCTTCGCGCAGTTCCACCGGGTACTCGCCCCCGGCGGCCATCTGTTGGTCGCCTTCCAGGTCGGCGACGAGCCTCTGCACTTCGACGAGGCCTTCGGCCACCCCGTCTGCCTCGACTTCCGCAGGCTGTCCCCCGACCGCATCACCGAGTTGCTGAGCCAGGCCGGCTTCCAGGTGACCGCCCAACTCCTGCGCGAGCCCTACGGGTACGAGTTGTCATCGGCAGTCCCACAGGCCCACATACTGGCCCGCAAGCCCCAGCAGCCCTGACCCGGAGCCTCGGACCTCCCGACCCGGCCCCCGTCAGTGCCCCCGGGCCAGCAGCGCCTCCAGATACTCCCGCCCCGGGATCAGCAGGTCGGGAAGGTCCGCCGCGTCCGCGTACCAGCGCTTCTCGTACTCCCAGCAGAGCCAACCGTCGTCCCCGTCCCCGGCGAACAGGCCGACACACTCGCCCAGCGGCAGCGCCCCCGCGCCGAGCGCCAACGGCGTGGTGTCCTCCGCCGACGCGATGTCCTTCACCTGCACATAGCCCAGGTGCGGCGACAGCGACGCATGGCTGGTGACCGGGCGTTCACCACCGAGCCAGGTGTGCATCACGTCCCAGAGCGCGCCCACCTGCTTGTGGCCGACAAGACCGAGGATGCGAATGGCGTCCGCCCCCGTGCGGTGGGAGTCGTGCGTCTCCAGCAGGACCCGCACCCCCGACTCCGCGGCGAGCGGCGCCGCCGCGCCCAGCCGGCGGGCGGCCGTCGCGTCGGCGGCCTCGGGGTCCTGGTCGCCGCCGCCCGGGAAGACGCGTACGTACGAGGCGCCCAGGTCGCGCGCCAGCAGGATCAGTTCGTCGAGCTCCTGGCTCAACTGCTCCTCGTCACCGCCTTCGGCGGCCACCCGCACATAGCCCGCGACGGTCAGGATCTCGACCCCGCGGCGCTTGAACTCGTCCACCACCGCGGCCCTTTCCCGCGCGTCGATGCCGGGGTGTACGGGCTCCTCCGGGTGAGCGCGCAACTCCACACCCTGGTAGCCGGTCCGACTGGCGAGGGCGACGACCTCGGCGATGGGGAGGCCGGGGACACCGAGGGTCGAGAAGGCGAATTTCACTTCGCGTTTCCTTTCACGAGAGAGAGCCCACGACGGGCTCGTCGACAAGCGGGAGCCGCCAGTCCTGGCCGACCAGGTCCGCTCCGTAGGAACGGTGCGGTTTCTCGGCGACGAGGGTGAACCCCGCCCGCACGTACAGCTTCCGGGCAGCGGTCAGGACGTCGTTGGTCCACAGCACCACCTCCCGATACCCCGCATCGCGGGCGAAATCCACAACCGCTCCGACCATTCGCTCACCCAGGCCGTGCCCGCGTGCCTCCGGTTCGACCAGGAGAAGCCGCAGCCGCGCGGTGTCGCGCGCCTCGTCCCGTACGCACATCACCGAACCCACCGGCCGGCCGTCCAGCTCGGCTATCCAGACCCGCTCCAGCCGCTCGTCGTGATCCGCCGCGAAGTCGGCGACGATCCTGGCGACCAGGCCCTCGAAGGTGGCATTCCAGCCGTACTCCGCCGCGTACACCGCGCCGTGCCGCTGCACCATCCAGCCCAAATCGCCGGGGACCGGCTCGCGCAGCACGGGCCCGTCGCGACGGGCGGACGCCCGGGGGCCGGCGGCGGCCGGGTCGTCGGCGCTCAGTATTTCCCTGGCCGTCCGCAACGCCTCCACGAGACGCGGGCGTTTGTCGGGCTCGACCCGTTCCAGCAGCGTGCCGACCGCCTCGCGCGATCGCTCGTCGAGCAGCGCGGCGGTCCCGCGCCCCTGCTGTGTCAGCGTGATCCGCTGCCGCCGGGCGTCGCGCTCCGAGGGGGCGCGCTCGACCAGTCCTTCCCGCTCGAACTTGGTGAGCATTCTGCTCAAATAGCCTGCGTCCAGGGACAGTTCGGCTCGGAGTTCGGCGGCGTCCGTACGTGGCGTGTGCGCGAGCTCGTACAGCAGCCGTGACTCGGTCAGCGTGTACGGCGTGTAGAGGTGTTTGCTGTAATTCAGCGCGCCGATGAGGTTGGTGTAGAAGCGGTTGAACGCGCGAATCTCCTGAATGGTCATGGTCCCCCGACCCCTCACTCGATCTATTTCCTTGACTCAGTCAACGGTACGCCGGGGTCGCCAAGATCGGCAAGACACTCGATCGGGTGAACCCGCCCCCCCGCCCTGCCCCCGGCCCCGAAATCCGCGCCCCGATAATCCGCGCCCCCAGATCCGCGCCCGCGAACGCGCGCGCACCCCCGCCCGCGCGCGCCCCCGCCCGTGATCTCCCCTCGGCACCTCAGCCCTGCGGCGCCTCGGTCCCTCAGCCCCGCGGCGGCGCCGTCGAAGCCCGCGCCATCAACTCCGCGGCGATCGTTGTGATCCCGCCGGGCGGCGGAGCCTCGGTCCCCATGGCCAGCCGGCCGGCCCGCGCCCCCGCCTCGTACAGGGGCAGCCGCACCGTCGTCAGTGCCGGCACCGCGTCGACCGAGAACGGCAGGTCGTCGAAGCCCGCCACCGAGATGTCCTGCGGAATGCGCAGGCCCTGGTCGCGCACCGCCGCGCACGCGCCGAGCGCCACCGTGTCGTTCGCGGCCACCACCGCCGTCAGGTCCGGCGAGCGCCGCAGCAACTCCAGCGTCGCCTCGTACCCCGAGCGCCGGTCGTAGGGGCCGTGCACCGTCAGCGGACCCTGGTCGTCCGTCAGTCCCGCAGCGGTCAGAGCCGCCCGGTGGCCCTCCAGCCGGTGCCGGGTCGTGGTGCGCTCGGCCGGTCCGGCGACGTATCCGATCCTGCGGTGTCCCAGTGCCAGCAGATGCTCGGTGAGCCGCCGCCCGCCACCCCGGTTGTCGAAGGCCAGCGACGCCACGACCGCGCTGCTGCCCGGCAGCGGAGGCCGCCCGCACAGCACCACATGCGTCCCCGCGTCGGCGAGTTTGGTCAGTTTGGCCGACATCGCCGCGATGTGGGTGGGGTCTTCGAGGGCGCCACCGGTGAGGATCACGGCGGCGGCCCGCTGGCGCTGGAGGAGGGTGAGATAGGTCAGTTCCCGCTCGGGGGAGCCGCCCGTGTTGCAGACGACGGCGAGCTTCTCGCCACCCGCCCGGCCCGTACCCTCCTGGCCGCCGATCTCGGTCTGCGCGGCCCCGGCCATGATCCCGAAGAACGGGTCGGCGATGTCGTTGACCAGGATCCCGACCAGATCGGACGTGGCGGCGGCGAGCGAACTGGCCGGTCCGTTCAGCACGTAGTCCAGCTCGTCCACGGCCCGCAGTACGCGCTCCCTGGTGGATGCGGCCACCGGGTAGTTGCCGTTCAGTACGCGGGAAACAGTGGCGGGCGACACCCGGGCGCGGGCCGCCACATCGGCCAGGGTGACTGTCATCGGCTGTTCCTCCGAAAGGTGGATGAGGGAGTAGATCGGCGCCGGACCCTTGTCCGGTCGCTTTCGGCAGGCTAGCTTCATACCCTATAGAAAGCGCTTGCTACGGCCGTATGGAGGGAACTTCGTGACACGCAGGACAGTGCGGATCGCCATGAACGGCGTCACGGGGCGGATGGGGTACCGACAGCACCTGGTGCGTTCCATCCTCGCGATCCGCGAAGAGGGCGGACTGGACCTCGGCGACGGTGAGGTGCTCTGGCCCGAGCCCGTGCTCGTCGGCCGCCGTGAGCACGCCCTCAGAGAGGTCGCCGAACGGCACGGCCTCACCGAGTGGTCCACCGATCTCGACACCGTCCTCGCCGACGACACCGTCGACATCTACTTCGACGCGCAGGTCACCTCCGCGCGGGTCGAGGCCATCAAGAAAGCCGTTGCCGCCGGGAAGCACATCTACACGGAGAAGCCGACCGCGACCGACCTCGAAGGCGCCCTGGATCTCGCCCGCCTCGCCCAGAGCGCCGGCATCAAACACGGCGTCGTCCAGGACAAGATCTTCCTTCCTGGCCTGCTGAAGCTGAAGCGCCTCATCGACGGCGGCTTCTTCGGCGAGATCCTCTCCGTACGAGGCGAGTTCGGCTACTGGGTCTTCGAAGGCGACTGGCAGGAGCCGCAGCGCCCGTCCTGGAACTACCGGAGTGAGGACGGCGGCGGCATCACCGTCGACATGTTCCCGCACTGGGAGTACGTCCTGCACGAGCTGTTCGGCAAGGTCAACTCCGTCTCGGCGCACATCACCACCCACATCCCGCGTCGCTGGGACGAACAGGGCAAGCCGTACGCGGCGACCGCCGACGACTCCGCCTACGGGATCTTCGAGCTGGAGGGCGGCATCGTCGCGCAGATCAACTCCTCCTGGGCGGTCCGGGTCAACCGGGACGAACTGGTGGAGTTCCAGGTCGACGGCACGCACGGCTCGGCGGTGGCCGGACTGCGCCGCTGCCGCGTCCAGCACCGCAGCGCCACCCCCAAGCCCGTCTGGAACCCGGACCTGGCCGCCACCGAGTCCTTCCGCGACCAGTGGCAGGAGATCCCGGACAACACCGAGTTCGACAACGGCTTCAAGGCCCAGTGGGAGCTTTTCCTGCGCCACATCACGCTCGGCGAGCCGTACCGCTGGGACCTGCTCGCCGGCGCGCGCGGCGTACAGCTCGCGGAACTCGGGCTCAAGTCCTCGGCGCAGGGACGCCGCTTCGACGTACCGGAGCTCTCGCTGTGACCACCCGAACCACACCCTCCCCGGCGCCCGACACGCCCTCCGTAAGGAAGTCGGGGCAGGGGCTCCGGCTCCCGGACGCCGACGGCCGACTGCGCACCTACCAGCCGCGCCGCGAACCGGCCGCCTTCACCACCCAGGGCGCCGACTCCGCTCCTCTCGTCTCCCGTACGGTCTTCTCCGCCGCGCACGTCGTGGCCGACCCGTACGCGGACAGCAGCCCCGGAGCGCCGGTCGTCATCGACTGGGACACCACGCTCGCCTTCCGCCGCCATCTGTGGTCGCACGGCCTCGGGGTCGCCGAGGCCATGGACACCGCGCAGCGCGGCATGGGCCTGGACTGGGCGGGCGCGGCCGAGCTGATCCGCCGTTCGGCGGCGGAGGCGCGGTCCACCGGCGGCCGGATCGCGTGCGGGGTGGGCACCGACCAACTCGCTCCGGGAACGCATTCTTTGGAGGAGGTCCGAGCGGCGTACGAGGAGCAGCTCGCGCTCGTCGAGGAGACCGGCTCCCAGGCCATCCTGATGGCCTCACGTGCGCTCGCCGCCGCGGCCGAGGGGCCCGAGGACTATCTGGCCGTCTACGCCCATCTGCTGCGGCAGGCGGACGAGCCCGTCGTACTGCACTGGCTGGGCCCGATGTTCGACCCGGCGCTGGAGGGCTACTGGGGCAGCACGGACCTCGACGCTGCCACCGAGACATTCCTCCAGGTCATCTCCGAACACCCGGACAAGATCGACGGGATCAAGGTCTCGCTGCTGGACGCGCGTCGCGAGGTCGAGCTGCGCCGGCGTCTGCCGCAGGGCGTGCGCTGCTACACGGGCGACGACTTCAACTACCCCGAGCTGATCGCGGGCGACGAACGCGGCTTCAGCCACGCGCTGCTGGGCATCTTCGACCCGCTCGGGCCGGTGGCCGCCGAAGCCGTACGCGTCCTGGACACGGGTGACGCGAAGGGCTTCCGGGAACTGCTCGACCCCACGGTCGAACTGTCCCGCCATCTCTTCCAGGCTCCCACCCGCTTCTACAAGACGGGCGTCGTGTTCCTCGCCTGGCTGGCCGGGCACCAGGACCACTTCGCCATGGTCGGCGGCCTCCAGTCGGCCCGTTCGCTTCCGCATCTGGCGCGGGCGTACGAACTGGCCGACGGGCTGGGCCTGTTCCCGGACCCGGCGGCGGCCGAGGCCAGGATGAAGTCCCTGCTCGGCGTGTACGGAGTGGACCAGTGACGGACGTGAACGAGGCGATCGACGTGACCGAAGTGACTGAGGCGTCCGACGTGCCCGACGCGGGCGCGACCGGACTGCCGGGCGACCTCAGCCGTTTCAGCATCAACCAGATGACGGTCAAACAGCTCACCCTCCCCGAGCTGACCGAGGCATGCGTGCGGCTCGGTGTGCCGGGCGTGGGGCTGTGGCGGGAGCCGGTGCAGGCGTACGGCACGGAGGCCGCCGCCAAGCTCGTACGTGACGCAGGGCTCGCCGTCACCACCCTGTGCCGCGGCGGTTTCCTCACGGCGAGCGACCCCGCGGCACGGGCCGACGCCCTGGACGACAACCGCGCGGCGATCGACGAGGCCGTGACCCTGGGCACCGACACCCTGGTCCTGGTGTCGGGCGGGCTGCCGGCCGGCAGCCGCGATCTGCACGGGGCGCGTGAACGGATCGCGGACGCGCTCGCGGTTCTGGCGCCGTACGCGGGGGAGCGCGGGGTACGGCTGGCGATCGAGCCGCTGCACCCGATGTACGCCTCCGACCGCTGTGTCGTCTCCACGCTCGACCAGGCGCTGGAACTCGCGGAACGCTTCCCCGCCGAACAGGTCGGGGTCGTCGTGGACACGTACCACGTCTGGTGGGACGACCGGGCCCCGGCGGCGATCGCCAGGGCGGCGGACCGGATCCACTCCTTCCAACTGGCCGACTGGACGACCCCGTTGCCCGCCGGGGTGCTGAACGGCCGCGGCCTGATCGGTGACGGCGCGATCGACATGCGGGTATGGCGCGAACGCGTCGACGCGGCCGGGTACGACGGCCCGATCGAGGTCGAACTCTTCAACGACACCCTGTGGGTGCGGGACGGTGCGGAGCTGCTGGCCGATGTCGCGGCGCGGTATGTGAGGCATGCGCTGTAAGGGAAGCCCGTCTGTCGCGACGAAGCCGCTCTCGTAGGGAAATGGCCACTTCTGTCATCTTCTATCAGCATTTCTGATGCCAGAGAAAATAACTGCCCGCAACCGTGCAACCCTTTCGCGGTGACGTCTGTCGTACATGGCATCAAGGCTTCCGGGGAGGGGTCCGGGGGGATCGGGAAGCTTTGTGTCGGAGGGGGGAGCGCGTGGGGCCCGGTCCAGTGGACCGGGCCCCTAAAGCTTTCCGGCGCTCCGTCGAAGCCCTGTGCGAGGGGGAGTTGTCCACAGGGCGGGCCGGCTGTCGTACCCGGGCGGTAGCGTCGGATCATGTCCAATCTGGCCGTGCTCGAAGGCGTTCTTGAGCGGATCACGTACAGCAACGAGGAGAACGGCTACACGGTCGCCCGCGTCGACACCGGCCGGGGCGCCGATCTGCTCACCGTGGTCGGCTCGCTGCTCGGCGCGCAGCCGGGGGAGTCCCTGCGCATGGAGGGCCGTTGGGCCTCGCACCCCCAGTACGGCAAGCAGTTCACGGTGGAGAACTACACGACGGTCCTGCCCGCCACCATCCAGGGCATCCGTCGCTATCTCGGCTCCGGTCTGATCAAGGGCATCGGCCCGCGCATCGCCGAGCGGATCGTCGAGCATTTCGGCGTCGACACCCTGGAGATCATCGAGAAGGAGCCGAAGAGGCTCGTCGAGGTCCCCGGCCTCGGCCCCAAGCGGACGAAGCTGATCGGCGCCGCCTGGGAGGAGCAGAAGGCCATCAAGGAAGTCATGATCTTCCTTCAGGGCGTCGGTGTGTCCACCTCGATCGCCGTCCGCATCTACAAGAAGTACGGCGACGCCTCGATCTCCGTCGTGAAGAACGAGCCCTACCGGCTGGCCTCCGACGTCTGGGGCATCGGCTTCCTCACCGCCGACCGCATCGCCCAGGCCGTCGGCATCCCGCACGACAGTCCGGACCGCGCCAAGGCCGGACTGCAGTACGCGCTCTCCCAGTCCACCGACCAGGGCCACTGCTTCCTGCCCGAGGAGCAGCTCATCTCCGACGCGGTGAAGCTCCTCCAGGTCGACACCGGTCTGGTCATCGACTGCCTCGCCGAGCTGGCCGCCGAGGCCGAGGGCGTCGTCAGGGAGAAGGTGCCGGGCCCCGACGGGGGCGAGCCGGTCACCGCCGTCTATCTGGTGCCCTTCCACCGCGCCGAGCTGTCCCTCTCCGCCCAGCTGCTGCGGCTGCTGCGCGCCGGGGAGGACCGGATGCCCGCCTTCCAGGACGTCGTGTGGGAGAAGGCCCTGCCCTGGCTCGCGGGCCGCACAGGAGCCGAGCTGGCCCCCGAGCAGGAGGCGGCGGTGCGGCTCGCACTCACTCGTAAGGTCGCCGTCCTGACCGGCGGACCGGGCTGTGGAAAGTCCTTCACGGTTCGCTCGATCGTGGAACTGGCCAGGGCCAAGAAAGCCAAGGTGGTGCTCGCGGCGCCCACCGGCCGTGCCGCCAAGCGCCTCGCCGAGCTCACCGGCGCCGAGGCGTCCACGGTCCACCGGCTGCTGGAACTCAAACCGGGCGGGGACGCCGCGTACGACAGGGACCGACCGCTCGACGCCGATCTGGTCGTGGTCGACGAGGCGTCCATGCTGGATCTGCTGCTCGCCAACAAGCTCGTGAAGGCCGTGGCACCCGGTGCACATCTGCTGCTTGTCGGTGACGTGGACCAGCTGCCCTCGGTGGGGGCGGGGGAGGTGCTGCGGGACCTGCTGGCCGACGGCGGGCCCGTGCCCCAGGTGCGTCTGACACGGATCTTCCGGCAGGCCCAGCAGTCGGGTGTGGTCACCAACGCCCACCGCATCAACTCCGGGGTCCAGCCCATCACCCAGGGCCTCAGCGACTTCTTCCTCTTCGTGGAGGACGAGACGGAGGAGGCCGGGAAGCTCGCGGTGGATGTCGCGGCCCGCCGCATTCCGGCCACCTTCGGACTCGACCCGCGGCGCGACATCCAGGTACTGGCCCCGATGCACCGCGGCCCGGCCGGGGCGGGCACCCTCAACGGCCTGCTCCAGCAGGCCATCACCCCCGCCCGGCCCGAGCTGCCGGAGAAGCGGCTCGGCGGCCGCGTCTTCCGTGTCGGCGACAAGGTCACCCAGATCCGCAACAACTACGACAAGGGGCAGAACGGGGTCTTTAACGGCACGGTCGGGGTCGTGACCTCGCTGAACCTGGACGACCAGTGTCTGACGGTGCGGACGGACGAGGACGAGGAGGTGCCGTACGACTTCGACGAGCTGGACGAGCTGGCGCACGCGTACGCGATGACGATCCACCGCTCGCAGGGCAGCGAGTACCCGGCCGTGGTCATCCCGGTGACGACCGGCGCCTGGATGATGCTCCAGCGGAATCTGCTCTACACGGCGGTCACCCGGGCCAAGAAGCTCGTCGTCCTGGTCGGCTCCCGGAAGGCGATAGGCCAGGCCGTCCGTACGGTCTCCGCCGGCCGTCGCTTCACCGCCCTCGACCACCGGCTGTCGGGCAGCCTCCAGGCCGGCGGCTTCTGACCGGGACGTGGGCGGGGTAACGGGGCCGGGGAGGTGCGCCGTCTCCGGGTGCGCCGACCCCTCCAGGGGAGTGTCCGGCGGAGTCAATGCCCACCCCGGACTTTCGGAACCGGGGCGAAGGGGGCAGGATGTGAAAGTTGGCGGCACTCAGTGCCGCGAATAGGCCTAATGGTCGACCCCGAGTGCACTCTCCTGAGCCAAATGGGGGATGGTAGAGACAGTCAGGGCACCTCGAAGAAGAGGCACTACGTCGGTGAGGGATGACGTGAGCGACAACTCTGTAGTACTGCGGTACGGCGATGGCGAGTACACCTACCCGGTGATCGACAGCACCGTCGGCGACAAGGGCTTCGACATCGGGAAGCTGCGGGCCCAGACCGGCCTGGTGACTCTGGACAGCGGCTACGGCAATACCGCCGCCTATAAATCCGCCGTCACCTATCTCGACGGTGAGCAGGGCATCCTCCGGTACCGCGGCTACCCCATCGAGCAGCTTGCCGAAAGCTCGACGTTCCTCGAGGTGGGCTACCTGCTCATCAACGGTGAACTTCCCAAGGTCGACGAGCTGTCGTCCTTCAAGAACGAGATCACCCAGCACACGCTGCTGCACGAGGACGTGAAGCGGTTCTTCGACGGCTTCCCGCGTGACGCGCACCCGATGGCGATGCTGTCCTCCGTGGTCAGCGCGCTGTCGACGTTCTACCAGGACAGCCACAACCCGTTCGACGAGCAGCAGCGCCACCTCTCGACGATCCGGCTGCTGGCCAAGCTGCCGACGATCGCGGCGTACGCGTACAAGAAGTCGATCGGGCACCCCTTCGTCTACCCGCGCAACGACCTCGGGTACGTCGAGAACTTCCTGCGCATGACCTTCTCGGTCCCCGCCCAGGAGTACGACCTGGACCCGGTGGTGGTCTCGGCCCTCGACAAGCTGCTGATCCTGCACGCGGACCACGAGCAGAACTGTTCGACCTCCACCGTGCGGCTGGTCGGCTCGTCGCAGGCGAACATGTTCGCCTCGATCTCCGCCGGCATCAGCGCCCTGTGGGGCCCGCTGCACGGTGGCGCCAACCAGTCGGTGCTGGAGATGCTCGAGGGCATCCAGGCCAACGGCGGCGATGTCGACTCCTTCATCCGCAAGGTGAAGAACAAGGAGGACGGCGTCCGTCTGATGGGCTTCGGCCACCGCGTCTACAAGAGCTTCGACCCCCGGGCGAAGATCATCAAGGCGGCGGCGCACGATGTCCTCTCGGCGCTCGGCAAGTCCGACGAGCTGCTGGACATCGCGCTGAAGCTGGAGGAGCACGCGCTCTCCGACGACTACTTCGTCTCGCGCAACCTCTACCCGAACGTGGACTTCTACACGGGTCTGATCTACCGGGCCATGGGCTTCCCGACCGAGATGTTCACCGTGCTCTTCGCGATCGGCCGGCTGCCCGGCTGGATCGCCCAGTGGCACGAGATGATCAAGGAGCCCGGTTCCCGTATCGGCCGCCCGCGCCAGATCTACACGGGCGAGGTCCTGCGCGACTTCGTGCCTGTCGAGAGCCGCTGAGCCTTCGACCGGACGGTCCTCGCGGTCACGCCGACGGCGCCGCGAGCCGGACACCACCCGAGCGCAACAGAAAGCGCCCCGCTTCCCGATCCCCCCACGGGTCGGTATAGCGGGGCGCTTCCCATATCCCCGGTGCGGATTCCCCCCACGGGATCCGGGCCGGGCGTCTGCGGTTGCCGGCAGAAGCCAGTTTCACGCGGTCTGCCGGGGTACGTACGAACCAGGGGGGCCGCTCAAAGCTCCCCAGTTGCACGTCCCCCGGCCAACGCTTGCCTGAGACATCCCCCAAGACATCTCATGAACGTCCCCCAAGACGTTCTCGGCATCGCCTCTTAGACTCGCGAGCTGCCCGGATGGTTACCCCTAAATCTATGTGATCTAGATCTCTTTGTGAAGGTCCTGTGCCTCATGTGAAGGAGCGGGGCCGCAAATTGTTGGTTACTACGAAAACAGATGAAAATGCCGTCACTCTGGCCGCCGATTATGGGGCTGAGTAGGGCTGTTGTGGCTCAAGTGGCCGAAGTGACGGAAGGGCCGCACGCCGCCGGGGGGAAAACCCGGTCGCGTACGGCCCGTGATGAGGTCGATCAGGCCTGGCCGGTCAGCTCGTAACCCGCCTCGTCGACCGCCGCGCGCACGTCGCTCTCGTCGAGCGGTGCCTCGGAGACCACGGTCACCCGGCCGGTGGCGGCCTCGGATTTCACCGATGTGACGCCCTTCAGTGCGGAGATCTCGCCGGAGACCGCGCCTTCGCAGTGGCCGCAGGTCATCCCGGTGACCGCGTACACCGTTGTCACGGCGCCCGTCGCGGTCTCGTCCGCGCCGTCGTGGCAGGAGCCGGTCGGCGAGCAGCAGGAACCGGCGGCCTGGGCGGTCTCCGTCTCGATCTTCGTCTCTGCGGTCATGGCGTTCTCCTCCGGGGCGGGCGTGCGAAACAAGGGGTGCCAGGGGGCGGCGAAAAGCCGCGACGCCCTGACATGGCACAGACTATACCCCTAGGGGGTATGAATGCGAGTCGGGAATCGCGGCGTGTGGTCCTCGTGTGGAGTCAGGAGTCCGGTGTCGCCGTCTCCCGCTGCGGCCGGCAGTGGGGGGCCGCGTCGCCGACGAGGGGGGCCAGGTAGCGGAACATGGCGTTCTTCAGCTCCCCGATGTAGGCGTCCCGCTCCTCGCCCTCATGCGACAGGACCAGATCCAGACCGCCCTTGAACAGGACGAAGACGAACTCCGCCGTCCTGGTGCGCTCGGCCTGCGGGGTGTTGGGGAGATAGCTGCCCAGGATCTCCTCGACCCGGGTGAGCAGGGTGGAGTGCAGGACGTCGTGTTCCTCCGTCACCTGCCCCGGGATCTCGGAGCCGTGCATCAGGACGGCGAACGCCGGATTCTCGCAGTTGAACGTGATCAGCGGATCGAGGACGGCGTCCAGCATCTCGGGGAGCGGCAGATCCAGGTGGGCGGGTGTGAACGCCTGCCCGTACGTCGTGCGCCAGCGATTCAGGAGTACGTCGCCCAGCTCGACGGCGATGGCTTCCTTGTTCGGGAAGAACTGGTAGAGCGTGCCGGGTGAGACGCCGGCCTCCCGGGCGATGGAGTTGGTGCTCGCCGCCGTGTAGCCGCTCGCGCAGAAGACGCGGCCCGCGGCTTCGAGGAGCTGCGCGATACGGCGCTCGCCGCGGGCCTGGCGGCGGCGTGGCTTGCCCGTGTCGTCGGCGCCGCCGCCTTTGGCCGCACTGTCCTGGATGCCTCGCTCCACGGCTCCGCCTCTCCTCGCTTCAGGCACGTGAACTCCCAGGATCCCTCGATCGGTTGACTGCGGTTGACAAATGCGAGTCGTCGCTCGCATTCTTGATTTATGCGAGTGATCACTCGTGTTTGTCATTCTATGGCAGTCGCTGACCCATGCGCTGGGTCACGGTGAAGGGGACACCGCACTATGTCCGAAGTCAACAGGGGGTCGCGAATCGGCGGCTGGACCCGGTTCGTCACGGCGCGCCCACGGCTTTCGCTGCTGGTCGCCCTGGTGATCACGGCGTTGGCGGTCTTCGCGGGGAGCGGAGTCGGCGACCGGATGGGCAGCGGTGGCTGGGAGGACCCCGCCGCCTCGTCGACCTACGCGACGAAGGCGCTGGAGCGTGAGTTCCCGGCCTCCCAGCCCAATCTCCTGCTGCTCGTCGACGCGGGCGACAAAGGGGTGGACGACCCCGCCGTCGCCGCCGAGGCCAAGCGGCTCACCGACCGGCTGGCCGCCGAGGAGGGCGTCGTAGGCGTCGGGTCGTACTGGCAGACGCGGGCGCCCGCGCTGCGCGCCGAGGACGGGGGAGAGGCGCTGATCGCGGCCAGGATCGTGGGTGAGGAGAAGGAAGCGGGCCGGACCCTGGAGCGGATAGCGCCCGAATTCCGCGGCACGCAAGGACTGTTGGAGGTCTCGGTCGGCGGGCCGGTCGCCGTACGGCACGAGATGCAGGCCATCATCCAGGAGGACCTGCTGCGGGCCGAGCTGATCGCCCTGCCGGTCACGCTGGTCCTGCTCGTGATGGTCTTCGGCAGTGCGATCGCCGCCCTGCTGCCGCTGGGTATCGGCATCGTCGCCATCCTGGGGACCAACGCCGTACTGCGCGGGATCACCGAGATCACGGATGTCTCGGTCTTCGCGCAGAACCTCACCACGGCCCTGGGGCTCGGACTGGCCGTGGACTACGCGCTGTTCATCGTGCGCAGATTCCGGGAGGAGCTGGCCGAGGGCGCGGAGGTGCGGGACGCGGTGGGCGCCACGCTCCGCACCGCCGGTCGGACGGTGCTGTTCTCCGCGCTGACGGTGGCGGTGTCGCTCGCGGCGATGATGGTCTTCCCGCAGTACTTCCTGCGCTCGTTCGCCTACGCCGGGATAGCGGTGGTGCTGCTCGCCGCGGCCGCCGCGCTGATCCTGCTGCCGGCCGCGCTGATGCTGCTCGGTCACCGGGTCAACTCCCTCGACCTGCGACGGCTGTTCAGCAGGGGACGGAAGAAGTCCGCGCCCGGCGACGGGACGGCGACCGGATCCCGGCCGGCGGCGACTGCCGAGGCGGGCGGCGGCTGGGGACGTACGGCGGCGCTGGTGATGCGCAGGGCCCCGCTCTTCGCCGTCGCGACGGCCACGGGCCTGGTGCTTCTCGGACTGCCCTTCCTGGGCGTCAAGTTCGGCACGGCCGACGACCGGCAGCTGCCGTCGAGCGCCGAGGCCCGAGTGGTCCAGGAGGACATCAGGAGCGGCTTCCCGGGCAGCCCCGGCGGCGGGCTCGAAGTGCTGGGCGAAGGCGGAGCGACGGCCGCCGAGTACGCGGACTACCGCGACCGGGTGGCCGGGCTGCCGGATGTGCTGCGGGTCGACGGTCCGGTCGTCTCCGGCGACCACGCGTACTTCACCGTGCTGCCACGCGGCGAGTCGGTGGACCAGGGGACCCAGCAACTCGTCCGTGAACTCCGGTCCGAGCCCGCCGCCTTCGACACCTCGGTCACCGGCACGGCGGCCGTACTGGTCGATTCGAAGGACGCCATCGCGGACCGGCTGCCCCTGGCCGCGGGCATCATCGTCGTGGTGACGCTGCTGCTGGTCTTCCTGCTCACCGGCAGCGTCCTCATCCCCCTCCAGGCGGTCGCGCTCAACGCGCTCAGCCTCACGGCGATGTTCGGAGCGGTCGTCTGGGTCTTCCAGGACGGCCATCTCTCCGGGTTGCTCGGTTTCACCCCGACGGGGGACATAGAGACGACGCTTCCGGTGCTGATGTTCTGCGTCGCCTTCGGACTCTCCATGGACTACGGGGTGTTCCTGATATCCCGGATCAAGGAGGAGTACGACCGCAGCGGTGACCACGAGCGGTCCGTCATATTCGGGCTTCAGCGCACGGGAGGGCTGATCACGGCGGCGGCGGTGATCCTGGCGGTGGTCATGGTCGCCATCGGCACCTCACGGGTGACCAACACCATGATGCTCGGGCTCGGTATCGCGCTCGCGGTGGTCATGGACGCGATGGTGGTGCGCAGTCTGCTGGTCCCGGCGGTGATGAAGCTGACGGGCAGGGCCACCTGGTGGGCGCCGGGTCCGTTGCGCCGCTTCCACGACCGGTTCGGGGTCAGCGAGGGCGGGTCACGGCCGGCGGCCGGGACGGACGGCACCGACGGCGCCGACGGGCCCGACGGGGCTGTGTCCGGGGCGGGTGAGCGGGACAAGGTCGGGGTCTGAGCCCGAACCGGACCGAGGGCCCCGTACGTCCACCGCTGGTGGAATACGGGGCCCTCGGAGCCGGTCGTGCGCGGACCCGGCGCGGGGATCAGCTCCCGCCCCTCACTCTCTGCGGCCTCTGTTCCCCGGGCGCTTGGCCACCCAGGCGCGGACGGTGTCCGCGTACCAGTAGGGCTTGCCGTTCTCCACGTGGTCCGGCGGCGGAAGCAGACCGTGCTTGCGATACGAACGGACGGTGTCCGGCTGTACCCGGATGTGTGCGGCAATCTCCTTGTAGGACCAGAGACTTCTGTCCGTCATGCGTGGCACCTCCCTGCGTCCGCCGCAGCGGCGGCCGGGGGGCCGTCTGGAGGGCTGCGACTGAAACGCTGGTGATCACTGAGCCTGTGCCCGTTGAACGACTCAGAGTGACGGTGAGGGAGGGGCTGTCGCGTCACTGTGACGTAAAACCCGCGTAATGGAGATATGCGTGACGTTAAGCGGATGTCTGTGACAGAAGCGGCGCATTGGAGGTGAGTGTGTCGATGGCCCAACTGTTCGACAGGGATGCCGGGTTAGGCGCCGCACGAGCGGAGGAAGCGACGCGTCCGCTCGGCGATCGGATAGGGCTTGTCGGGCGGGCAGGGATACATGTCCTGCTCGACGATGGCGAAGAGATCGACGTCCAGTTTCTGGGCCGCCGTCAGTACCGGTCCCAGCGCGGGCACTCCGGTCGGCGGTTCGCACATCACGCCCCGTCCGACGGCCGGCCCGAACGGCACCCCGTCCGCGACGACGTCCGCGAGGATCTTCGGATCCACCTGCTTGAGATGCAGATAGCCGATGCGCTCCCCGTAGGTCTCGATCAGTTTGACGCTGTCGCCGCCGCAGTACGCGTAGTGCCCCGTGTCCAGACACAGTGACACCAGGGCGGGATCGGTGGCGTCGAGGAAACGGCTGACGTTCTCCTCGCTGTCGATGTGGGTGTCGGCGTGCGGGTGGACCACGATCCTCAGTCCGAAGCGGTCGAGCACCTCGCGGCCGAGCCGCTCCGTCTGAGCCGTCAGGTCGCGCCACTGCGCGGCGGTGAGTGTCCGGTCCTCCAGCACCTGGCCCGTCTTGTCGTCGCGCCAGAAGGACGGGATGACGACCAGATGGTCCGCGCCCATCTCCCTGGTGAGTGCCGCGATGTCGGCGACATGCGCCCAGGTCCTGTCCCAGACGGCAGGCCCATGGTGAAGTCCGGTGAACACGGTGCCGGCCGAGACCTTCAGGCCGCGCGCGGCCGTCTCGCCGGCGAGACGGGCCGGATCGGTCGGGAGGTAGCCGTACGGACCGAGCTCGATCCACTCGTATCCGGCCCGGGCCACTTCGTCGAGGAAACGCCGCCAGGGAACCTGCTGGGGATCGTCGGGAAACCACACGCCCCAGGAGTCGGGTGCCGACCCGACCCTGATGCGGTTCAGCGGCGGTACGGAGGAGGTCATACCGGTCAGCCTCGCGGCCGTCCGAGAAGAGTGTCAAGCCTTCGTCCGAATGTAAGGACAAAACGTTGACAGAGGTCGGGAGAGAGCATTAGACCTGGGGACGGCCGTCGAAACGAGGGGACGCGCATGCCTGAGCCGTACGACGTGATCACCATGGGGCGCATCGGCGTGGACCTCTATCCGCTGCGTACCGGAGTCCCGTTGGCGCAGGTCGACACCTTCGGGAAGTTCCTCGGCGGATCGGCGACGAATGTGGCCGTGGCCGCCGCCCGGCTCGGCCGCCGTACCGCGGTCATCACCCGCACCGGACGGGACGCGTTCGGGGACTATCTCCACCACGCCCTGCGGGAGTTCGAGGTGGACGACCGGTGGGTGACACCGGTCGACCGGTGGCCCACACCCGTGACGTTCTGCGAGATCTTCCCGCCCGACGACTTCCCGCTCTACTTCTACCGGCAGCCCAAGGCACCCGATCTGGAGATCCACCCGCACGAGTTGGACCTGGACGCCATCCGGTCGGCGCGGATCTTCTGGATGACCGGCACCGGCCTGTGCGAGGAGCCCAGCCGGGCCGCCACGCTGACCGCTCTGCGCACACGCGGCGAGGCACGGGCGCAGAGCCCCGAGGAGCGGCCGTCCGGGCGGCGGCCCGGAACCGCCATCACCGTCTTCGATCTCGACTGGCGCCCGATGTTCTGGAAGGCACCCACGGACGGCTCCGGTCCCGACGGCCCGGCCGGCCCCGACAGCCACAGCCCCGACGATCCGGGGGCGCTCATGGCAGCAGCCCGGCCCCTGTACACGCAGGCCCTGCGCCACGCCACCGTCGCCGTGGGAAACCTGGAGGAGTGCGAAGTCGCCGTCGGAGAGCGCGAACCGTACGCCGCCGCCCGCGCGCTCCTCGCCGCCGGACCCGAACTGGCCGTCGTCAAGCAGGGACCCAAAGGCGTCCTCGCCGTCCACCGTGACGGCACCGTCGCCGAAGTGCCGCCCGTCCCCGTCGAGGTCGTCAACGGCCTCGGCGCCGGGGACGCCTTCGGCGGCGCCCTCTGCCACGGACTGCTGGCCGGCTGGGACCTGAAGCGCGTCATGCGGTACGCCAACGCCGCCGGCGCCATCGTCGCCGCCCGGCTCGCCTGCTCCTCCGCCATGCCGTACGCCCGGGAAGTCGTGCAGGTCCTCGGCGGCGGCCCCGTCCCCACACCGGGAACGCTGCCACCGGAGGCCGCCCTGTGACCCGCGTCGACGCGTCGGAGCTCGTACGGATCCGTACGCACCACCCCGAGGCGATCGCCGAGGCCGCCGCCCGCCGAAGCCGCCGCCCCCTGCTGCGCCCCGGCGGACGGCTCATGATCGTCGCGGCCGACCATCCGGCCCGAGGCGCCCTCGCCGTCGGCAACCGCCGCCTGGCCATGGCCAACCGCGTCGACCTGCTGGAGCGGCTCTGCCTCGCGCTGTCCCGGCCCGGCGTGGACGGTGTCCTCGCCACCGCCGACATACTCGACGACCTGCTGCTCCTCGGCGCCCTGGAGGACCGTGTCGTCGTCGGCTCCATGAACCGAGGCGGCCTCGCCGGCGCCGCCTTCGAACTGGACGACCGCTTCACCGGCCACCGCGCCGAGGACATCGCCCGTCTCGGCTTCGACGCGGGCAAGTTGCTGCTTCGCGTCGACTACGAGGACGCGCGCTCGGCGGACACCCTCCTGTCGGCCGCCCGCGCCGTCGACGCCATGGCGGAGCGGCGGCTGCCCGTCTTCGTCGAGCCGTTCATCTGCCGCCGCAGGGACGGACGGCTCGGCAACGACCTGACGGCCGAGGCGGTGACCCGCTCCATCGCCATCGCCTCCGGCCTCGGCGGCACCTCGGCGTACACCTGGCTGAAACTGCCGGTCACCGAGAATCCGGACGACATGGCCCGGGTGATGGAGACGTCCACCCTGCCCGCCGTCCTGCTCGGCGGCGAGATCGGTGACGACCAGGAGGGCGCGTACGAGAAGTGGCGCAAGGCGCTGCGCCTGCCCACGGTGCAGGGCCTGGTGGTGGGGCGTTCGCTCCTCTACCCGGTGGACGGGAACGTCGCGGCGGCCGTCGACACCGCCGTGGGCCTGTTGTAGGGGCCCGGCCGGCCCGACCGCCGAAGCTGTAGGGGACACGGGGAGAGTAGGCAGACGTGCGGAGGGATACGGAACGACCATGACGACGGACACCGACACCGACACGGGCTCCGACGGTGAATTCCTGGAACGGCACGTGCGCGCGGGCAGCGCGGCGAGCGGACCGTACGCGCTCGACATCGAACCGCGGCGGGCCGGCTGGCTGCACAGCTCCCTGCGCGTCCTCGACCTGCCGCCCGGCGGTACACACACGCTGGACAGCGGGGACAGCGAGTGGATCGTGCTTCCGCTCAGCGGCGGTTGTACGGTGCACACGCAAGGCGAGATCTTTGAACTGCTGGGCAGAGAAAGCGTGTTCAGCTCCGTCACGGACTTCGCGTACGTTCCGCGTGACGCCCACGCCCAGATCGCCTCCGGTGCGGGAGGCCGCTTCGCCCTGGCAGGAGCGAAGTGCGAGCGAAGACTCCCCGCTCGCTACGGCTCCGCACCGGAGGTTCCGGTCGAACTGCGGGGCAGTGGCAACTGCTCCCGCCAGGTCAACAACTTCGCCGCCGCCGACACGTTCGACTGCGACCGGCTGATCGCCGTCGAAGTCCTCACGCCCGGCGGCAACTGGTCGTCGTACCCGCCGCACAAGCACGACGAGAACCACCCCGGCGTCGAGTCCGAGCTGGAGGAGATCTACTACTTCGAGATCGAGGACGGCGGCCTCGGCTACCACCGCGTCTCGCCCTCCAGGCCCGGCGGCACCGACGTCCTCGCCGAGGTCCGCACCGGCGACACCGTCCTCATCCCGGACGGCTGGCACGGCCCGTCCATCGCCGCCCCCGGCCGCGCCATGTACTACCTCAACGTGATGGCCGGACCGGGCGCGACCAGACAGTGGCTGATCCGCGACCACCCCGACCACGGCTGGATCCGCGACACCTGGCCCGGCCAGGCGGTCGATCCCCGACTGCCGATGTACGAAGCGCCCGGCCCGCGGCCGTCACCGGAGCCGCCGAGCCAACCTCCTTATGAGGACGAGGACAAGGAGACCCACCGATGAGTACGCGCCGCCTCACCGTGGCCCAGGCACTGATCGCCTTCCTGTCCCGCCAGTACACCGAACGCGACGGCAACCGCCGCCGGCTGATCGACGCCACCTGGGGCATCTTCGGCCACGGGAACGTGGCGGGCATCGGCCAGGCACTCGTCCAAGCCGGCCCGGAGATGCCGTACTTCCAGGGCCGCAGCGAACAGGCCATGGTCCACGCCGCCGTCGGTTACGCCCGGCAGAGCAACCGCCTCTCCGCCCACGCCGTGACCACCTCCATCGGCCCCGGCGCCACCAACCTCGTCACGGGCGCCGCCCTCGCCACCATCAACCGGCTGCCCGTGCTGCTCCTCCCCGGCGACATCTTTGCGACGCACCCCGCCGACCCCGTCCTTCAACAGCTCGAAGTGCCCCACGCGGGCGACGTCTCCGTCAACGACGCGCTCCGTCCCGTGTCGAAGTACTTCGACCGCGTCTCGCGTCCCGAGGCGCTCGTCCCGGCCGCGCTCGCCGCCATGCGGGTCCTCACCGACCCCGCCGAGACAGGCGCGGTGACCCTCGCGCTGCCCCAGGACGTCCAGGCGGAGGCGTACGACTGGCCGGAGGAGTTCTTCGCCGAGCGCGTCTGGCGGGTCCGCAGGCAGGGCCCCGATCCGTACGAACTCGCCGACGCCGCCGAGGCCGTCCGCGCGGCCCGCCGTCCACTGCTCGTCGCGGGCGGCGGCGTCCACCACAGCGCGGCCGAGGAAGCGCTGGCCGCCTTCGCGACGGCGACCGGTATCCCCGTCGCCTCCACCCAGGCCGGCAAGGGCTCCCTGCGCCACGACCACCCGGCGGACGTCGGCGGCATCGGCCACACCGGTACCGCCACCGCCGACGAACTGGCCCGCACCGCCGACCTGGTGATCGGCGTCGGCACCCGCTGGTCCGACTTCTCCACGGCATCGGCGACGCTCTTCTCGAACCCGTCCGTCCGCTTCCTCAACATCAACGTCACCGGCTTCGACGCCCACAAGCTCGCCGCCGCGCCCCTGGTCGCCGACGCCCGCACCGCCCTGGAGGAACTCACCACGGCCCTCACGGGCCACCGCGTCGACGCGGCGTACGCCACCGAGTACGCCGACGACAAGGAGCGCTGGGAGCACCGCGTCGACGCCGCGTTCGACACCTCCGAAGACCTCCTGCGGCCCACCCAGCCGCAGGTCCTCGGCCTCCTCGACGCGCTCGTGACCGACGAGGACATCGTCATCAACGCGGCCGGATCGCTCCCCGGCGACCTCCACAAGCTGTGGCGGTCCCGCTCCCGCGACCAGTACCACGTCGAGTACGGCTACTCGTGCATGGGTTACGAGATCCCGGCCGCCATCGGCGTGATGCTCGCCGACCCGGGGCGGCCCGTCTGGGCGCTGGTCGGCGACGGTACGTATCTCATGAACCCCACCGAGATCGTCACCGCCGTCCAGGAACGCCTCCCACTGAAGCTGGTGATTCTCCAGAACCACGGCTACGCGTCGATCGGCGGCCTCTCCGAGTCCGTCGGCGCGGAACGGTTCGGTACGGCGTACCGCTACCGGGAGGCCGACACGGTCGGCTCGCCGACGTACACCGGCGACCCGCTCCCCGTCGACCTCGCCGCCAACGCGGCCTCGCTGGGGATGCGTGTCATCCGCGCGAAAACCATCCGTGACCTGCGCGAAGCGCTTGCCGTCGCGCGTGACTCCGACGTCCCCACATGTGTCTACGCGGAGACCGAAACGGCAGACACAGTGTCGGGCGCGCCTCCCGCCCAGGCGTGGTGGGATGTTCCCGTGGCCGAGACGGCGACTCGCGCGTCCGCGGTCACGGCACGCAAGGAGTACGACCGGAAAGCCGCGACCCGCCGCCGCCACCTCTGACAGAGCCCCCGGGCGCCGCCCGCGCCGCAGGACTCGATGGACCCGAAGGAGACGTAATGAAGACCGTCAACCACTGGATCGGTGGCAAGACCGTCGAGGGCGCGTCGGGCAACTGGGGCCCGGTCACCGACCCGGCGACCGGCGCGGTCACCACACAGGTCGCGCTCGCCTCGGCGGAGGAGGTGGACGCGGCCGTCACGGCGGCGAAGGCCGCGTACGGCACCTGGGGCACTTCCTCCCTCTCCACGCGCACCGGCATCCTGTTCAGCTACCGCGCGCTGCTCGACGCGCACCGGGACGAGATCGCCGCGCTGATCACCGCCGAGCACGGCAAGGTCCACTCCGACGCCCTCGGGGAGGTCGCGCGGGGGCTGGAGATCGTCGAGCTGGCCTGCGGGATCACCACGCAGCTCAAGGGCGAGTTGTCGACGCAGGTCTCCCACCGGGTCGACGTCTCCTCGATCAGGCAGTCGCTGGGTGTCGTCGCCGGCATCACGCCCTTCAACTTCCCCGCGATGGTGCCGATGTGGATGTTCCCGCTGGCCATCGCCTGCGGCAACACCTTCGTACTGAAGCCGAGCGAGAAGGACCCCTCGGCGGCGAACCTGCTGGCCGAACTCGCCGCCGAGGCGGGGCTGCCGGACGGCGTGCTCAACGTCGTCCACGGCGACAAGGTGGCCGTCGACTCCCTCCTGGCCCACCCGGACGTCGCGGCGGTCTCCTTCGTCGGCTCGACGCCCATCGCCCGCTACATCCACGCGACCGCGTCCGCCAACGGCAAGCGCGTCCAGGCGCTCGGCGGCGCCAAGAACCACATGCTGGTCCTCCCGGACGCCGACCTGGACGCGGCGGCCGACGCGGCCGTCTCGGCGGCGTACGGGTCCGCCGGCGAGCGCTGCATGGCGATCTCGGCGGTCGTCGCGGTCGGCGCGATCGGCGACGAACTCGTACAGAAGATCCGCGAACGCGCCGAGAAGATCAAGATCGGCCCCGGCACCGACCCGGCCTCCGAGATGGGCCCGCTGATCACCGCCGCCCACCGCGACAAGGTCGCGTCGTACGTGACGGGCGCCGCCGCACAGGGCGCCGAAGTCGTCCTGGACGGCACCGGCCTGCGCGTCGACGGCTACGAGGACGGCCACTGGATCGGCCTGTCGCTCCTCGACCACGTCTCGACCGACTCCGACGCCTACCGCGACGAGATCTTCGGCCCGGTGCTGTGCGTGCTGCGCACGGAGACGTACGACGACGGCGTCGCCCTCATGAACGCCTCACCCTTCGGCAACGGCACGGCGATCTTCACCCGCGACGGCGGTGCGGCCCGCCGCTTCCAGCTGGAGATCGAGGCGGGCATGGTCGGCGTGAACGTGCCGATCCCGGTGCCGGTGGGCTACCACTCCTTCGGTGGCTGGAAGGACTCCCTCTTCGGCGACCACCACATCTACGGCAACGACGGCGTGCACTTCTACACGCGCGGCAAGGTCGTCACGACCCGCTGGCCCGACCCGGCGGACGCCCCGTCGGGCGTGGACCTGGGCTTCCCCCGCAACCACTGAGCACGACGGCCCACTCCGGACCGCGACGGCCCGCACGGTACCCCTATTCCGTGCGGGCCGCCGCAGCGTTCCGGCGGCACCGGCCGGTCTCAGTGCGGCGCGGTGACCGACCTGACGAGGATGAGGCTGCAGTCTCAAGCTAACTTCGAACGTTCATGAGTTCCCCGTCAGCAGACCGAAGGGGAATTCATGAACTGTTTCAAGGGCTGGTTCACCGGCGGCAGGAGAGGAGGCAAGCCGAGTTCCCTCGCGATCGAGCGAAAGAACTCGGCTTGCGTGGCTTCCCATTGATCATTTCGTCGAAGGCTCGACCTGCCCAAATCAAGCACATGGCGAGAGTGGCCTCCACCACGCCGGCAGCACCTTCCTTCGGCTGAGTGCGAAGACCAGGCGGCTCGGTCGTCCATTTGATGAACTCACTGGCGCTGGTTGAACTGGGGTGCGCATAGCCACAGAGGTAGCGGCACACGGAGTGCAACTCCCTCTTGGGGTCAATCTCATCGCACTGTGCTTGGAATCTCTGGAAGATCGCGCTCTCGTCGGTCTTCTCAATCGGCGCACCCTTGATCGAGTCAATGAGATCCTGCGGCACTTTAAATCCCCGCCGCATGTCCTCAGCGGCGACTCGGTTCGAGCGGCTTCCCTCGATGGACACCCCCGTGCGCCGGCGTCGCCCTTTTGCAAGAGCCAGTGCAGGCTGATGGTGGTCTCAAACATGGTTCGGAGCAGAATCAGCACCTCATGGCCATAACCGTGATTGACGAGATGTAGGGACGCCTCCGCAATACGGTGCACCTCATTGCACCAACCGTTCCCGATGAGGACGGACCGGTACTTGCGCTGTCTCGTCTCGATCGGTCCGGCCGCTCGATAGTCGGAGATCATCCTTCCGGTCGCCTCGCGGTACTGCTGCGGGGTGACGCTACTCATGTACCTTCCTGTCTTGAATGAGAAGGTAAGGCTACTTGAGTACGAACGAACTGGTTCACGAATTTTCAGGCACCTGATGTTGCGCTCGTTTGCAATTCAATGTGTGTGGGCGAGGAGTCGGCGCTTCCCTTACTCAGCAGAAGCGACATCGACCTTGGCCGGCCCTTGCTTCGCCCCTCAGCCCGGACCATGTGATTGAGGCCGCAGAAGAGGAGTGGGGTTGTTGCGTAAAGCCGCGAAGTACAGCAACCCGGGCGCCTGTCAATGATTCATTCAAGAACAAAAGGATTTTCCCACTACGAGTGGCGGGCACTCCAGCCCCGAAGTTCCACAGGCCGGAACAATCTTCATCCTCTCCTTACTTCCTATTTCCCGTCATGAGAGTCTTCCGGCCAGTCATCACGAACCTTCTGAACGATATCTCGGCATTTCGTGATGTTTTTAAAGAGGCTCGTTACATAGCTGCTTGGATACACGTCATCGACATGTTTCACGAGAGAGGAGACGGCTCTTTCCGTGAGTGCTGGCACTTTTCTCAGCTCCGACGACCAGTCGAATTCGGCGTCATCGATTCGCTGCAAGTCGAGTTCTCGGAAAACCAAGTGAAGTACGAGTCGATTACCCTGGAGGCAGACTGACCGCGGGCGTCCATCGAGTTTATTCTTCAGGTCTGACAATGTGAGGTCCACATGGCGCATGACCTCTACACATCTCCAAACACGATACGGCCCCACGGTTGGATTGAAGAGCGTACGGTATGGGGGCTTTTCTGTTGACTCCCAAAGACTTCCAACCTTACTCTTTGCAAGGACTGCCAAACTTAGTTCTCGGTTCGCGCATGCCAAGGCAACGGTGGCATCGACCACTGTGCAGCCATTCTCAGGGCTGGGTACAGGTTCACCACGTTTGATCGCATACGTCTTCTTCAGTGAAAGGACCAATTCGGTTCGCAAGCGATCCTGTTGCGGGTCCAAGGCGACGAAATCTCGTGTCTCTACGCTGTTTTGCGTATTTGTTGCCCTCGTGACTGCCGTCGCAAAGCCCTCCGGGCAGGCCTCTAGATTAATGAATCGAACCCACACCATTGCACCGTCTAAAGAACTCCCACTTCTCTGCCACGCCTTATGGATGCTGGCCACGGTTTGAGCGCCGTTCACCACGCTAACTCCGGTCAGTGAAAAATCGCCGAAAGTCCGCGTTGCCGCGCCACGTGGCGTCTTCTTGATGCTCTCGCAGAGCGCCGTCACCCCATTATTGAAGTACCAAAAATGTTGAGGAGAGCCCAGAATGGTATTCGCTAACGCCTCGTTCACGCTGGTGTTGCCAAGAGCCTTGCGGATGTTCTGCGAGAATAGGCGGTCGCCAAAATGTTCATACCATTCAGCAACATTCGAAGCCGTTACAACACCGTAGTATGCTTCATACGGCTCGCTTACGGTTCCCCAATTCTCTAATTGTGCGTGAAAATCAATACGGGAGCCACCCAGCCTCTCGGCGACAAATGAATGAAACTCGGCCAAACCCAGCATCTCTACTGAAACTAGCTGCTGAGTTTCATTCATCTCATCGCGCACGTCCTGAAAAACCGCAGTAGAGGGTTTCGCCAACTCTGTTCGACCGGTCGTGGCCACGACAAGGACGAATGTCACATCAACATCGTCTAGCGCTGCTGTGATCTCCGCCTCGCGAATTCTCAATCGCGGGGTGAAACGATCAAACTTCGTGTCGAGAAGGTCCTTGAATCCTGCAATGAAGTTCCTTGAATCGCCCAGTCCAAGACTGCCATCTCCTGAGCCGTCCCACTTGGACTGTACAAGAATTACCCTGTGCTGCGTAGCATCAATCGCAATGGCATCAATTCCATTGTCATGACTTCCATCCACAACGGTAGCAGCCGCTTGCTCCGATGAAAGTTCGATAAATCTCTGAACCGCGAGGGCCGCGAGGGACCTACTGAGAAACGCCTTCTCGCGGATAGAGGGGCTAGCCTTCTCGTAATCACTCATGTCGATGTGATCCGCGAAACCTGTGTGCAGTGCGTCCTTGATGTGCCTGACCCATAGTTTCTTCATGCCGCCCCCGCACTCCAAGATCAGCAGGCTCGTACCTGGAAGGAGCACCGTATCGATAGCACACGGTGATAGGGAAGAGTCAGAATGTAATCGCCTGTCGATGGTGGCGTACCCGACCTGAGCTACTACAAGGTAGGTGTACTCGCCTGCGCCCTCTCGGCTCGGACGCGCGCGTGCGGCTGGCACCTGGACCACACAGGGCCTTACTCATCCGGTTCTACGCAACCTTGCTGTTGCGACGCGGGCCGGCAGCGCGATCTCGCGAGTGGCTGACGGCGTTAACTCCAGACGCACTTGGCCCGAGCCATCGGCCCCGGTACTGGCGCGGAGTTGGGCGCCCGTCGTATCGATGCCTGCTGATGGCAGCACGTCGGTCAGTTCTGCCAGGGCTTGGGATGCGTCCCGCCAGCCGGCCAGGTAGTTCACGCCGCGAACCCACAGCACCGCGTCAGGGTCCAGGTCGTCCGCGTCGACCCCGGTGCTGTTCATGCCCGCAAGTCCCTCTCCCTGCAGCCTGGCTGACTCCCAGCTCGCCGTACGTCGGCCTACGGTCGCTCTCCTCGATCAAGTGCCAGTACGTCACCGGGTGACCATTGACGACCACCGGTTGCTCCAGATCATCCAGAACCTGCGTCGCCGGAAAGCCCTCACGGGCCAGCCAGCGGGACACGGCGACCTCACCTCGGGCGGATTCCAGATACTCGGTCGACCGAGCGATCCGGACCACCACCGGATGCGCCTCCAGGCGAAACAGAGCGTTCTCACCGAGGCGGAATAAGACGGGCCCCATCACCATCGAGCCCCGCCTGCCGGCACGCCTCAGCCGCCACCCGCGTAGCGACAGCCGAGGTGAAGCCTTTTCCCGGGCTCCGGTCAGCACCAGACAGCATGCCCCGACCAACTCCCTCAGATCCTGCCGACCTGCCATGCGGACCACCGGCAACAGTGGTCGGCAGCAGCCACCAGGGCGACCGTACCCACCGGCGGCGAAGACAGGCGAGACCACGGTGTGACGTGCAGCCGTACACGGGGAATCGGTCGCCTGGACGTCGCCATGTCCACCCGTCCTGATCACGCTGAACAAACGGACCACGAATACGACTTGACGCACCTCTGCGCTAACTCCGTTGGGCAACCCTTGCCAAGTCTGAATCATAGAGCTGTGACGAAGTGGACGAACGAATCAGCTCCGGTCGAACGGTCAGCTCTTGAGCCAGAGCTCTCCGCGTACCAAAAGGCATTGCGGGAACGGCTCCTCATGGCTCCTGTGGTGCCTGCCCCGGAACCCTGGCGGCCCGTCTTCGAGTACGAGTACGGCGTCCCTGTGGGTGGGCTCCTCGGGATCGGTTTCGCGTCTCATCCCGAGGACGGCCGCGATCTGGTGATGGTCGTCTCCGGCGGCGGTCACGGCCTCTTCGACGCTGTCACCGGGGAGAAGATTGCCAGGGACCGCGACCCGGACCCAGACGACAGCACTCCCGACGCGGTCGCCGATCTGTCGTGCCCCGGACTGGGGCCGATCAGCGGTACCCGCGTGCGCATCGCAGGGCTTTTCGGCGGAGGGTTCCACACGACCACCGAGGACAGTTGGACTTTGGAGGTCGTTACCCCGGCCTGGCCGAATGACCGTGTCCTGCTCTCCCGCGACGGCGGCCTGCCCCACTCCGGTCCCCACGGAGAACGGTGGTGGCACGTTTTTCACTCCCACTACTCGGAACTTCGAGCCTTCGGCTTCTCTCCCTCAGGTGAGACCATCGCCGTCGCGACGAGCAGTGATGTATCTCTGTGGACCCGCCGCCCCGAGCAAAACAACGGCAGCGTCGTCCAATGCTGACCAACCTGCGACGCGGGTCGTAACCACACGAGACAAAGGACCATGAAAGCGACGTGGCATGGAGATCATCACGCCGGCCTTCACGAACTCCCGCGCGTCGGCCCGTCCTGTGTTGCGACATGCCACTGACGCCTGAGACGCAGCCGCGCGGGATGCCGGAGGCGAGGGGCCGTTCCGGAGGTCGCCGGTCAGCGCCTCTGCTGCACCTCGATGCTCGACAATAGCTACGTCGAGCCGGGCTGCCCGCGAGAGGTCTCCCTCTGGTCTTGGGAGCCGACCGCGGGGCCGGACCGTACGTCGTCATCTCGCATCCGACGAACTCCACCACCCGACCGTGATCAACCACTACGACCTCGACGCCTCACCGCTTACATGCACGAACTCATCAGGCGCGCCGTGGCGGGGCGTAATGCCGGTTACGATCACGCGGCGGAAGGTCCGGTTTCCATTTCCAGATGGACTGACCGAAGCGGCGGCAGAGATCACGATGGAGACGCAACCTCGTGATCCAACGCAGTCCTTTGCTGGAAGCGTCATGCACATACAGCGGGGTGGCTACCACCAGGCGTGGGTTGAACTCATCGCCGGTGAAGCTAAGGTCCACACGTGCCAACCCTTGTACGCGAGCACGTTGGACAGGTGCATGATGCCGCGCGATCATGCGAAATACCCACCGGGCCACCTGCTTCGGTCGGTTGACTCGGGGTACTGCCAGCGCCTGCTCCGTCAACTCTTCTGGGATCTCTGTGTGGGCACATGCGTCAAGATCGTTGATCTTGAGGATCAGACTGTAGAGCCACTCAGTTCCAGAACCTCATGGGTCGTACCCCAGCCCATGTTGAGATCGAAGTAGATCCATTCACCGGTACTCAATCCAGGCGCGTAGAAGTGGGATGCATTGCGCTCGATCTCTCGCCGTACCTGACGCAGCCTGTGCAGCTCCTCATCAGTCGGGCTTCGCGAAGCTGGAGAGCCAAGCTCCACTGATGCGACCTGAAGATCGACTCCCACGTTCATTGTTGGCACACGTCTTGGCGGGCGCTCCGGGAAGAACGCCTCCAGCCGCCGACGAGAAAAGTAGATCATGTTGTTGAGTCGCGTGCCTGCCCCTGCTTGAAGGTCGTCGACCATGATGCACGACCCTGCAAGTCGCATCTGGAAAGGACTACGACGCGACTTGACATGGATCTTCTCTCCACCAACTCGGAGGATCTGAAGGGCTGGTGAGTGAGGTTGGGGGGACGAGGTGGAGTCGTCTCCGGGAAGCGCTCAGCAATCCCAGCCATCGCTGCTGTCGACTCCTCCGTGCAGTCCCCACTCATCAAGGCCGGAGTAGATCAACGCAGTGCGGGCCCTGGGAAAGGAGAGAGACACTGCTTCCCCTGAGTAGACCGCCACCAATGAGTCAGTCCCCCGCCACCAAGCGTCAGCCAGCCCCATCACCTCTCGCACCGGCTCGTAGTCGTCCAACGCGATGCGATCGACGTCGTCACCGGTGACCTTGGTGATCTGCTTCGCCCACATGGATGCGTGGTGGGTCAGTGCGAGCGACTCCACCCATCCCTCGACGGACGCGTGGAGGGGCGTCCACCGCCCTGCATGGATGCCGAACTCCCCGCCCGGTCCGATCATGAATGAGAAGGGGACTGCGGTTCGCTGCATCCCTGCTTCGAACCACCAGCCCTCCGAGAATGACCCTTCGGGCGAGTCAGGATCAAGGAATTTGGGACCTCCGTCGTACTGCGATGCGGGCGGCAAGAGCAAGCCTCCCCATCGCTGTTGATACGCCGCCATTCGGTCGATTACTGCCGCCGGGATGTGCCGCTCAAGCCACCACTGCCTGTACTCCTCGACCGGTCGGATGTCGACTTTGATGCCGTGCGCGCTGACGAAGGACTGGGCTCTGCGAGTCAGCCCCTCGGGCACATCGTTGATGAGGTGAAGTTTCACCACAGAGAAGTTACTTGGCAGCAGTGCCGAGAGGCCGGCGGAGGAGGGCGCAGGCGCTCAGTTGTACGACCCTCAGTCGTAGTTGGTTGAGCTGTCCAGGGCGTTCCACCACAACTACTCGAGCGGGGGCGACGGGGCTGCGTTCCACGCAGTGTTCCCGGCGGGTGTGAGTCCGACGGGGATGCTGGCCAGACATGTCGAGGGGTTGGCCCACCACTCCAGGTGGGCCAGTACCGCGGCAGAGGTGATCATCGGGTTCCGCTCGTTGTCGCCCGGACGTAGCCTGGCCGAACGCTACAACGAGGCGTATGCCGTTAGCCACGCTGGATCACTTCGTCGGCCGACTCCCCTGGTGCGCACCAAGTAGTTGCCCCTCAGTGGGTGGAAAGGACTATGAGCGCGACTTGACGTGGATCAAGCCATCCTTCCTCTGGATGATGTATCGCTGCGGCTGGGGCCTGAAAGAGGGGCAGGAGACGGTTCTGGCCGTCGAGATCAGCCGTGCGGGCTTCGAGTGGGCGCTGCGGCACGCCTGTCTGTCGCACTACGACGCGGACGTGCACCCCGATCGGGCCTCGTGGCGGCGGGAGTTGAAGCGGAGTCCCGCGCGGGTCCAGTGGGATCCGGAGCGTGATGTGCGGCTGGAGGCGCTGCCGTACCGGTCGTTGCAGCTCGGGCTGGCGGGGGAGGCGGCGCGGCGGTACGCCGATGAGTGGATCGTCTCCGTCAGGGACGTCACGCCGTTGGCGCGTCGGGTGCATGGGCTCGTACGGGACGGTGAACTGGCCGTCGCGGAAGGGCTGCTGCCCGTCGAGACGCCCTATCCGGCCGAGGCCGGCGGGGAGTTGCTGGGGCACCTGTGTCCGTGAGCCGCCTCCGCCCCGAAGGGGTTCCCTTCGTGTACCGCGTGACCAAGTACGACCCCGCCGACCGCGACGAGCGAGGCCGGTACACCGGGACGGAAGACGTGGTCAGCGATCACGGGCCCGTCGAGGCGGCCTACTTGGAGGCGGTGTCCGCGTTCGCCGAGGAGACCGGCGTGCGGTCGCTGTCCGTTCGTGAGCCTCAGATCGGGCCCGGCTTCACGCACTTCGGGCCGGAGCCGCCGGTCGACGGAGACGGGCTGGCGGGACTCTTCCCGCGCGACCTGACCGGTTTCCACGATGGGGCGGAGGTGTCTGTTCCGCTCGCCCTGGAGCTGGTGCGGGTCATGCTCAGGGGTGACGGCGCGTGGTGCCGGCTGGAGGCCGAGGGGGCGTTCGCCGTGCATGTCGGGTGGGACCTGTACGTCTACGTGGGCAGCGAAGTGCCCTGCGAGGCGGCCGTGGCCCGTACCCGCGAACTGGGGCTGTTCGCGGAGCGGGTGGACGTCTCGCCGTACGACGTGGACCACGGCGCGGACTACGACGAGCCCGGGGAGCAGCGGCCCGCCGACGACCTCTTCTGGGAGCGGCTGTCCTGGTGCGTGGCGACGCGGTGGGCCGGGCTGCTGGAGGAGAATCACGTCGACAACGGCACCCGCTGGCACCAGCTCGGCGACGGCTCCACGATCGACGCGGTGCGCGCCCGGCTCGCCCCGCGCGCCCAACTGAGCGTCTGGCCGGGCCTCTCCACCGACATCGATGCCGTCCTCGCCGCCCTTCCGGAGGAAGGGCTGGTCGAACTCGTGTGGGAGGACGACGAGGGCCGGGTCGCCGGCGTTGTCGCCGACGAGAGCCGGTTCGCGGAACTCGCCGGGCTCGTCGCCGGCGCCCGCGCCGCGACCGTCCTGCCGATGTATGCCGACGAACGCCGTCCGCTGTTCACCGCCGTGCTGCCCGACAGCGACGGTGTCCTGCGCGCTCGCTGGCGGACCGAGCCGACGCGGAGCGACCACGACTGGACCTTTCTCAAGACGTTGCGCCGGGGGCAGGTCGTCACCGGCACCGTCAGCGTGATCGCCGACTTCGGTGTCACCTTCGTGGACATCGGCGGGTTCACCGCGATGATCAACATTCCCGAGGTGTCCTGGCGGCACATCGACTTCGCCTCCGACGTCCTCACCGTCGGGCAGGAGGTCACCGCCCGGATCCTGGACGTCGACCGGGTCCGCGAACGGGTGTCGCTGTCGCTCAAGGCACTTCAGGAGGATCCGCTGCCGGCGCTCGCCGACCGCGTGGGCGAGGTCGTCACCGGTCCGGTCACGCGGATCGAACCCTTCGGCGCCTTCGTCCGTGTCGAGGAACGGGATCACGGGTTCGAAGGAGTCCTGCCCGCATCCGAGTTGGCCCCGGACGCCGCCCGCGTCGGTGACCCGCTCACGGTGCGGATCGCCGAGGTCGACCCCACGTCACGCCGGATCCTGCTGGCTCGTGAACGTACCCGGGCGACCGACTGAGTGCCCCGCGACCCCGTCGCGAAACAGGCGCGCCGGACGCGTCGAGTTCTCGCCATGCTATGGGCGCAAGGCGGGAGGAGCGGCAGTATGGAAGGCATGACGGACATGGTGAATTCAGCCCAGGCCGAGGCGTGGAACGGCTACGAGGGCAGGCACTGGGCGGAACACCAGGATCGGTACGACCATCTGAACGACGCCGCCAATGCCCCGCTGCTCGAGGCGGCGGGCATAAAGGAGGGTGACCGGCTTCTCGACATCGGGTGTGGGAACGGACGGGTCACCCGGCTCGCCGCGCGTCGTGGGGCTCGGGCCGTCGGGATCGATCTGTCGGCCCCGATGCTGGCGCGGGCCCGGGAGTCCGCCGTGGCGGAGGAGGTCGAGAACGTCACGTTCGTACAGGGCGACGCACAGGTGCACGACTTCGAGGAAGGGGCCTTCGACATCGCCGTGAGCCGCTTCGGGGTGATGTTCTTCGCCGATCCCGCCGCCGCGTTCCGCAACATCGGACGGGCGTTACGGCCCGGCGGGCGACTCGCCTTCGTCTGCCCGCAGTCGTTCAGCCTCATGGACCAGGCGGTGATCTTCGCGGCGATCGGCACCCAGGTCACGCTCCCCGCCCTCAACGAGGACAGCAAGCACCAGCCCGCCTCCTTCGCGGACCCCGCACACACCGAGCGCGTGCTGAGCGAGGCGGGCTTCAAAGGAATCGGTCTGCGTGCCCTGGCGCTGGCCCAGCACTGGGGCAAGGACGCCTCCGACGCCTCCGCCTTCCTGATGGGATGGGGTCCCCTCCAACACTGGCTGGCCCTGGCCGACGCCGACGAGCGGACCCGTACACGCGCGCACGACGCGGCCACCGAAGCCTTCCACGCCTTTGAGACCCGGCAGGGCGTACGGCTGACCAGCCGCCTGTGGCTCGTCACCGCCGAACGCCCCTGAACAGGGGCACTCCGTACGGTCCAGGAGTCCGGTCCATGAGCCCGGTCCAGGCGTCCCGTCTAGGCGTTCGGGAACTCCCAGGTCCGCATGGCGAAGCGGCCCTCGTCACGCGCCCCGGCCGCACGGTACGTCGCCAGTGCCGGTTCGTTGTCGGTGTCCACGCCCACCCACATGTCGTAGCAGCCGCGCTCACGCGCGATCCCCGCGAGGGCCTCGGTCAGGGCCCGCCCGATGCCCCGCCGACGGTACGGCTCGTCCACGGACAGCTCGTACAGACACATCTCGACGCCTTTGTCCGGATGCAGCATCTCGATGCCGGAGACAAATCCGGCCGGGACGCCTTCGGCATAGGCGATCAGCAGCAGATGACCCGGCGCGGTGAGAAAGCGCTCCGCCCACTCCGGCCGGGCCGGTTTGTCGTACAGATGCTGGGCGGCGACGAGTTCGCCGACCGTCGTCGCTCGGCGGATCTCCATGCCGGTCATGTCGCTCGTCTCTCCTCGCGCGCCTTTGCCGGGGGCCCGTCGCCGTACCACGGCTGGTGTACGGCGACGCTACCCCGTAGTCCTCAAGGAGGCCCTTGAGTTCCGACCGGTGTCAGCGAGGGCGGCTCGCGGGGCCGTTTAGGGTTCAAGGATGGAGATCCCAACCCCCCGACGGCCACGGCTGCGCAAACGATGGCTCGCGGGCGTGGCCGCGGCCGCCGTGCTCGTCGGCGCCGGCACCTGGACCGCCGTCGCCTCGGACGGCACCCCCACCGTGCACCGAGCCGACCAGACGATGGAGATGCCCGGCGCCCGGATCGACACCTCGTACTTCACCGCCGGTGACGACGGCGACAAGCGCAGGCCCGCCGTCCTGCTCGGCCACGGCTTCGGCGGCAGCAAGAACGACGTACGGGCCCAGGCCGAGAAGCTCGCGCGCGACGGGTATGCCGTGCTGACCTGGTCGGCACGGGGGTTCGGCGAGTCCACCGGCAAGATCGGACTCAACGACCCCGCCTACGAGGTCAAAGACGTCTCCCGGATGATCGACTGGCTCGCCGGGCGCCCCGAGGTCCAGCTCGACGCCGACGGCGACCCACGCGTCGGCATGAGCGGAGCCTCCTACGGAGGAGCCATCTCGTTGCTCGGCGCGGGCTACGACCCGCGCGTCGACGCGATCGCGCCCGTGATCACCTACTGGAATCTCGCCGACTCGCTCTTCCCCGACGGCGTCTTCAAGAAGCTCTGGGCCGGGATCTTCTTCTCCACCGGCGGTGGCTGCGACACCTTCGAGAAGCAGCTCTGCGAGATGTACGACCGCGTCGCCGTCGCCGGGAAGCCCGACGCGGCGGCGGGTGAACTCCTCACGGAGCGTAGCCCGTCCGCGATCGGCGACCGCATCAAGGTGCCCTCGCTGATCATCCAGGGCCAGACCGACTCCCTCTTCCCGCTCGGCCAGTCGGACGTCATGGCGAAGACGATCAAGGCCAACGGCGCACCCGTCTCCGTCGACTGGATGGCCGGCGGCCACGACGGCGGGAACGCCGAGACCGGCCGTATCGAGAGCCGTATCTCCTCCTGGTTCGACCGCTACCTCAAGAAGGACACCGGCGCCGACACCGGGCCCGCTTTCCGCGTCAGCCGGACCGGCGGCGTGGACTCCTCCGACGGCCAGGCGCTGTTGAGGGGGGCGAGCAGCGACACCTATCCGGGTCTGCGGAGCGGCATAACGAACGTCCCGCTCTCCGGCCGCGCGCAGTCGTTCGACAATCCCGCCGGTGCCAGCCCGCCCGCCATCTCCACGGTGCCAGGTCTCGGCAGCGGACTGTCCCAACTGTCCTCGTTCGGCATGGGGCTCGCCCTCGACTTCCCCGGACAGTTCGCCCGCTTCGACTCCCGGCCGCTCGACAAGTCGCTCCAGGTGACCGGCTCACCGACCGTCCGGGTCACCGTGAAGGCCGACACCGACGACGCCGTGCTCTTCGGCAAGGTCTACGACGTCGGGCCCGACGGCGGCCAGCAAGTACTGCCCTCACAACTCGTCTCCCCGATCCGTGTCGAAGGCGTCAAGGCCGGCAACGGCAAGACCGTCGAACTGACACTGCCGGCCATCGACCACAAGGTGGAGGCCGGGCACCGGCTGCGCGTCGTCCTCGCCGCGACCGACCTCGCCTACGCCTCACCCGCCGCCCCCGCCACGTACACCGTCACGCTGGACGGCGACCTGTCCGTACCCACGGCACCCGCCCTCACCACCGCCGCGCCGACCCTCGCCTGGTGGGTCTGGGGCATGCCGTTGGCGGGCGTGCTCATCGCCGCCGCGCTGCTGCTCACCGCGCGCCGTCGCGTCAGCGCACCGGCTCCCGATCCGGAACTGGCCGACGTGCCCCTCCAGATCACGGACCTGTCGAAGCGCTATGCCAGGTCCGCCGACCGCTATGCCGTACGGGATCTCTCCTTCCGTGTCGAGAAGGGGCAGGTGCTCGGGCTCCTCGGGCCGAACGGCGCGGGCAAGACCACGACCCTGCGCATGCTGATGGGACTCATCACCCCCGACGCCGGAGACATCCGGGTCTTCGGGCACTCCATCAGGCCCGGCGCACCGGTCCTGTCCCACGTCGGATCCTTCGTCGAGGGTGCGGGCTTCCTGCCGCACCTGTCCGGGCGGGACAACCTGGAGCTGTACTGGCGGGCCACCGGCCGCCCCGTCGAGGACTCGCACATCGAAGAGGCCCTGAAGATCGCCGGACTCGGCGACGCCCTCGCCCGCGCCGTGCGCACCTACTCGCAGGGCATGCGGCAGCGGCTCGCGATCGCGCAGGCCATGCTCGGTCTGCCGGACCTCCTCATCCTGGACGAGCCGACCAACGGCCTCGACCCGCCGCAGATCCGCGAGATGCGCGACGTGATGATCCGCTACGCGGCCAACGGCCGGACCGTCATCGTCTCCAGCCATCTCCTCTCCGAGGTCGAACAGACCTGTACGCATCTGGTGGTCATGGACCGGGGCCGGCTCGTCCAGGCCGGTCCCGTCGCCGAGATCACCGGCTCCGGCGACACCGTGCTCGTCACCACGGCCGGACAGGTGCCCGAGCCGGTCGTCGACAAGATCGCCGCGCTGGCCGGGATCGCATCCGCGATCCGTACGGACGACGGGCTGCTCGTACGGCTCGACGGGGCCAGCACCAACACCCTGGTCACCGAACTCATCCGGATGGACGTGGCACTGACCGGCGTCGGACCGCACCGCCGCCTGGAGGACGCCTTCCTCACTCTCATCTCAGGAGCCTCCGCATGAGCGCGCTGACCGAATCGGCTCCGGGCTACCGGGCGGGCCGCACCCTCCCGCTCCGTGTCGAACTCGTACGACAGCTCAAGCGCAGGCGGACGATGGCGATGGGCGGGGTGCTCGCGATCCTGCCCTTCGTACTGATCGTGGCCTTCGCCATCGGTGGGACACCGGGAGCCGACGAGGACGGCGGCGGGGGTGGCAGCCGGCTGAACCTGATGGACACCGCGACCTCCTCCGGGGCCAACTTCGCCGCCGTCTGCCTCTTCGTCTCGGCGGGCTTCCTGCTGGTCGTGCCCGTCGCGCTGTTCTGCGGGGACACCGTGGCCTCCGAGGCGAGCTGGTCCTCCCTGCGCTATCTGCTCGCCGCGCCGGTGCCGCGCGCCCGGCTGCTGTGGAGCAAGCTGGCGGTGGCGCTCTCCATGAGCCTGGCGGCGATGGTGCTGCTGCCGGTCGTCGGACTGGCCGCGGGCACGGCCGCCTACGGTTGGGGGCCGCTGGAGCTGCCCACCGGAGGGTCCCTCGCGACCGCCGAGACCGTGCCGCGGCTGGCGCTCGTGATCGGCTTCATCTTCGTCTCCCAACTGGTCACGGCCGGGCTCGCGTTCTGGCTCTCCACGAAGACCGACGCCCCGCTGGGCGCGGTCGGCGGCGCGGTCGGGCTGACGATCATCGGCAATGTGCTGGACCAGGTCACGGCGCTCGGGAGCTGGCGGGACTTCTTGCCCGCGCACTGGCAGTTCGCCTGGGCGGACGCGCTCCAGCCCCAGTTGGAGTGGAGCGGCATGCTGAAGGGCTCGGCGATCTCGGTGACCTACGCCCTGGTGCTCTTCGCGCTCGCGTTCCGGAACTTCTCCCGCAAGGACATTGTGAGTTGAGCCCCTGACGGTGGTCACCGTCACCGTCACATTCGCGGTCACAGCCAGCCCCGACGAGCCGCTTCCGCCCCCGCGCGGAAGCGGCTCGTCGTGCCGAGGGCGGTGAGCAGCTCGCCGACCCGTCTGCTGTAGGTGCGGGGTGACATGCCGAGGCGCGCCGCCGCCGCCTCGTCGGTGAGTCCGCACAGCATGGCTTCGAGCACGGGACGTAAGTGATGGGGGAGGATGCCCGCCTCGGGACCGGCCGGGGCTCTGGTGCCGGTGCCGGTTTCCGTGTGGCCCGGTGCCGGGCCCGTCGCCGGGCCACACGGCGCACCACCCGATGGGTCCCCCTTGACGGGGAACTCCTCGCCGCTGTCCCACCAGTGCTGATGGATCCGGACCAGGGCCCCGACGACGACAGGATCCTGGATCAACAGCAGCCCGTTGAAGTGGAGATCCAGGTCAAGGGGGAGCGCGGCCGTCGTACGGTCCACGAGGACCATCTTGAACGGGATCGACTCCGTCTGCCGTGCCCCACGGGCGAGGGCCCGCAGCTCGTACGGCAGCGCCGCCAGGCCCCGGCGCGGCACGATCCGGCGGACCGTGAGCGCGCCCGCGGGCAGGGGAGCGGTCCCGGCGTCGGCCCCCGCGCCGGAGCCGGCTCCAGGGCCACCGCCTGAGCCACCGCCTGAGCCACCGCCTGAGCCGGTGCCCGCGCCCGTTCGCGTCCCCGGTCGCGCGTCGGGGGCTCCCCGTTCCGCGACCGCGCGTACGCACGCGGTCGCGAACTCCAGGAACGGCAACGGCAGGCCCTTCCCGAGGGAATTGCCCGGATCGTCGAACGTCAGCAGTTCGTGACGCGCGGAACGGACGAGCGCCGCCAGCGTGGCGGCCACCTGATGGGTGCCGCGGACCGGCCGACCCGCCGGTCGGAGAGTCTCCACCGCGTCCCCCCGCAGTGTGCTTCTCGGTAGCGCCGACCTGTTGAGTACGGAGCCCGGAACATGTGCCACGGCTGACCACCCCCGCCATCCCCTCGGAGCCGTACGCAACTCCATGTACTCATGAGACTGCACACCGTGACAAGTGCAGTTCAGGGAGTGGCGACTCCATGCCAATGGAGTCGACTCACGCATCAACGGCACCGGTTGGCGCACAACTTCACGCGACGACGGCGGAAGCCGGGTGCGGTGGCGGGCAACTCTCCTGGTCTCTTGGCCCGTTGCCGCATTGAGATTCATCCGCAACCTCCCGTGCAGGTCCCGCCGACCGTCTCGAACGTCACATTCGCAAGTGCCGAAAACGATTCCAGGGGGGACCGTGACGAAGCTCCACACGAAGATGAAGCTCCACGCGAGGACGTATCGAGGTGCGTTGGTCGCGTTGCTGGCGGGCGGCCTGCTGCTCACCGGCTGCTCGGCCGAGGGTACGAGCGACACGAGCCGGAAGGCCGACGGGCCAGGTCGCGGGAGCGCGTTCGGCGACGGGGCGGGCTCCGGGTCCGCGGGGTCGGGGGCCGCCGGTCCCGCCGACGGTGTCGAACAGGGCGAGGGGGAGCGGGACGGCGACCAGAAACGGCAGGACAAAGAACCGGAGGGTGAGTTCGCGCCGGAACCGGACTACCTGTCGACCTTCGCCCTGGATGTGGACACCGCCTCCTACGGATACGCGCTCCGCACCCTCGGCGACGGACGGCTGCCGGATCCCGGAACCGTACGGCCCGAGGAGTTCGTCAACAGCTTCCGCCAGGACTACGAACGCCCCGAGGGCGACGGCTTCTCCGTCACGGTGGACGGCGCCGCGGCGCCGGGTGCGGACGACGACTGGTCCCTCCTGCGTGTCGGCCTCGCCACCCGCCAGGCCGACCACGGAGGTGAACGCCCGCCGGCCGCGCTGACGTTCGTGATCGACATCTCGGGCTCCATGGCCGAGCGCGGCCGCCTCGACCTCGTCAAGGAATCACTCGGCATCCTTACGGACGAGCTGCGCGGGGACGACTCGATCGCCCTGGTCACCTTCAGCTCCGTGGCCGAGAGCAGGCTGCCGATGACCCGTGTCGGCGACAACCGCTCCCGGATCCACGACGTGATCGAGGAGCTGGAACCGGCCGCGTCGACCAACCTCGGGGCGGGCGTCGAGACCGGCTACGAAGAGGCCGTCGACGGCCTCAGGAGCGGCGCGACCAACCGGGTCGTCCTGCTGTCGGACGCGCTGGCCAACACCGGCGAGACACAGGCGGACGCGATCCTCGAACGCATCGCGGACGCGCGTACCGAACACGGCATCACCCTCTTCGGCGTCGGTGTCGGAAGCGACTACGGCGACGCCCTGATGGAACAGCTGGCCGACAAGGGCGACGGTCACACGACGTACGTCTCCGACCGGAAACAGGCGCGGAAGGTCTTCGTCGACCAGCTCCCCATGAATGTCGAACTGCGCGCCAGGGACGCCAAGGCGCAGGTCGCGTTCGACAGCGACGCGGTCGAGCGGTTCCGGCTGATCGGCTACGAGAACAGGGCCGTCGCGGACGAGGACTTCCGGGACGACCGGGTCGACGGCGGCGAGGTCGGGCCGGGGCACACCGTGACGGCGCTGTACGCCGTCAAGCTGCGGCCCGGCGCGAGCGGCGAGGTGGCGAAGGCGACGGTGCGCTGGCTGGACCCCGAGACCCGGGCGCCGCGCGAGCGGTCGGGTTCGGTCGGCGCGAGCGCGGTGGACTCCCGGCTCTGGGGCGACGCGAAGCCGCGGCTTCAGGTCACGGCCGTCGCCGCGTACTTCGCCGAGGCGCTGCGCGGCGAGTCGGCGGACGACGACGGCACGTCCTACGGAGTTCCGCCCGGCGCGCCCGACCTCGGTGAACTGGAGAAGCGGGCGCGGACGTTGGCCGACTCCACGGAGGACGGATCGGTGAAGGAGCTGGCGGAGGCGATCGGTCAGGCGAGCCGCGCGAGGGGCTGATCGCGCGGCCGGGTCCGGTCCGGGAGTGGTCCCGGGCCGGTCCGGCGGCGGTCCCCGAGCGGTCCCGGACCGGTCTCGGACCGGACCCGGGGAGGCCGTGGGGCGGTGTGGAGGGTCTTCGGAGGGCCACCGGTGAAAACGGTGCTGCGCCGCCCCGTCCCACGGGCCATGATGTGCGGCATGGCCACTGTCCTGCTCGCGCTCGCTGTCGTCTTCACCGGTCTGTACGCCGGCATCATGCTCATCTTCCTGACCGGGATCATGCCCGCGCTGGCCCGGCTCACGGACGGGCAGTTCGTGACGGCCATGCGCCGCCTCAACGAGCAAGTGCCGCGCGGGCTGTTCCTGCTCGTGTTCCTCGCCGAGGTGGCCTTCCCGGTCGCCGCGCTCGCCGTCTCCGTCGACGACCGTTCGGACACCCAGTGGTCGCTGTTGCTGGCGGGTCTGATCTGCGTGGTCGTCAACCACCTCGTCACCGTCGCGGGCAACATCCCGCTCAACAACGCCCTGGCGTCGTCGGAGGCCTCGCCCCAGGCGAACCCCGACAGCGCCGTCCGCGCGGCTTTCGAGAGCCGCTGGAACCGCTTCCACGCCGTCCGTACGTTCTTCGCCGTCGCGGGGTTCGCGCTGATCGTCAGCGCCTCGCTGTCGTGACGGTGAACAGCCCCACGGACTCCCGCCGGCTCGTGACCTCCGTGAACCCGGCCTGACCGGCCCACTGTTCAGCTTGCTCCACGGGACGGCACTTCATCTCCCACAGGATGCCGTCGCGGTTCGGCAGCACGTTCGCGATGAACTCCAACTGAGGGTGGTGGGTCTGGGTCGTGAAGACCAGCGCTCCGCCCGGTGCGAGCATTCCGCGCAGCCGGGCGACGGACGTGGCGATGACGGCGTCGTCCAGCAGCAGTTCGTAGAGCCCCGACACGACGATGATGTCGGGCGCGGGGGAGGAGCGCGCGGGCTCCAGGGCGTCTCCGTACGCGTACGAGATCCCCGTCAGCCCTCGCTCGGCCGCCTGGCGCTCGCCCTGCGCGAGACCTGCGCGGTCCAGGTCGCGGCACTCGACGTGGAGGGTGCCCGGCGCGTACTCCGCGAGCAGGTCCTGGAGATACCGTCCGGGCCCCGACGCCACGTCCAGGACGCGCACACCACCACGATCGCCGTCGGCGCCGCCCGCACCGCCGTGACGCGCGATCTCCTTACGGAGGACGTCTTTCAGCAGCTCGCGGCGGGCCCGGATGGCGCGCCATCCGACGGCGTTCAGATACACGCGGTCGATGACGTGCCCCACGACAGGGAAGCCGCCGGCCTTGTTGACGTACACGTAGTCCAGCATCGAGCCGCTGTCGAAGCCGTGCCGGTATCCGATGCGGATCCCCGCGCTCGCGCGGCCGACGGTGCCGAGGAGGGCGCGCATCGCCGCCCAGCGCGCGCGGTTCAGCGGACCGGTCCGGTTCGGGGTGTTCCGAGTCCGGGATCGTTGGGTCGTGCTCGTCTTCGTCATGCGCATCAGCGTCGGCCCGGAGCGCGGCCCTCGGTATCCGCGCGGCTACTCGGACGGCGGGTGAGTAGTTCTGCGTACGCGCTCCCGTGGGACGTGACGGGAGGGCGAAATCGTGGAGGGTACGGTGCGACGGTGGCCGCTCCCGTGACCGGCGGCGACACCGACCAGTTCCGGAGGACAGGGAAGCCATGCCTGAAGCGGACGACGCGCCCGTGATCGTGAGCAGCGCACCTGGTTCGTTCGCGCGGAGCGTGCTGGCCGAGCGCCATCCCGCCCTCATCCAGCAGGTACGGGACGCGTTCCCGTGGTCCCCGGAACGGCACCGGGCGCTTGACGCGCTGCTCCGCTCCTCTACAGAGGGCGTCGTCGAACCGTTGGATCCGGACGCGCACGACCGTGAGCAGTGGGACGCGTGGGGCGGGGAGTACTTCGGCCGGTCGTGGTTCGACGTGCCGTTCCTCTGGTCCGAGAGCTACTTCTACCGCCGACTCCTCCAAGCGGTCGGGTACTTCGGGCCCGGACCCTGGCAGGGCATCGACCCGTTCGCGCCCTTCAAGCGGGCCGAGTTGAGCGGCTCGCTCGTCGACGACGAACTCGCGGCGCTCGACGCGCTCGCCCAACGGCCGGTCGAGGAGCGGGCCGCCGCGTACCTCCAGGGCTCGCTCTGGGGCAACCGCGCGGACCTCGGCTTCTCGGTCGGTTCGCACGGCTCCGGGGGCCCGGCAGACGGCTCCGCCGGTGAGGAGCCGCCGGAGCCGCCGCCCCTCGTCGCGGACGACAGCGAGGTGCTGTGGTCGCTGCTGCCCGCCGGCCGGTCGCCCGGCGCCGCGCGGACCGTCCACGTCATCGCCGACAACTCCGGCCGTGAGCTGATCCCCGACCTGGTCCTCATCGACCACCTCCTTACTACGGGCCGGGCGGATGACGTGGTCCTGCACGTGAAGCCGTATCCGTATTACGTCTCCGACGCGACCATGGCCGACGTCGTCGACTGCGCGCGCCGTATCGCCCAGGCGTCCGGCAGCGCGGGCGAGGCCGGGAAGCGGCTCTGGGCCGCGATGGGCGACGGGCGGCTCGTCGTTCGGGCGCACGGTTTCTACTGCGCGCCGTTCCCGTACAGCGAGATGCCCACCGAGCTGCGGCAGGAATTCGCGGGTGCCGCCCTCACGATCGTGAAGGGCGACCTCAACTACCGCCGCCTCGTGGGTGATCGACTCTGGTCGCCGACCACGTCGTTCGCCGGGCGGACGGCGCACTTCCCGGGGCCGGTGGCCGCCTTGCGTACCCTGAAGTCCGATGTGATCGTCGGCCTCGACCCGCGCACCGTGGCGCGACTCGAAGACACGGGCGGCGACGGTACCGACCAGGCATGGCGTACGAGCGGGACCCACGGGCTCGTGCAGGTCAAGCTCTGAAAGAACGCGACACGCACACGGGCACACGGACGAACGCACGCACCAACGAACGTCGGAGGCAGGCGGCATGGCGCTCCAGATCAGCGCGACCAACCCGGAGCAGCCGGCCGTGCTCCTCGACCTGCCCTGGGGTGTTCCGCTCGAAGAGTGGCCGGACGACTGCCTGGTGGCGCTCCCGCGCGGTATCTCGCGCCATGTGGTGCGCTTTGCGGACGCCGGCTCCGAGGTGCTCGCGGTCAAGGAGATCGCCGAGCGTCCGGCGGTGCGCGAGTTCGGGCTGCTCAGGGACCTGCATAGGCTGGGCATACCGGCGGTCGACCCGGTCGCGGTGGTGACGGGGCGGGTCGACGCGGACGGCAGGCCGCTGGAGTCCGCGCTGATCACCCGGCACCTCAAAGGCTCGCTGCCCTACCGCTCGATGTTCGAGTCGACCATGCGCCCGAGCACGGTGAAGCGCCTCATGGACGCGCTCGCCGTCCTCCTGGTGAGGTTGCATCTGACCGGCTTCGCGTGGGGCGACTGCTCGTTGTCGAACGCCCTCTTCAGGCGCGACGCGGGCGCCTACGCCGCGTATCTGGTGGACGCCGAGACGGGCCAGATCCAGCCGACGCTCAGCCGTGGCCAGCGCGACTACGACATAGAGCTGGCGCGCGTGAACATCGCCGGGGAGCTGATGGACCTGGAGGCCTCCGGCTCCCTCCATCCGTCGGTGGACCCGGTGCCGTTCGGGGCGGCGATCGTACGGCGCTACGAAGACCTGTGGCACGAGCTGACGCGGGAGTCCGTCTACCCGGTCGACAAGCGGCACTACATCGACCGCCGGATCCGCCGGCTGAACGAACTGGGTTTCGATGTCGCGGAGATGCAGATAGAGCGGTCGCCGATGGGCGACACGGTCACCTTCCTGCCGAAGGTGGTGGACGCGGGCCACCACCAGCGCCAACTGCTGCGGCTCACCGGTCTGGACGCGGAGGAGAACCAGGCGCGACGCCTGCTCAACGACCTGGAGAGCTGGATGGCGGGCCAGGACGACTACGCGCCGGACGATCCGCTGGGCGCACGCCCGGAGGTCCTGGCACACCGCTGGGTGCGCGATGTGTTCCGGCCGACCGTAAGGGCCGTACCGCTGGAACTGCGGCGCAGGACGGACGCGGCGCAGATCTACCACGAGGTGCTGGAACACCGGTGGTACCTGTCCGAGAACGCCGGGAACGACGTGGGGCTGGACGCGACCATCGAGGACTACATCGCCAACATATTGCCGCGCACGCAGAACCCGTCCGTACCGATTCCCCTCGCGGAGGAGCCGCTGGAACCGAAAGAGCCGGTGGACCCGCTGGAACCGGAGGAGCCGGTGGACCTGCTGGAGCCGCTGGAGCCGGTGGACGGGACAGGAATCCACGAGACATGACCGAGCTCGTGACAGAGCGCCTGCTGCTCCATCCGCTGAGCCCTTCGGAGGCTGTCCGCCTGGTCACGGGCGACCGGACGAGTGGCTCCCACTGGGCGCCCGGATACCCGGACGAGGGCGACGTCTCCGGCGCCACGCGCTTCCTGACGACGTGCGAGGGCATCGGTGACCCCCGGCCGTTCGGCACGTACGAGATCCGTGTCAAGGAGACCGGCCAGGCGGTCGGCGGTGTGGACTTCCACGGCCCGCCGGACGAGACCGGCTCCGTGACCATCGGCTACGGCCTCGTCCCCGCGGCGCGGGGCAAGGGTTACGCCTCCGAGGCGCTGCGCGGCCTCCTGCTCTTCGCACGGGCCGTCGGTGTCACCTCCGTAAGAGGCGACACCGACCACGACAACGTCGGGTCCCAGCACGTCATGGCGGCGGCAGGTATGCGACTGATCGCCGACGACGGCCGGCTGAAGTTCTACGAGATCGCCTGGCCCGGCCCGGAGCCCGGCCGGGACACTGCTCGGAACACGTGAACGGCCCCGCCGCGACGGGGGAAACGCGGCGGGACCTGGAGAGCGAATGCCCTGCGCTCCGCCGGTTACACATAAGACTTCATGTGGCGTGGACCACCTGGCTTGACTCCCCTTCGATCACTCTCCGTGATCTCTGAGTGCCGAGTGTGCATGGCGCAATGAAACAGGGGAAAATGCCGGTCTATGAATGAAAGAGGCGATTCCTCAGATTCCGGTGCTTCTGTCCGTGCGGCGGGCGCGCCGAATCAGACGGTGGCCCTCGCGGCCATGCTGTTCGCCGTCTCGATGACGTTCATCGACCAGACGATCGTCTCCATCGCCGCGCCGGACATCATCGACGAGCTGGGGCTCTCGTCCTCCGGGATGCAGTGGGTGATCAACGCCTATCTGCTGACCCTGGCGGCGTTCTTCGCTCTCGGCGGGCGGCTGGCCGACATCGTGGGGCATCGCCGGATCATGGTGATCGGCACCCTCGTCTTCGTGATCTCCTCCGTGCTGTGCGGGTGTGTGCCGACCGGGAGCGTCGCGCAGACCTGGCTCATCACCTTCCGGGCCTTCCAGGGCCTCGGCGCCGCGCTGATGTTTCCGGCGGCGCTCGCCGTGGTCATCGCCGTGTTCCCCGTCGAGCGGCGTGGCCGGGCCCTGGCGCTGTTCTTCGGGCTCTCCGGTGCTCTCACCGCCGTGGGCCCGCTGCTCGGTGGCTGGCTCACCGGCTGGACCTGGCGGGCGATCTTCTGGGTCAACGTCCCTGTCGCCGTGATCGCCCTCGTACTGACGGCCATGGCGCACATCAAGAACACCTCGCGCCGCGACCGGCTCGACGTGCCCGGCGCCGTGCTGGTGGCCGTCGGGATGGGGCTGAGTGTGCTCGGCTTCCAGCAGGCGTCCACGTGGGGCTGGGACAGCGTGGCCACCTGGGCCTGCATCGTGGGCGGCGTGCTCGTCCTGGTCTTCTTCTGCCTCTTCGAACTCCGCGTCCGGGATCCGCTCGTCAAGCTCCAGGTCTTCAAGGACAGGGCCTTCGCCGTGGACTCCGCGGTGCTGTTCTTCGCCATGCTCGCGTTCGTCCCGGTGTTCTTCTTCGCGTCGGTCTACGCACAGGTCTCGTTGGGCTCGTCGCCGAACCAGGCCGCGCTCTTCCTGCTGTACTTCTTCGTGGGCTTCGCCATCGCGTCGCAGTGGGGCGGTCGCATCCTGGACAAGCGGGGCGCCAGACCGGCGCTCAGGCTCGGGACCGCGATCGGGGCGGTCGGATTCGCCTTGTGGGCGTCCAAGTTGACGGATCTCGCCATGCACGACCAGTGGCCGTACGTGGCGTTGGCCGGCGCGGGTATCGGTCTGCTGCTCTCCCCGGCCTCCACCGACGCGGTCAACCGCGCGATCGGCGCCTCCTACGGAGAGGTCACCGGTATCACCCAGACCATCCGTAACTTCGCGGCGAGCGTGGGACTGGCGGTGTTCGGCACCGTACTCACGCATGTCACCACCGACCGGGTCGTCGAGACCCTTCGCTCGAAGGGCGTGCCGGCCGGTGAGGCGCGGGACGCCGCCCGGAGCGTCGCGGAGGCCGTGTCCGGGCAGGCGGACACCCGGCAACCCTCCGGCGGCGGTGACATCGCGCGGACCATGCGGGACTCGATGGACGCGATCCGGATGGACTTCGCGGAGGCCAACCGGTGGGTGTTCTACGGGATGGCCATCGCGCTCGGGCTGGCGTTCATCTGCTCGCTGTTCCATCCGGGGACGCGGGTGACGGGCACGACGACGCCGTCCGCCGAGCCGGGAAAGCCTGGGGATCCGGGGAGACCGGGGGAGCCCGCGCCGTCCGCCGAGCCCGCCGAACCGAAGGGGTCGGCGGGCGGATCGAGGCCGTAGCCGCGCTACGGCCTCGGCCCGTTGTCGTACCCCTGTGGCAAGGTGTTTTCAGGTGCCGAACGACACGCACCGCTCTACCCGTTGACCCCTTGCCGCAGAAGGAGCACACCCATGTCCGGTCCCGGCCCCGGTCCCGCCGACGGCGGAGTCCTCTCGTCCCTGACAGCCGTCGCGTCACTGCTGGCGCCCGACCAGCCGACCGTCGCCGAACAGGTGCGGCACGCCTACGAGGACCCCGAGGGTTATGTGCGTACGTGGGCGATCCGGCTGGAGGACCGTGGCATATACGAGCCGTTTCCGGGACTGACCTGGATAGCCCTGGTCGACGCGCTCCACGAGCGGAAGCTCCTCGCGGAGCTCGACTGGAAGGAGGGCGCGGACGAGATCCGGTGGCGGCTGGGAGGGCTGGCCTCACGTCCGGCCGTCGATCCCTGGGTGCTGTTCGACGACGCCGAGATGGAGCTGACCACCCATGACTTCCTCCAGGCGTGCGGCCGGCACTACCGCGAGGTCGGCACCGCCCTGGTGATCCTCGACATCGAGTCGGACTGCTATCCGATGGCGTGCCTGAGCCCCCGGCGTGTGGACGAACTGATATCGCTCGCGAAGAGCGCGGGCTTCGCGGTCTGGCCGCTCGGCGTCTAAGGGCTGTCGTTCGTAGACCCGTCGTTCGTAGACCTGTCGTTCGTACGGAGGCCGGATCGGGGAGCGGCGTCCAGTGCGTGCCGCAGTCGGTCGAGTGACGGGCGCGCGCTGCCGCCGCCGTCCGTTTCTGGCCGCTGCCGGGCGGTCCTCAGGTCGACCAGGCGTGCCAGGGTGCCCATGACCACATGGAGCGGCGGCCCGCTGGTCGTCAGATCGGCCGCCTCGGACTCCTGCTCCTCCCCCTGCTCCTGCGGCGCGCGGGCGGCGGGAGCCTGGAGGAAGGGGACGACGAGCCGGTGGTGGTGGAAAGCCGACGCGGCGCCGTGCAGTCGGCAGACGGTGAGGAACAGCTCGGCGTTGTCGCGCAGTTGGGGCGTGAGCGGACCGGCCGCCGTCTCCCGGAGGAAGGCGTCGAGCAGCGGCTCGGCCGTCATGGTGGCCCGCAGCAGCGCCTGGTCCTCCGGCGGCACGTACGGGTACTTCTCCGTCAACAGGGCCTGGTAGAAGGGGTCGTACGGCGAACAGAGGCCGAGCAGCACGTCGATCGAGTTGATCGCGGCGAAGTCGCCCCCGTTCACGCCCCGGTACTCCACGCCGCCGACGCGATGCGCTTTGAAGTACGGCCTGATGTTCAGGAAGAACCGGTCGACGTCGAGTGTCTTGCTCAGCGTCCTGCCCAGGTCCAGTACGTCTTCGAGTCCCGACCGCGCCTCCCGCAGCAGATACGCCGTCAGCGGGCTGGAGACGCCGAGCGTCGGGACGCGGCGCAGCGCGGCGGCCGTGCGCTGGTACGCCAGCATCGAAAGGCCGTTGTAGAGGAGGAAGACGCGTTCGTCGTCGAGCGCCGTGAACGTACGGAAGGTGTCCCCGACCGCCCGGTTGTACAGAACCTGGTGGGCGAAGACGAACCGCGGTACGACGCCGAGCGACGACCCCAGCAGTTGGGCGAGTGGCCAGGCCGCGGACTGCGGCCCCTCGATCTCATGACGGCGGCAGGCACCGAGGTAGAACCCGACCGAGCCGAGGAGTTCGTACCGCTCGTCGTCACCCGTGGGCAGCGAGCGCGGCGCACCGCCTTCCGTGATCCGCCCGACCAGTTCGGCGCCTTCGCGGCCGATCCGTCGCTTGACCGTCTCAAGTTCCGCCCGGCCGTGCAGAATCTGCGCCTCGGCCGCGAAGTACGCCTCCTCCAGCCGCGTATTGAGAGCGACGAAGTCGTTCCTGATCCACCGGTCGAAGTCGTCGGAGGCGCTGGCGGTGGTCACGGCGTGGGTTCTCCAGAATCGGGTCGGGGAAGCGGGTGCGCTCTCCTCATCCGACCGTCCGGACGGCCCGGTCACCAGGACCAATGGTGACCTCTTATAGAGGTCCAATCGGCCTCACCGCGGTCTCACTGCCACCTCACCGCGCCTTACCGCGCCTCACCCGGCCTGGTCGAGGTGGTCGCACTGGTCCTGGGTGAGCCGCACGTCCAGCGCGTCCAGGGACTCGTCGAGTTGGGCGAGTCCGCTGGCGCCGATGACGGGGATGATCTGCGGATCTCCGCCGAGCAGCCAGGCCAGCACGACCTGTCCGGCGGTGGCGCCGGTCTCCCGCGCGACCTCGCGCAGCGCGGCGAGTTGCGCGGTGGCGCCCGGGTGGTCGAACTGCGCCGGGAGAGGCTTGGCCGGGTTCGTATAGGCACCGCTGAGGAGCGGGGTGTACGCGAGCAGGGTGAGGTCGGCCTTCTCGGTGCGCGCGTAGTCGAGGAGCTCCGGGGTGACGTGCTCGCCCGTACCGAAGGTGGCGCCGGGCCTGGGCCGTAGATAGGTGTACTGCTGCTGGACGCACGTGTACCCGGCCAGACCGCGTGCGCGGGCGAGGGAGCGGGCGCGCTCGATGCGCCAGGTCGCCTGGTTGCTGGCCCCCACGATGCCGACGGTGCCGTCGGCGACGAGTGCGCCGAACCCCTCGACGGTGTCGGTCTGCGGGGTCGCGCGGTCCTCGATGTGCCCGAAGAGGACGTCGACCCGGTCGGTGCCGAGTCGGCGCAGGCTGCCCTCGACGCCGGCGCGCAGGGCTTGGGCGGACAGCCCTTCGGCGTTCGCGGGCCAGACTCCCGGCCCCGCCGGGCGGGCGCCGGCCTTGGTGGCGAGCACGATCTCGTCCCGATTCCCGCGTGCCGCCAGCCAGCGCCCGATCACTTCTTCGCTGTCGCCGCCGTGGGCGCCTTCCTCCCAGAACGAGTAGCAGTTGGCGGTGTCGATGAACGTGCCTCCCCGCTCCACGAAACGGTCCAGGATCGCGAAGCAGGTGGCTTCGTCGACACGGGTTCCGAACGGCATGGTGCCCAGGCAGAGGGTGCTGACGCGGGGGCCGGGGGTGGCGTCGTGACGGCGGCCGAGAGTACGAAAACGCATGAGTGCTCCGCGAGTTGGAGAGGGGGTGGGGGGTGCGTCGCGAACTCTCTCGGTTGATGTGCACTTCAAGTCAAGGCTCGTCAACGGCTTCCCGCTGGACCGGCAAGCGACGGACGCGGCGAGAGCTCCCCGCGTTTAATGCCGAGTGCGGTGCGGGCCGTGCTGGTTAGGGTGGCCGATGTGATCGATGCGATGTTCCGGACTCTGCTGCGCGCCGGCCACGACGGCGGCGTATGGGAGCCCGTCACGGACGGCGAGTCCGAGGCCAGTGTCTTTCGGTCCGAGGACGGCTCGCGGTACGCCAAGTGTGTGCCCGCCGACTCCGCGACCTCCTTGGAAGAAGAACGTGATCGCGTCGACTGGCTCGGTGGGCAGGGCGTCCCGGGTCCGCGCGTACTCGACTGGCGTGTCACCCCCGATGCCGTCTGCCTGCTGACGAGCGCCGTCGCGGGAGTCCCCGCCGATCGGGTCGCCGCTCCGGAGCTGCGGGCGGCGTGGGAGCGGATCGCCGACGCCGTACGCCACTTGCACGACGTACCGGTGGCGAAGTGCCCGTTCAGTCGCGACCTCTCGCGGATGTTCGCGACCGCCCGCGACGTCGTCGCGCGAGGCGCGGTCAATCCGGAATTCCTCCCCGAGGACCAGCAACTGACGCCCGCCGACGAACTGCTCGCGCGCCTCGTCCCGCAGCTCGAACAGCGGCTCGCCCAGGAGGCCGTCGAGAGTGTCGTCTGTCACGGGGATCTGTGCCTGCCCAACATCGTCCTCGATCCGGAGACCATGGACGTGGCGGGCTTCATCGATCTCGGCCGCCTGGGTCGGGCCGACCCGTACGCCGACATCGCTCTCCTTCTCGCCAACTCCCGGGAGACATGGGCCGACGAACGGCAGGCGAACTCCGCCGACGAGGCGTTCGCCACGCGGTACGGCAGCGCGCTCGACCGTGACCGGGAGAGGTTCTATCTCCATCTCGATCCGCTCACCTGGGGGTAGCGCTTCCCCCGTCCCGGTTCGGTTCGATCCGTCAACTCGGCGCCCTGTCGGCCTCGGCGTGCGGTGCGGGGCCCGTGTGCGGTGCGTTGCCGCAGAGGGTGGAGGCGGCGCACAGGTCCGCCTTGGGCCGGATGGGGACGCCGTTGGAGCGCAGTACCTTCCGGACGTCGAGGATCAGCGGGAAGACCTCTTGGTTCCAGTCCGAGCCCTGTTCGTCCCAGGCCCGCTGCTCCGACTCCACCGCCATCCGGTCCTCCGCGAACACCCGCTCGGTGAAGCGCCGGATCAACGGCCAGGCGAGGCGGAGCGCGCCGGGGACGGGCGGCTTCTTGATCATGAGCAGGCCGTAGACGTGATTGGTGCGCTGCTCGGCATCTTCCGGTACGTACGCCACCCACAGTGAGAACGCCGGGAGTTCGGCCTTCTCGGGGAGCGCCTGAAGAGTCTGGTACGGGTACTGCGTACGGACGGTGATGACGTCCGGCGACTTGCCGCCGCCGATGCCTTCGGCGGAGAGCAGACCCGCACCGCGGTCCTTCTTCCCGCCGGCGGGAGTGAACAGGTACCGGGCTTCCACCGAGTGCGGACCGGTGTCGTAGCCGAGCAGTTCCGGCTGGATCCGGCCGAGGACGCCCCGGTGCAGGAACTGATGGTTCATGTCGAGCAGGTTCTCGTGCATGAACGAGTAGTGGCACTGCACCGTGCGCGAGAACGTCATGGTCCTGTGCTCGGCCGAGGCGTACGTGGGCAGTTCGGGAAATGGTGTCTCGGCAGCCTTCTCCGGGTCGCCGGGGAACACGAAGACCAGCCCGTACGCCTCGCGGACCGGGTAGGCCCGTACGCCTCGCGGCGGCCGGTCCACGCCCTTGGGCAGATAGGGGATCTGTGAGATGCGGCCGTTGCCCCGGTAGGCCCAGGCGTGATAGCAGCACCGCAGGGACTCGCCCTCCACGACACCCATGCTCAGCGGCACCTGGCGGTGCGCACACCGGTCCTCCAGGGCGTAGACGGTGCCGCTCCCACCCCGGTACAGCGCGATCCGCTCACCCGCGAAGCCGGCGGCGAAAGCGCTGTTCTTCCGTACGCTCCCGGATACGGCGACCGGATACCAGAAGTCGGGATTGATTCCGGTACGGCGAAGGTCGGCCACAGCGGGGGAGGGGGAGCGTACGACGTGTCGCTCGTTCCCCGTTCCGGTCTCGCCGGTCCCGCCGGTGCCGTCCTGTGCGCGCTGCGTCTCGGTCATACGGTTCCACCTCGCCCGCAGGTCGTTCCAGTGGTTGGCCGTGCTCCGGACCACGACACGATCGCGGATTTCACGGACCGGCGATCGCGGGCAGCCCGTCTCATACAAAGCGCGTCCGGCGGGAACAGCACCTTTTGCGCGTCCGGTGGAATTACCGCGGAGGGGCAGAGGCGGCGGGCGTAAGGGCCTGTCCTTCGGGTGGCGGGTGGCGGGTGGTGTCAGCGGGTCGCGTCCGTGCTTGCGAAGCTGGGCTCGCGGTCCGCGGGGGCGGGCGTGTGGGTGGTGAGCTTCTCGCCTTCGATGTCGACGTCGGGCAGGATGCGGTCGATCCATCCGGGCAGGGACCAGGCGTGTTTGCCGAGGAGGGCGAGAGCGGCGGGCACGATCGTCATGCGGACGATGAAGGCGTCGAAGGCGACAGCGACCGCGAGGCCGAATCCGAGTGACTTGAGCATGGCGTCGTGCGAGCCGACGAAGCCGGCGAACACGCAGATCATGATGAGGGCCGCGGCTGTGACGACGGTGGCGCTGTGCTTGAAACCTGATTCGATCGCGGTACGGGCGTCGGCGCCGTGGACGTACGCCTCGCGCATGCGGGTGACCAGGAACACCTGGTAGTCCATAGCCAGGCCGAATACGACGCCCACCATGAGGATGGGCATCAGGCTCATGATCGGCCCCGTCTGCTCCAGGCCGATCAGGTCCTTCAGCCAGCCCCACTGGAAGACGGCGACGAGTGCTCCTAGGGAGGCGAGCACCGACAGGAGGAAGCCGAGGGCCGCCTTGACGGGTACGAGGATCGAACGGAAGACCAGGATCAGTACGAGGAAGGCCAGGCCGACGACGAGGGCCAGGTAGGGCACGATCGCCGCGCTGAACTTGGCCGAGGTGTCGATGTTGAGCGCCGTCGTACCGGTCACCAGGGAGCGTGCCCCCGTGTCCGACTTGAGGTCGGTGCTCAGCGAGCGGATGTCCTCGACAAGGCCCTTGGTGGCTTCGCTGCCGGGTGTGCTCTTGGGAATGACGGTGATGATGGCGGTGTCGCCGGCCTCGTTGAAGGCGGCCGGGGTCACGGCGGCCACGTCCGGCAGGCCGGCGAGGGACTTGCCGAGGTCCGTGGCGCTGCTGCGGGCGACGGTGGGGTCCTGGTCGTCGACGGTCACCGTGAGGGGACCGTTGAAGCCGGGCCCGAAGGACTGCGCCAGCATGTCGTACGCCTGGCGCTGGGTGGACGAGGTGGCCTTGGAGCCGTCGTCCGGCAGTCCCAGTTCGAGTTTCGAGACAGGCAGAGCGATCACACCGAGGGTGACCACGCTCAGCAGCAGGACCCTCACGGGCCTGCGAAGGACGTAGGAGATCCACCGCTGCGCGAGTCCTACCTTGGCCGGGCCGGCAGCGCCGGCCGTCGTGTTCGTATCGGCCGTCCTGTTCGTCTCGGCCCTGCTGTTCGTCTCGGCCGTCGTACGGGCAGCGGTCCGCCTGCCCGCCTTGCCGCGGACGCGTTCACCCGCGAAGCCCAGGAGCGCGGGGATCAGTGTGGTGGCGACGAGAACAGCGATGACGACCGCACCGGCGGCGGCGAGACCCATCGCGGTGAGGACGGGCAGGTTCACGACCAACAGACCCGCGAGGGCGATGACCACGGTCAGTCCGGCGAAGACCACGGCGGAGCCGGCCGTACCGTTGGCGCGGGCGGCGGCCTCGCGCGCGTCGTAACCGTCGGCGCGCTCCGAACGGTAGCGGGAGACGATGAACAGCGCGTAGTCGATTCCCACGGCGATACCGAGCATCGTCGCCAACGCCGAGGCGTTGCTGGTGAGGTCGAGCGGACCGCTGATCGCGGTGATGGCGGCGGCACTCACGCCGACCCCGACCACAGCGGTGAGCAGCGGGAGACCGGCGGCGATCAGCGAGCCGAAGGTGATGACGAGGATGACGGCGGCCAGGGCGAAGCCGATGGCCTCGGCCATGAAGCTCTCCGTCGGGGCAGCCAGCGCGTTGCCGGACGCCTCCACCGTCAGCCCCTCGTCGCGGCCCGACTCCAGCGCCTTCTCCAGACCGGTGTGATCACCTTCGGTCAGGTCCGCGTCCTTCGCGGAATAGGTGACCTGCGCGTAGGCAGTCGTACCGTCGGCGCTGACGGTGCGCGTCGCGAACGGGTCGCTGACCTGGGCCACCCGCGGGGATGATTCCTTCACCTCGGCCAGGGTCACTTCGAGCGCGGCCTTGTTCGCGGCGCTGCCGACCTTCTCCCCGCCGGGAGCCCGCACGACGATGCGGGCGGTGGCCCCGTCGGCGTTGGCCGCCGGGAACTTCTCCCCCAGCAGGTCGTACGCCCGCTGGGCCTCGGTGCCGGGCAGGGTGGTGCCTGAGTTGACGGGGCCCGAACCGCCGGCGGCGCCGATGCCGACCACGCCCAGGACGAGTGCCCACAGGAGGACGACGAGCCAGCGTCGCCGGAAGGCGAATCTGCCGATCCGGTGAAGGAAGGTAGCCATGGAGGGTCTCCAATCGAGGTGCTTTTCATGCTTTTGGGCGTGCGGTGCCATGAGCCCGGCACGCGACGGGCGCGCGAGGCCTCGAAGGCATGCGGAAATAGGGAGGCGGCGCTCAGGCCGTTCTTCGGAGGATGCGGAATTCGCAGACAGCGACAGACGGCGACAGACGGCGCGGCCAGGGGGACCGGCCTCCGGCGCGAGCGGGCCGTCGTTCCGGGAATCAGGTCACAGGGAGGCGGCGGCCCGCGGTGCCAGCGCGGGCAGGAGAACCGTGTCGAGAATGGTCTCCATCAGCTCCTCGTCGGCATGAGTGCCGTAGAGGATGTCCTGCGCGAGCCAGGGGCCGAGCAGAATCTGGGGCGTCAGCCCGATGACCGGGTTGCCGGCCGCGATCTCACCTCTGGCCACCGCGCGGTCGAGCAACTGGGTCAGATTCTCCAGGATTGGATGGATCAGAATCTCGCGGACGACCTCCATCAGCCCCTCGTTCTCCGCGATGGCGGCGGACACCGACGCGAACATGTGATTGGCCGGGTCTCCGGCCGTCAGAGTGCTCACCACTCCCCGCAGATCTCCACGCAGACTGCCCGTGTCGAGCTGCCCCATGTCACCACCGCGCTCGCTCTCATGAGCCCTCCACGCCGAGACCACCAGCCGCGGCTTGCTCTCCCACTGCCGGTAGAGCGTCGCCGTGCTGCACTTGGCCCGCCGCGCGATCGCAGCCATGGTCACCTGGTCGTACCCGACCTCGCCGACCAGTTCCGCCGTCACCCGCAGCAGCTCACGCTCACGCTCCGGAGTGAGTTTGCGGCGGCCCGACGCCGCCAGTACCTCCGCCATGGCCGCACCCCATCATCCGTGACTGACATCCCTAGCTGACATCAGAACTGTAGGCATCCGCTCATCGAAAATCAAGTTTTCGAAAACACGGTTTCCGATGATCTCCGTACGGGCCGTGTCAGGGGTGGGCGGCCAGTACGTGGACACCCGCCGCCACGCACTTCTCGGCCTCGGTGTGAACGCGCATCGGAGCCATCAGAGCCGTCAGAGCACCTCGTCCCAGGTGACCGGGAGGGCGGTGGGGCCGGTGACCACGGTGTCGGTCTTGAATTCGATCTCCGTGAACGGAACGGCCAGGCGCAGGCTGGGGATTCGGCGCAGCAGTGTTTCGAGTACGACCTGCAGTTCGAGCCTGGCGAGTTGCTGACCGACGCACTGGTGCGGGCCGTGGCCGAAACCGATGTGCCTGGTGGGGTCGCGCGTCACGTCGAGCCGGTGCGCGTCCGGGAACTGGAGTGGGTCGTGGTTCGCGGACTGGATGGCGGCGACGACGAAATCGCCTGCGGGGATCGGCCGCCCGCCGATCTCGGTGTCGCGGGTGACCTCCCGCATGATGCCCACCCCGACGCCGAGGAACCGCACCAACTCCTCCGCCGCGCCCGGTACCAGTCCGGGGTTGTCCCGCAGGGTGGTGAACTGGTCGGAGTGGTGCAGGAGTGCCAGTACGCCGTAACTGATCATGCTGGCGGTGGTGTCGAAGCCCGCGATGAGCAGGCCGGCCGCCGCCATGACCAACTCGGTGTCGGTGAACGGCTGGTCGCTGCGGTCGCCGCGTGCGATGAGGTTGCTGAGGACGTCGCCGCCGGGCTCGTGTCGCCGCTGCTGTACGAGGGGGCGCAGGTAGTCGAAGAGCGCTTCGTACGCGGCGGCCTTCTGCCCCGGGTCGGTGGTCCCGGTGAAGAGCGCGGCCCCCGCGTTCTGGAACAGCGTGTGTTCGGCGGCGGGGACTCCGAGCAGGTCGGCGATGACGGTGGAGGTGAGCGGTACGGCGAACCGCTGGTAGAGGTCGACCGGCGGGGCCGAGGCGCCGAGCGCGTCCAGCCGCTCGTCCACGAGCCGTTGCACCGTGGGGCGGAGCCGTTCGATGCGCTTGACCGAGGAGAGTTCGGGCCCCAGGATCCGGCGGAACCGCAGATGCTCGGCCCCGTCCATCCGTGCGAACGACCCCTCCGTCACAGGTGCGTCGGGCGGCGGGTCGGCCAGGATGTGCGGCGTCTGTCCTGAACGGTTGCTGAATCGCTCGGGATCGCCGAGCACTTCGCGTACGTCGGCATAGCGGGTCACCAGCCACGCCTCGACGCCGGTGGGGCCGACAACCCGCGCCACCGGAAGGTCCGCCCTGAGCCGGGCGACCTCGGGCGCCGGGAGGAAGGGGCATTCCCGTTCGCGTGGAACCGGCAGTGGAAGCGGAGACCCGGCGTCGGAGAGGGTGCTGCGGGCGGTAACGGCCATGGCATTCCCGTCAGTTGGGGGATTTATGCATGACGTGCAAAATGTCTTCGGCTGTCAAATTAGCACTCGTGATGATGCTCCGCGCCCAACTGCCCATAGGCGACCGACCTGTTCGAGCGCAAGGGCTTCCACGCGACATCCCTGGAGGACATCGCCGCGGTGGTGAACGTCTCGCCCCGCACCCTCCCCCGCTACTTCGGCTCGAAGGAAGGCGTGATCCTCGGGTACGAGGACGACAACAACGCCGCCCTGCTGCGTGAACTCGTCGCACGTCCGGACATGGAATCCCCGCTGGAGGCACTGCGGGCCGCCACCCTCGCCGTGATCGACGGCGGTTCCGGGGAGGACGGCGAGCGCTACCTGAGAGTCCAGCGCCTGATCATGGCCAACCCGCCCCTGCTGGCCAAAAGCCTGGAGCGGACCACGGAACACGGCCACGTGCTGGCGGGGGTGCTCGCCGTGCGCATGGGAGTGGACCCCGACGCCGACATGTACCCGCGCCTGGCCGTCGGAGTGGTAGGGGCCGCGGTGCAGACCGCGAAGGAACGCTGGCTGCGCGCCCAGGACGAGCCGGCGGAGAGACTGATGGAACTGATCCAGGAGGCCCTCGACCTTCTGAAGTCGTGGCCCGCTCCGCCGGCGACGCGTTGAACGCCCGCGGAATCCTTTGTTGTTGGCGGCGGGCGGCGGGCGGCGGGCGGTGGGCAACGGGCGGCGTGGCCTCGTAAGCCCACGTGGAGACCGGCCCGGCCTGCAAGAACGTCGCCCAATTGACGCTACGTCAGTGGCGCCCCCGGCAGGACTCGAACCTGCGGCCAAGCGCTTAGAAGGCGCCTGCTCTATCCACTGAGCTACGGGGGCCGATACCTGGCCTCGGGGGCCCGGAGTGCCGGTGAGGCAGTTCCGCGCGGTCCGTGACCTGTGCCGGGACAAGGATAGGGCTCCGTTCACCCTGGCCCGGTTGCTTCACCTGCGTGGCACGATGTGGAGGTTCAGTGAAGCGAACCGATAATCGCAGGCAGGTGCGATTCCTGCAGTGCTTTTCGCGCCTGAAGCTACGGGTGTTGTGCACTCGTTATGCCTGTGCCCCACTCGTCCCGTCTGTCCCCCGCGCCTGACCGGCGCGCAGGAGATGTCTATACGCTTCAAAAAGGCGCCAAAATTGGGCATTCTTCGCATGTGGTGACCTTGGACGTACGGCCTCAGCTGATCGACGCACTTTCCGCGCTGCGCGACCGTGTCGCCGCCGTGCGTCTTCCACTCCCTCTCGACGGGGCTCCGCGTGCCCGGCAGACCAGGGAGGAACTGCTCGCACAGCTCGACGACTATCTGGTGCCGCGCCTGCGGGACCCCGAAGCGCCGCTGCTCGCCGTGGTGGGCGGATCCACCGGGGCCGGGAAGTCGACGCTCGTCAACTCCCTTGTGGGGCGGCGGGTCAGCGAAGCGGGCGTGCTGCGGCCCACCACCCGTACACCCGTACTGGTGTGCCATCCCGACGACTGCCACTGGTTCGACGGCGTACGGGTCCTTCCGCAGCTGTCGCGCGTCTGGCTGACCCAGCAGGAGGAGGACGGCGGGGCCGGGGCCTGGAGCGGGGACGACGAGAACGCGCTGCGCATCGACACCGCCGTGGCGCTGCCCCGCGGCCTCGCCCTGCTGGACGCGCCCGACATCGACTCGCTCGTCGTACGGAACCGCGTTCTCGCCGCCGAGTTGATCTGCGCGGCCGACGTGTGGGTGATGGTGACCACCGCGTCCCGGTACGCCGACGCGGTGCCCTGGCATCTGCTCCGCACGGCGAAGGAGTACGACGCCTCGCTCGTGACCGTCCTGGACCGGGTGCCGCACCAGGTGATTGACGAGGTGTCACGTCAGTACGCGGCGCTGCTCACCAAGGCGGGTCTGGGCGACGTACCCCGCTTCACCATCCCCGAACTGCCCGAGTCGGCGGGCGGCGGCAGCGGGCTGCTGCCCACCACCGCCGTCGCGCCGCTGCTCGCCTGGCTGACGCACCGGGTGCGGGACCCGGCGGCCCGTCAGCAGGCCGTCGTCCGTACGGCCGCGGGCGTCATCGGTTCGCTCAACGTGCGGATGCCGGAGCTCGCGGGGGCCGTCGCGGCGCAGTACGCCGCCGCCGTACGCCTCACGGGCGCCGTCGAGGAGGCGTACGCCTCCGAGCGTGAGCGGGTACGCAGGCGGCTCAAGGCCGGTGCCGTGCTCGCCGGGGACGCGCGGACCCGCTGGCGCGGCTATCCGAGGGACAGCTCGGCGCGTGAACTGCTCGACTCGCTGGTCGAGAGCCTGGCCGCGCTGCTCCAGTGCGCCGTCGCCGCCGCCGACGAGCAGGTCACCGAGGCATGGCGGCGCGAGCCGGCGTCGGCGGGGGTCCTGACACCCGGGCCGGACAGGGAGGTGTCCGAACGGATCGGGATGGCCGTACGGCGCTGGCGGCGGGTCGTGGAGGAGCTGGCCGAGGAGGAGGTACGGCTCCTCGAACGCAATGCCGCGCCCGACGCCGAGACGGTCGCCGCCCTCCTGGCCGCCGCCCTCCTGGGCGGGCACCGCACCCGGGTCGCGGGGGAGCGGCTCGCCGAGCGGATCGGGGCGCAGGGCGCGCTGCGGCTGCGCGACAAGGGCGGTGACCTGGTGGCGACGTACATCGACGACGTACTGCACGGCGAACGGGACCGGCGGCTGGCTCCGCTCGACGCGCTCGAAGTGGCGCCGGAGCCGCAGGCGGAACTCATCGCCGCGCTTTCCGTACTGCAGAAGGAGATGTGACCGAGATGGCGGACGTGACGGACGTGACGACGTTGACGGACGGGCCCGGTGAGATCGGGGCCGGGCTCGGGGCGGGTGTGACGGACGCGGGCGGCGCCGCGGGCGGCGCGGGGCGGCGCTGGGACGACGGGCTGATCGCCCGGCACGCGGCCGGACGCAAGGCCACGGGTGGCTCGGGCGTCACCGTCGGAGTGGAGGCGGTCGAGAGGGACGACGTTACGGCGGCGGCCCCGGCCGATCTCCACCAGCCCATCGGGGGCGCCTACGAGGGACCGCTGCGCGTACGGCTCGACGCCCTGCGCGAGTTGGTGGGCCTGTCGCGGACCCGTATCGAGGGGACCACGCTCGCCGAGGCCGGACGCGTGCTGGACGAGGCGTCCACGCGGCAGCGGCTCTCGTCGCGGCACACCGTCGTGGCCATCGCGGGTGCCACCGGCAGCGGCAAGTCGACGCTGTTCAACGCGCTGGCGGAAGTACCGATCTCCGAGACGGGGCTGCGCAGGCCGACCACGTCCGCGCCCATCGCCTGCGTCTGGTCCGAGGGCGCCGCCGGGCTGCTCGACCGGCTCGCCATCCCAGGGAGGCTGCGTCGCAGGCCGCTCGCGGGCGGCGACGGGGACGAGGAACTGGAGGGTCTCGTCCTCGTCGACCTCCCCGACCACGACTCCGCCGTCGTGGCGCACCGGGACCAGGTCGACCGGGTACTGGCACTGGTCGACGCGGTCATCTGGGTGGTCGACCCGGAGAAGTACGCGGACGCCGCGCTCCACGAGCGCTATCTGCGGCCGCTCGCCGGCCACGCGGAGATCACCTTCGTCGTGCTGAACCAGATCGACCGGCTGCCCGGCGAGGCCGCCGACCAGGTCCTGGACGATCTGCGCAGGCTGCTGGACGAGGACGGCATGGCGCTCGGCGAGCACGGCGAGCCGGGAGCCACCGTGCTGCCGATCTCCGCGCTCACCGGTCAGGGCGTGGGCGAACTGCGCGAGCTGGTCGGCCGTTTCGTCCAGGAGCGCAGCGCCGCCGCCCGGCGGCTGTCGGCCGATGTGGACGCGGCCGCGAGGCGGCTGCGCTCGGTGTACGTCGCCGACGGGCGCACGGGGCTCGGCGAGCGCTCCCGCGAGGAGTTCGCCGACCGGCTCGCGTGGGCGGTCGGCGCGGTGGCCACGGGCGAGGCGGCCGAGCGCGAGTGGCGCAGGAACGCGGGTCGCGCGTGCGGGACGCCGTGGCTGCGGCTGTGGCGCTGGTACGAGCGCACCCGGACGCCCGGCGGCACCGCGCCGCGCGCCGAGGTGATCGTGGAGGACGAACTCACCGCCAGGCAGCGGGTCGAGCAGGCCGTCCGTACGGTCGCGGAGGACGCGGCGGCCGGGCTGCCGAGGCCGTGGGCGCAGGCCGTGCGCGAGGCGGCGGTCCGCGGCGCCGTCGGGCTGCCGGAGGCGCTGGACGAACTGGCCGTGACGGCGGGGCCGCCGAGCGGGCGCCCCGCGCGCCCCGCGTGGTGGCCGGCGGCGGTGCTCGCGCAGGCGTCCATGACGCTGCTTCAGATCTTCGGCGGGCTGTGGCTGGTCGGCCAGATCATCGGCGTGCTCCAGCCCGGCATCGTCCCGCCGGTGCTGGTGATGCTGGCCGGGATCATCGGCGGGCCGCTGGTGGAGTGGGCGTGCGCGGCGGCGGCGCGGGGGCCGGCCAGGCGGTACGGGCAGGACGCCGAGCGGCGGCTGCGGGAGGCGGCGGCCGGGTGCGGGCGGGCCAAGGTGCTCGATCCGATCGCGGCGGAGCTGATGCGGTACCGGGAGGTGCGGGAGCAGTACTCGACGGTGTCGGGCGTGACGAGGTAGCCGCGTCCCCGTCCACTCCTTGTCCGCCTCTCATGTGCCCTCTCGTCCGCCTGGCGTCCGTGTCTCGTGCGCCTGGCGTCGGGGCGCGACCACGTACGGGTGACGGAGATATTCAGAACTGGCGAGTTATCCACAGGCGTCAGCAGGAATTTCCCATCCGGTCCAGCATGAGGTGGTCGGTCGACGGGGCCGGAGAGACGGCGCACCGGGGAGCCGGGAAGCCGGAGAAGAGGGGGGCTGCCATGAACGACACCGTGGTGACGCTGGTGGGGAACGCCGCGACGGGGGTGGAGTATCGGGAAACGCCGACGGGTGGGGTGGCGCGGTTCAGATTCGCGGTGACTCCGCGCCGCTGGGACCGCCGGAATTCGGTCTGGACGGACGGGAGTACGAGCTTCTACACCGTCTGCGCGTGGCGGAATCTCGGGGCGAATCTCACCGCGTCGGTCAATGTCGGTGACCCGCTGGTCGTGCACGGCAGGCTGCGTGTGCGGGACGAGGCGAAGGACGGGCAGCGCAGGACGTTCGTGGACATCGACGCGCTGTCGATCGGTCACGATCTGACGTGGGGGACCTCGGCGTTCAAGCGGGTGGCGCGGGCGAATCCGGCGCTGACGGAGCGTCCGGCGGATGTGGCGGCGGCGAGTTCCGCCGCGCACGCGGCCGCTGCCGACTCCGGCACCGGCGCGGTCGGCAAACCGGTGCGTACGCAACTGTGGCCGTCCGAACACGACGAGTCGCCGGCGCCGGTCGGGGCGGTCGCGGCGCCGATCGGACCGCTCTGACCGGGGAGTTGTGGAGATTTGTCGAGAGTCGATCGACTTCGAAGGTGCGAGCGATAACGATTCCGATTCGGAACGGTTATCGGAACGCATGAACGGGCATCGGCCGACTCCTCCATCCATAGGATTCCCGAGTACTCATGGGGCACTTGAGGCTGCTGGTGAGGAAATCCCCCCACGCGTCCCACGCGGAGGACCTCGCCCGGAGGGAAAAATCTGTGTTGTCTGCGCTGTCTGTGTTGTCTGCGTTCCTCGCTCCAACCGCTCGTAGGCGGGGCGCCGCCCGTCTCGCCGCCTCGATGGCCGTCTCGGGCCTTGTCGTGGTGGGCTCCATGGTCGGCGCGGGTGCGGCCGTGGCTGACGACGCGCTTCAGCACCGCGGCGGCGCCGCAGCCACGCTCGACGGCCTCATGACGTTCGACAAGGCCGTGCTCACCTCGGACGGCCAGAAGCACGAACTGCCCGCCGGCCTCTTCGAGATGACCGTCGACGGCGGCGGCAAGCTCAAGACGTACTGCATCGACATCCACAACCCCACCCAGGACCAGGCGAAGTATCTGGAGACGCCCTGGGCGCAGACCTCGCTCGGCGCGAACAAGAACGCCGGGAAGATCCGCTGGATCCTGCAGAACTCCTACCCCCAGGTCGACGACCTCGCGGCGCTCGCCGACGACGCGGGCACCGGGCCGCTCACCGCGCAGACCGCCGCCGCCGGTACGCAGGTCGCCATCTGGCGCCACTCCGACGACGCGGACGTCGACGCCGTCGACCCGCAGGCCGAGAAGCTGGCCGACTGGCTGGAGCGCAGCGCCGACAATCTCGGTGAGCCCAAGGCCTCGCTCACCCTGGAGCCCGGCGCGGTCTCCGGCCGGAGCGGCGAGCGTATCGGGCCGGTCACCGTCCGTACCGACGCGGACAGTGTCGCGGTGTCCCCGCCCGCCGACGCCGCCGCGATGGGCATCAAGATCACCGACAAGGACGGCAAGCCCGTCGCCGAGGCGGCCGACGGCGCGCGGCTCTACTTCGACGTCCCCGAGGACGCGGCCGACGGCACGGCCACGCTGAGCGTGCAGGCGAGCACGTCGGTGCCGGTGGGCAGGGCGTTCGCCGGGGTCACCAAGAGCCAGACGCAGATCCTGGCCGGCTCCAGCGAGTCCACGGTCTCGGCGACGGCCGCCGCCACGTGGGCCGCGAAGGGCGCGATACCGGCGATCACCGCCGAGAAGAACTGCGCGGAGGGCGGTGTGGACGTCACGGCGGCCAACAAGGGCGACGAGCCGTTCGCCTTCACACTCGCCGGTGAGGAGTACGCGGTCGAGGCGGGCAAGTCCAGGACGGTCACCGTGCCGGTCGCCGAGGACCAGGCGTACGACTTCACGATCACCGGGCCCGGGGGCTTCACCAAGAACTTCCAGGGCGTGCTCGACTGCCGGACCAGCGGGAACCCCGGCCCGCCGGCCGACGAGACCACCACTCAGCTGGCCCCGGCCACGACGGGCGGCGTCGCCGGTACGGACGGGCTCGACCTGGCCGAGACGGGCACTTCCAACGCCACCCCGATGATCGCGGGCGTAGCGATCGGGCTGGTCCTGATCGGCGGCGCGGCGGTCTTCTTCGTCCGTAAGAGGAACGACCCCTCCACCGAGGACTGACCCGTCCCCGACCCGACCTGACCTGACCCGCCCCGAGCGGCACGGCACCCGGCCGCCCCCTGACAGCGGCTCCGACGCGCAGACGAATCCGGTCGCGCGCCGGAGCCGCGCGCCGGAGCGGCTGTCAGGGCCGTGTGCCGTCGGCCGCCACGTCATCGCCCCCGGCCGCCCGGGGCGTCCCCGCGCCGACCGCAGGTCGGGACGGGGTGTCCGAGGCCTGGACACGCGGTTTCTCCCCAGGGAGGGACGTGCGGCAAGATGGCTTCATCTGCCCTCACGCGGTGGAGCCGCACATTGGCCCTTCTCGATCTGCCGGACGGTTTCTCTTGGCTGAGTACATCTACACGATGCGCAAGACGCGCAAGGCGCACGGCGACAAGGTCATCCTCGATGACGTGACGCAGAGCTTCCTGCCCGGCGCGAAGATCGGTGTGGTCGGCCCCAACGGCGCCGGTAAGTCCACCGTGCTGAAGATCATGGCCGGGCTGGAGCAGCCGTCCAACGGCGAGGCATTCCTGTCGCCCGGATACTCGGTCGGGATGCTCCTCCAGGAGCCGCCGCTGGACGAGAACAAGACGGTGCTGGAGAACGTCCAGGACGGCGCCGCCGAGATCATGGGCAAGCTGAAGAGGTTCAACGAGGTCGCCGAGCTGATGGCGACCGACTACTCCGAAGCCCTGATGGACGAGATGGGCAAGCTCCAGGAGGACCTGGACCACGCCAACGCGTGGGACCTGGACACCCAGCTGGAGCAGGCCATGGACGCGCTGGGCTGCCCGCCCGGCGACTGGGCCGTCACCAACCTCTCCGGCGGTGAGCGCCGCCGTGTCGCGCTCTGCAAGCTGCTGCTGGAGGCGCCCGACCTGCTGCTGCTGGACGAGCCCACCAACCACCTGGACGCCGAGTCCGTGCAGTGGCTGGAGCAGCACCTCGCCAAGTACCCGGGCGCCGTCGTCGCCGTCACTCACGACCGGTACTTCCTCGACAACGTCGCCGGGTGGATCTGCGAGGTCGACCGCGGCCGGCTGCACGGCTACGAGGGCAACTACTCCAAGTACCTGGAGACCAAGCAGGCACGTCTCAAGGTCGAGGGCCAGAAGGACGTCAAGCGCGCCAAGCGGCTCAAGGACGAACTCGAATGGGTCCGCTCCAACGCGAAGGGGCGCCAGGCCAAGTCCAAGGCCAGGCTGGCACGTTACGAGGAGATGGCCGCCGAGGCCGACAAGATGCGGAAGCTGGACTTCGAGGAGATCCAGATCCCGCCGGGCCCGCGGCTCGGCAGCGTCGTGGTCGAGGTCGAGAACCTGAGCAAGGCGTTCGGCGACAAGGTCCTCATCGACAACCTCTCCTTCACGCTGCCGCGCAACGGCATCGTCGGGGTCATCGGCCCGAACGGCGCAGGCAAGACCACGCTCTTCAAGATGATCCAGGGCTTCGAGGAGCCGGACTCCGGCAGCATCAAGGTCGGCGACACGGTCAACATCAGCTACGTCGACCAGGGCCGCGGCAACATCGACCCGAAGAAGTCGCTGTGGGCCGTCGTCTCCGACGAGCTGGACTACATCAACGTCGGTCATGTCGAGATGCCCTCGCGGGCGTACGTCTCCGCGTTCGGCTTCAAGGGCCCGGACCAGCAGAAGCCGGCAGGCGTCCTGTCCGGCGGTGAGCGCAACCGCCTCAACCTGGCGCTGACCCTCAAGCAGGGCGGCAACCTGCTGCTCCTCGACGAACCGACCAACGACCTCGACGTCGAGACCCTGTCGTCCCTGGAGAACGCGCTGCTGGAGTTCTCCGGCGCGGCCGTGATCATCTCTCACGACCGGTGGTTCCTCGACCGCGTCGCCACGCACATCCTGGCGTACGAGGGCGAGTCCAAGTGGTTCTGGTTCGAGGGCAACTTCGAGGCGTACGAGAAGAACAAGGTGGAGCGGCTCGGTGCCGACGCGGCCCGGCCGCACCGCGCCACGTACAAGAAGCTGACCCGAGGCTGACATGGCCCGCCACCATTACAGCTGCCCCATGCGCTGGTCGGACATGGACGCCTTCGGGCACGTCAACAACGTCGTCTTCCTCCGCTATCTGGAGGAAGCGCGTATCGACTTCATGTTCCGGCTGGCGCAGGGGGACGGCTCGCCGTCCTTCTCGGGCGGGTCCGTCGTGGCCCGGCACGAGATCGACTACAAGCTGCCGCTGGTGCACCGGTACGAGCCGGTGGCCATCGAGCTGTGGGTGACGAAGATCGGGGCGGCGACGCTCACGATCGCGTACGAGATCAAGGACGAGGACCAGGTGTACGTGCGGGCCTCGACGGTCATCGTGCCGTACGACCTCCAGGCGGGCCGGCCGCGGCGGATCACCGCCGAGGAGAAGTCCTTCCTCCTGAAGTACCTGGACGACGCGGAGGCGCTCGCGGCATGACGGCGACGACCGTGCGGGCCCTGCGGCTCGCCGACACGGCGGAGGCGGCGGATCTCGCCGCCTTCCTCGGCCGGCTGATCCGTTACGACCGGGCGGCCGCGGTACGCCTCCAGGTGGGCGGCGGGGCCGTGGCGGTGTTCGGGCGGCCCCCGGCGTTCGAGGTCCTGGCGATCCGTACGGCGCGGCTGCGTGACGAGCCGTCGGAGGCCGTGCCCGCGGCTGCGGCGGAGCTGGACGTCACCGTCTCCGCCGGTGAACTCCTCGAAGCGATCGACGAGTTGACGGGCGGCTTCGCGCTGCCCGCCGCCGTCACCGGGCCTCCGTGGACCGGGGTGCTGCCACCGCGCGGCGGCTGGCAGCTGGTACCGGGCCTGCCGGGACCCGCCGCGCTGCGCCAGGCGGTCGCGGCGGCGGTCGCCGAATTCCGTACGCGCGACGAGGCGTTGCCCGCCGCGCACCGCGACCGCGCCGAACGCGACAGGATCGGCCACGAGATCTGGTCCCGGACGGTCGAGGACACGGGCCTGCCGCTGCGCGCCGTCCACGCGGCGCAGTCGGTGGGCTTCCTGCGCCCGATGCCCGAGAACGCGCCGGTGGCGCTGCTCAGGACCGGCACATGGGCGCGGCTGCGGACACCGTACGGCTCGATCGCCGTACGGACGGGCGGTATCGGCGGCGGAGCCGGCGGCATCGGTGGCATCGGCGGGCTGAGCGTCACTCCGACGTAGGACGCAGGACGTTGGACTTCCCGGTGGGCGGGGTGGGTCCTCAATCGCCGGACGGGCTTGGTGTGTCCGGCCAGACGCCGATGTGGTCCTGTTCCAGTTCCAGCATCACGCGGTGTTCCATGCCCAGCGCCTTCGTGTACTCGGCGGGCAGTTGGAGGCGGCCCGCGCGGTCGAGCATCGCGTACTCCCGTGCCACCACCGACTCCTGGCCCGTCGTCGCGTCGACCTCCGTGCGGCGCAGGACCTCCGACGAGGTGCGGCCGTCGCGGATGGCGACCGTGCGGCGTACCTCGTCCGCGACCTCCTGGTCGTGGGTGACGATCACGATCGTCGTGCCCAGCTCCTCGTTCGCCCGGCGGAACGCGGCGAACACCTGCTCCCCGGTCGCCGAGTCCAGCTCGCCCGTCGGCTCGTCGGCCAGCAGCACGGAAGGGGAGTTGGCGAGGGCGACGGCTATCGCGACGCGCTGCTGCTGGCCGCCGGACATCTGGTGCGGGCGGCGGTCGCGGCAGTCCGCCACGTCCAGCATCGTCAGCAGCGATTCGGCCCGCGCCGCGCGCTCGGCGCGACGACGGCCGCCACCCCGGCCACTCCGCCCACCCCGGCCGCTCAACTGCATCGGCAGTGCCACGTTCTGACCGGCCGTCATGTACGGCAGCAGATTCCGGCCGGTCTCCTGCCAGACGAAGCCCACCGCCTCGCGCCGGTAGCGCAGCCGCGCCTTCGCGTCCATGCCCAGCAGATCCCGGCCCGCCACCTTCGCGGCGCCGGCCGTCGGGACGTCCAGGCCCGCCAGGATGTTCATCAGCGTCGACTTGCCGCTGCCGGACGCGCCCACGAGTGCCATCAACTCGCCCTCGGCGACCAGCAGATCGAGACCCTGGAGGGCTTGCACCTCCACCCCGTCGGCGGTGAAGATCCGCACCAGCCGGTCGCAGGCGATGAGCGCGTCGTGCCCGTACGAGGGCCGGTCGCGGTGGGTGCCCGCGCGTCGCTCCAACTGCTCCAGGGTCGTCACCGCGGAGCCGCCCTCCACTGCCCCTGAGCCGCTCGCCCCGGACTCGGTCGACGATGTCATCGGCTGTCTCCTGCCCTGAGTTCGTTGATCGATCCCCGCCGTCCCGCCCACCACGCCTGCACCACCGACACCGCCGCGGCGAGCGCCAGCACCCCCACGGCCGGCAGCACCAGCGACCACGGATCGGCCTGGAGCGGCGCCCCGTCCAGCGTCACGTCCGACGTCGCGGTGAGCGCCAGTCGTACGAGATCCACCCCCGGCGCCAGCAGCACGATGGTCGCCCAGCCGACGAACGCCCCGCCCACGGCGGCGAGCAGCGCCTGCGGAAGGACCTCCAGGCCCAGGAGCTGGCGGCCCTGACGCGTCGTGAGGCCCATGGTGCGCAGCCGCGCCAGCAGGGTGAGGCGCTCCGGGGCCGTCTGCGACAGCGAGAGCAGCAGGGCCAGCAGGGCGTAGCCCGCGCCCGCCGCTATCGCCGCCGCGTAGATCCGCTCGGCGCCCTCCTGCATGGGCGTGTTGACGAACGTCTTCCGCTCCTCGGCGCGCAGCGTCATGACGAAGGGGGTACGGGTCTTCTCGCCGAATCCGGTGACCGTACGGCGCAGCGCCCCGCCGTCCAGCTTCGCGCCCGTGACCAGCAGGGTGGTCGGCGCCCGCTGGGTCAGGTCGGCGGAGTTCACCAGGAGGTAGTCGGCGCCGGGCGCCGCCGGGGTGTTGGAGCGTATCTGCGCCACCCGCACCTTGAAGTCCCCGGCGGGCGACTGGATGTCGCGCGGCCCGTCGCCGAGCCGTTCGGCGACGGCGGGCGAGGCGATCGCGGGCAGCACCCGGCCCTTGTCCGACCCGCCGTCGCGCACGCCGCCCCCGCCCACGGACTTCAGCGCCCCGGCCGGGAACTCCCCGAGCCCGGTCTGCCGGGCCAGCCGCGCGTACGCCCGTGGCTCCACGCCGATCATGGTCACGCCGAGTGCCGTCCGGAAGCCCTTGGCGTCGGACGGGAGCGGTACCCCGTACTCGACCCGTACCGCGGTCACTTCCCCGACCCCGGCGCTGTCCCGCACCAGCTCCGCCAGCCCGTCGGGCAGCACCGCCGACGAGCCGAGGACGCTGATCCGGGCGTCGGCGCCCGTCGCGAGCACGGCGGCGCGCTCCCTGGCGCCGTCGATCCCGGCGAGCACGGAGCCGCCGAAGGCCGCCGTCGTCAGCGCGACGAGCAGGGCGAGCAGCGGCAGCGCGCCCGACGACGCCGCACGGCCCGCGCGGGCCAGCGAGAGGAAACCGACGGCGCCGCGCAGCCGCCCGGCGGGGCGGCCGACGAGCCGCAGCGGCAGCGGATAGAGCCGTACGAGAACCAGCGCGGCGATCAGCCCGACCAGCACCGGCGCGGAGCTGACCAGATAGTCCACGTCCCCGATCCCGCCGTCGCCGCCGGGGTCGGCCGCCCCGCCCGTGCCCCGCCGGCGCAGCGCGAAGACCGCGCCGATCCCCAGGGCAAGCAGGGTCAGTTCGGCCATCGTGCGGCGGCGGGAGGGCCGGGCCCGTACGAGATCCTCGCGGCCTCCGTGCGGCCGTGGTCTGCGGTGCCGTACGACGGCCCGGACCGGGAGCGCGGCGCACGCCAGCAGGGCGGCGGCGCCCGCCGCGGCCACGGCGGGCAGCAACCGGGCCTCCGGGACGGTCAGTACGGCCAGCAGCAGGCCGACGGCCGCCGCCGGTACGGCGATCACCGCCGTCTCGGCGAGGAGCCGGCCGCCGATCCCGCGCAGCGATCCGCCGCGTGAGCGCAGCAGGGCGAGTTCGGCCTGCCGCCGTACGGCGACGAGGCTGCCCGCCATCACCAGTACGACGGCGGCCACGGCCCCGATGCCCAGTGCCGCGACGGTGACGACCGGAGCGATGGCCGATCGCATGGAGCGGTGATCGGCGACGATCTGGTCAAGTCCCGTCGCCACCACGGCGGCGGGCCCGACGACGGTCGGGGCGCGCAGTTCGGTCAGCTCGGGGCCGTTCTCCAAGGAGGCCACGGCGGAGGCGAGCCGGGGCGCGTCGCGTGCGGTGAGCGCCGTGGCGTCGGGGGCGATCCGCCAGTACGTCTGGGGCTCACCGGTCGTGCCGAGCAGCGCGGGCGCGGCGTCGGGTGCCAGCAGGAGGGAGGCGCGCCAGTAGCGGGGCGGGGGGACGTCGCTGGTCGGTTTGGTGACGAGGACGGGGGCGCCGAGCGTGGTCTCGAAGGCCCAGTAGCTGTTCTCCGGGTCCCGTGGTGTGACGATTCCGGTGATCCGTACGCCCAGCTCGTCCCGGTCCACGCCCGGCACGTGCACCACCGAACCAACCTTGATCCGCAGCGACTTGGCGGTCTCGGCGGTGACCGCGGCCTCCACCTCCCCGGTGCGCTCCGTCACCGTGCCGTCGGCGCGCGGGAGCCGCCCCTCGCGGAGGGTGGAGTGGCGGTCGAGACCGGCCTGGGCGGCGAGGGTGAACATCGGCGGCAGCTTGTCCGGTGCGGGCAGCCAGGCGTCCGTGCCCTCGACCGGCTCGGAGGTCCGTACGCCGTACGCCGAACCGCCCTCGTCGGCGCGCACCGGCGCCGGCAGACTCCGGGTGATCTTCCGCTGCGCCTGCGCCACCCGGCCGCCGCGCAGGACCTCCTCGCGCTCCGCCTGCGGTACGCCGAGGCCGGGCGCGGCCGCGCTGACCTCCAGGACGCTCTCGCCGGCCGTGGCCGTACGGATGCCGTGGCGCAGGCCGTTCGTCTCGTAGGTGTCGACGGAACGGGGGAACGCGGCGGCGAGATAGGCGGTGAGTACGACGAGCACGGCCATCGCCGCGGCGGCCCCCGGCGCGGTCCGCAACCGCGTCCGTATCCACGGCGCGACGACCCGCACCGGGCGGCCGGACGCGCGGGACGAGCCGGCCCCGCCGGACCCGTCGGATCCGTCGGACCCGCCAGGTGCGACGGCCGTTTCCGTGGACGGGTCACGACGGCCGGGCGAAGGTGCGCTCATCTCAGTTGCCTCCCCGTTCGCGCAGGGTGACCGCCGGGTCGGTACGGCGCAGGGTGAGATACGCGATCAGCAGCAGGGGCAGCACGGACACCCCCGCCAGCAGCGCGGCGACCTGGCCGGTGGGCAGGGCGACATGGACGGCGGGCACCGGCTGCGTGGCCTGGCCCGTCAGGACGACCAGGGGCACGACCGCCCTGGTGAGTACGGCGCCGAGGGCGAGGCCGACCAGGAGCGCGACCGTGAGCAGCAGGCCCTGCTCGGTGGCTATCAGCCGGGCGAGTTGCCGGCGCGGGGTGCCCAGCGCCCGCAACAGGGCGAATTCGGCGCCCCGTTCACGCAGCGACCCCACGGCGCTCACCGCGAAGCCGACGGCCGCCAGCGCCGCCGCCGCGATGGCGGCGGCCAGCAGCGCGGACTGCGGACCGACGCCCAGTGGATCGCTCAGCAGCTCGTCCGCGATCTCGTCGCGCACCATCACCTGCGCCGGGTCGAGGTCGGACCGTTTCCGCAGCGTGTCCGCGATCTGCTGGGTGCGGCCCGGTGCCGCGCTCAGCCACCACTCGGTGGGGGCCAGCGACGCCTCCCGCCGGTCGGCGAGCACCTGATTGACGGCGCGCAGATCGAGCAGGAGCCCGCCGCCGTCGCCCCGGCGCCCGCCGTCCGCGGTCTCGGTCGCGGCCTGCGCGCTCAGGGCGCCGGGGCCGGTGGTGGGCAGTTGGGCGACGGAGCGGACGATCCTGACCCGGAGCCGGTCGCCCGCGACCTCGACGTCCACGTTCTGCCCGGTCTTCGCCCCGGCGGCCCGCAGGAAGGTGTCGGTGGCTATCGCGGGCAGCGCGGCGGGCGGTTCGGGGCGCGGTACGCCCACCTGGACGCTGAGGCTCCGCGTCGGGTCCAGATAGGGCCCGGCCTGCGGGCTGACCCCCGTCTCGTACGAGAGGACCAGCGGTGCCGTCGCCGAGACGGCCGGCTTCAGCGGCAGGTCCGGGTCGGCCTCGCCGTCCAGCGACGCGAGGAGCGTCGCCCGCCAGTCGAAGCCCGCGGGGACGTCCACCGGCCGCGCGGCGCCGTCGGCGTCCAGGGACTTGAGCGCGTCGACGGTGAGCCGGTGCGTCTCGCTCCTGCCCTGCGGGGCGCTCGACTCCAGCTCCAGACCGGTCAGGGTCAGCGGCTGCGCCGGGGTGAGCGGCGTGCTCGCCGCCCCGGGACCGCGCGCGGAGTCCCCTGCGCCGGTCAGATCGAGTGTGAGGGTGTGCGGGCGGCCGTCGACGGGCACGTCGCCCGCGGGCAGCCGGTAGGCGATGCCGTAACGGTCCTCGACCAGGACCGTGGTGAACGGAGCGCTGCCGGACGGCGACACCCCGTTCGCCGCCGAGGTGGCGGTGAGCCGCAGCGTGATCCGGAGTTGTCGGCTGTCCTCGGGCAGTGGGACGCCCGGTTGTGCCGTCTTCGGTGGCTTCACCGCGTCGAGCAGCCGGGCCGCCCCGTCGTCGCCGGACAGCCCCGACAGATCGTCGCGCAGCAGCATCCGCTCGTCGGCCTGCCCGGTGTCCAGCGCGAGGACGGTCGCCGTCCGGTCCGCCGACAGCTCGGAGGTGGCCCGGTGCGCGGGGGCCGCCGCGCGTACCCCCGGCAGCTCGGCGTAGATCCCCGCCTGCCCCGGATCCCCGGGCCGGTTGGCCGGCACCCGCAGCGACGCGCCGGTCCGGAAGTCCGCCTGGTCCTCCTGCGAACGGTCCCACGACGCGCTCTGCCCGATCGCCAGCATCCCCATCGCGACGGCGAGCACCAACAGCAGCACCGGACCCGCGCCGCGCAGCGGTCGGCGGCTGAACTGCCAGCCGGCCAGCGCCGACGACAGGCCCGCCCCGCTCGCCGCGCGCCGTTCGGCGAGGCGCGCCACGGGCGGCAGCAGGCGCAGGGTCAGTACGGTGCCCGCGAGCAGCGCCAGCGCCGGGGCGGCGACCAGCAGCGGATCGACACCCAGGTCGCCCCGGCTGTCACCGCTGAGCGCGCCGCCGGAGGCGGCCGTCTGCCGGTCCAGCTGCCAGTACGCCACGGCGGCGACCACCAGCAGCCCCACGTCGGCGCCCGCCCGCATCGGGCCGGGCAGCGCCCCCGCCCTGCCGCGCCGCAGCCGGGTCACGCCGGCCGAGGCGAGGGCGGGCGCCACGACGGCGGCGGCGCACGCCAGCGCGACCCCGACACCGGTCAGCCACACCTGCGTGGTGGAGGTGTCACCGAGCCGCAGCCCGATCCCGTCGAGCGGCCCGCGGTCGACGAGCAGCCTGGTCAGCGGCCCCGCGAGCAGCGGCGCGCAGAGCGCGGCGGGCAGTGCCAGCAGCAGGGCCTCGACGGTGGCGAGCCAGGCGATCCGGCGCCGTGAACCGCCGCGCGCCCGCAGCAGATCGCTCTCGCCGGTCCGCTCGGTGCTCAGCAGCCGTGCGACCAGCAACAGGGCGCAGGCCGCGAGCAGTACGAGCTGGACGGCGACGATCAGCAGGGTGGAGCGGGACACGAGCAGCGCGCGTTCGGTCCGGTCGAGAACGCTCGGCAGCGTGGTCCGCGCGGTCACACCGTCGGCGAACACCGGCTGCGCGGCGAGGGACTTGGGCCCGCGCCCGGCGGCGGTGCGCAACGCGTCGATACGGCCGGTGGTGACGGACCGGAAGTCGGCGGCGGCCAGCCAGGACAGGTCGCCCGCCTGGAGCCGCCCGGAGTCGAACAGGGCGGGGTCGGTGAGCATCGGGCCGTAGGTGGTGAAGGTGACCGTCTGGACGCCCTGGCCGCCGAGGGTGTCCAACTTCCAGTACGGGTCGGTGAGATCGGCCGGCCGGTAGATGCCCGTGACACGGATCGTGAGGGGTTTGTCGCCCAGCCGGTCGATGAGGGTGAGCCGCGTCCCGGCCTTCAGCCCGAGCTGGGTCGCGGCCTCCTCGGGGAACGCCACCGGTACGGGGTCGGCGGCGGAAGCACCGCCGGCCGCCGGCCAGGTGCCCGTCACCAGCCGTACGCGCGAACGGTCGAGCGTCGCGAAGTGCGTGAGATCGGGATCGCCCCCGCGGGCGTCGGGCGGCTGAAGGGCACGGGGGAGCGCGTACGACCCCGAACGCTCCAGCTTCCGTACGGTGACCGGCAGCCCGTCGAACGACTCCCGCGCGACCTTCGTCGCCGCCTCGTTCGCGGCCCGCCGGTCGCTTGCCGGGACCTGCGCGGTGATCACGAGCGCGGCGGCGGCCGCGTCGCGGCCCTGGAGGGTGTGGCGGAGCGCGGCGTCGCCGATGGAGCCGGAGAAGGCGGTGAGGGCGGAGAGGACCGAGGTGGTCAGGAGTACGGCCAGGAGAGCCGCGGCGAGCAGCAGCCGGTGCGCGCGGACGCGCAGGAACACGAACCCCGTCACCCGTCGCCCCGCCGATCCCTCGCCCGCCCCGGAGCTTCGGATACTTTCAGAGGGCACCCGCCCGTGGAAACCGCTTACGGGCGGACTTTGATCGGATCGTGACCGTTGTCCGGAACGGGAGGTCCGCATTCCGGGGCGTGGAATGCCCGGCGCGCGGTCTGCGGCTCGCGGCCCGCGCGCGAAGGCTCAGCCGTGACTCAGCTGTTCACCATCGACGCGGCGGCGTACGTCATGTAGTTCCAGAGCTGCGCCTCGTGCTCCTCGGAGAGCCCCAGCTCGTCGATCGCCACCCGCATGTGCCGCAGCCACGCGTCGTGCGCGGCCCGGTCGACGGTGAACGGCGCGTGGCGCATCCGCAGCCGGGGATGGCCCCGGTTGTCGCTGTAGGTGCGCGGACCGCCCCAGTACTGGATCAGGAACAGCGTGAACCGCTCCTCGGCCGGACCCAGATCCTCCTCCGGATACATCGGCCGGAGCAGCGGATCCTCGGCGACCCCCTGGTAGAACCGGTGCACCAGGCGCCGGAAGGTCTCCTCGCCGCCGACCTGCTCGTAGAAGGTCTGCTCCGAAAGCGTGCCGCGCGGAATCTCGTTCACCCCTCCATGGTCTCAGACGCCCTGGCCGAGTACCTGAGGTCTAGGACCTGCCCGACGGGCAGGGCCCCGGACTGCCCTGGACTGCTCGCTTCTGCGCCCGCGACACAGGACAGTGGAGTCATGGGCGTTCACCGCGAGCAGCGCGAGGCGTACGGGCCGGGCGACGACGAAGCCGGCGTCGCCGCCGAGGCGCGCGCCGCCATGGTGCGGGGCATGGCGGACGACGGGGCGCTGGACGACCCGGCCTGGCGGGCGGCGTTCGAGGAGGTGCCGCGCCATCTGTTCGTCCCGTACTACTTCGTCAGCAGACCCGGCGGCCACGACCGGCTGTGGTGCGACGACCCGGACCCGGCCAGACGGCTGCGCTGGCTGCGCGGCGCGTACGCGGACGGGGCGCTGGCCACCCGCGTACGGGACGGTGAACTGATCTCCTCCAGCAGCCAGCCCTCCTTGATGGCCCGGATGCTCGCGGAGCTGGACGTACGCGACGGGCACACCGTCCTGGAGATCGGCGCGGGCACCGGCTACAACGCGGGGCTGCTCTCGCACCGGCTGGGCGACGCGCGCGTGACGACCGTCGATCTGGATCCGGAGATCACGGAGTCCGCCCGCAGGCACCTCGCGGCCGCCGGCTACCGGCCCGCGGTCGTCACGGGCGACGGCGCGATCGGCTGTCTGCGACGGGCGCCGTTCGACCGGATCATCGCGACCTGCACGCTGCCCGCGGTGCCGTCCGGCTGGCTGGCGCAGTGCGCGGACGGGGCGCGGATCCTGGCGCCGCTGGCGACCGGGCTGATCGCGCTCGATGTCGGCGAGGACCCTCACGGCCGTTACGCGGAAGGGCACTTCCTGCACACGTCGGCCTTCTTCGTCCCGCTGCGCGGCGGTGTGGTGGAGCCCGGACTGCCTGTCCTCCAGCGGATCGGCGGGCTGCCCCGACGGGCGCTGGAGAACGATCTGTTCCGCTTCATGCTCTCGCTGACGGCGGGCAGCCTGGACCCGCACGAGGCCCTCTCCCTCTGGGAGCGCGAGGGGCGCCCGCAGCGGGAGAGGTTCGGTATCACGGTCGGCCAGGACCGGCAGTGGGCCTGGCTGGACGATCCCTCGGGGCCGTACGTCTGGTCGCTCGGCCCCGGCGGATCGTGATCCCTCGTTCTGTCAGCCCCGGCGGATCGTGATCGTCGTCCAGGCACCGACGTGCACGCGGTCACCGTCCTTGAGCGGGACGGGGACGTACGGCTGGATCGGGTCCTCGGCGCCGTTCAGCGTCGTGCCGTTGGTGGAGTTCTGATCGACCACCGCCCAGCTGCCGTCGGGCTGCTGGACCAGGACGGCGTGCTGGTGCGAGACGCCCGGGTCCTCCGGCGGGACGGACAGGTCGACATCGGGAGACTCGCCGGTGGAGTGGCGCCTGCGGCCGATGGTGATCTGGTTCCCGGTCATCGGAAGGTGCTGTTCCGGTGAGTACGCGGGCAGGTTGAGGCCCGTCGCCTCGGGGCCGCTGCGCTGCATCATCGCCATGAAGTAGTCACGGTCCGGTGCGACGACCGCGGTCCAGTTGCCGGGCGGCTGGTACTGGTGCGGCGGCTGCTGGTGCTGTGGCTGCTGGTGCTGCTGCGGCGGCGGACCCTGCTGGAACTGCTGCGGGGGCGGGGGCGGCTGCGCGTGCGAGGGCGGCGGCAGCACCCAGTCGTCGCCGGTCTGCTGCGGCGGGGCCGGCGGCCCCGACTGCTGGAACGAGGGCGGCGACGGCGGACCCTGCTGCTGGTACGGCGGGGGCGGCGGCGGCCCCTGCTGGCTGTGCGGTCCGGGCGGTCCCGGAGGACCGGGGTGGCCGGGCGGCCCGGGAGGTCCGCCCTGCGGGCCGAACCCGCCCGGCTGACCCTGCTGGTCCGGGGACAGCGGTTCGGCGGGCCGGTTCAGCTGGGAGGGGCGCGAGCCCTGGTAGTCGTACGGATCCGGCGGCCGGGGCGGCGACTGCTGGGCCTGGAAGCCCGGCGGCAGGTTCAGTCCGGGCGGCGGCGGTCCACCGGGGCCACCCGGCCCGCCCGGTCCACCGGGCTGCTGGTGCTGCGGAGCCAGCGGCGTGTACGAGGTCGCCGTGTTCGTGAGGAAGTTCCACCGGCACTCCTCGCAGAACAGGGCGTTGCCCTCACGCGGAGTGCGGCACTGCGGGCACAGCTCGGCCTGCGCCGTCGCGTTCGGATCCTGCGGATAGCCGTAACCGGGCGCGGGCGGTGGTGGGGGAGGCGGCGGCACCGAACCGGCGGGAGCGCCGGCTCCGGCCATGCGATGGCCACAGACCTCGCACCAGTCGTCGGAACCCGACTGGTGTCCGTTCGGGCAAGTCGGCATGTCGGCGCTTCCCCCTCTCCTCGTCCGGCCCGAAGGCCGCTGCTGATCGCTTCTTGCTGCTGTTCGCTATTTCTTGACGCGAACGGTCTTGGTCGAGCGAGTTTCCAGTGTCATCTCGTCCGCGTCCGCGACCTTTGCTTTCAGTCGCACAGTACCTGTCGCCGCGTCGACCACGTCCACCACCTTCGAAAGCAGTTTCGCCGTATCCGCGTTCCCGGAGTCCGACGCGAGCTGTACCGCGCGGCCCAGTTTGGCGGTCGCGCCGTCGAAGTCCCCCGACTTACGGGCCTCCAGGCCCTGTTGGATCACCTGGGCCAGTTCGGCCTGGCCCGTGTAGTGCGCGACCTGCGGATTGATGGAGGTCGACGCCACCATGTCGTCGGTCCACACCGCCCGTACCAGCCCTTGGGACAGCACCTGCGACGTGCCGTCGGCGGCGGGGAGGATCAGCGAGACCCGGGCCGCCAGCATCTCCTGGCCGACGCCCGCCTCCGGGACCTGGACACATACGTGGTAGTCACGGGACTCGTCGCCCCAGGAGCCGGTCGGATAGTCCCCGGCACGGGTGTTGGCCTCCGTACGCCGCTCGGTCAGCTCCTCGACCGTCGGCGCCACCTGCTTGACGAACTTGATCTCCACACCGACGGGCGTCCAGAGCCGCAGGGCGACGTCCGCGACCTCCTTGCCCATCGCGTTCTCCATCATCTCGGTGAAGTCGGCGGCCAGGCCCGCGGGATCGGCGACGATGTCCGACGTGCCGAGCATCGCCGAGGCGATGCCTGTGACTTCTTTCACCACCCAGTCCGTGCCGACACCGCGGGCGTCGCAGGTGAAGCGGCCCGCGCAGGCGTCGAGCGAGGCCCGCAGATCCTCCGGGGTCTCGTGCTCGTTACGGCCGTCGGTGAGCAGGATGCCGTGCCTGATCGACACGTCGGCCGAGGACAGCAGCCGGTCCGTGAGGCGCAGCCAGGTGCCGATGGCCGTACCGCCGCCGGCGCTCAGTTTGCGCAGGGCGTTCTTGGCCTCCGCGCGGGTGGCGGTGTCGGCGACCGCGAGCCCGCCGTTGCCCGGATAGACCTCCTTGGCCACATGCGTACCGGCCACCACGGCGAAGGCGACACCGTCGCGCAGCGTGTCGATGGCGGCGGACGTGGCATCGCGCGCGTTGCGCATCTTCGTCGGCGGGTAGTCCATCGACCCCGAGCAGTCGACCATGATCACCACGGCCGCGTTCGGGCCCTGGCCCGGCAGCGCGGCGGGCGTGGCGGACGCTGCCGCGAGCGGCACCCGGCCGGTCGTACCGCCCCCGGTGGACGTGACCGTCACGATCGCGTTGACCTCGCGCCCGCCCTCCGGCAGGTACTCGTTCTGGTACACCTCGACGGAGAACTGCGGCACGGTCGACTTGGAGAAGTTCGCCATCTGTATCGGCTCCTTGACGCTCCACTGGCAAAAAACAGAAGACTTGAGAGATCGGCGGGACAACGGGCCGGTGTGCTCCCGGGGTTGGACCGGGCACCGGTCCGGGCCGGGGGTCCGGCCGGGGGTCCGGGCAGTGGGGTGCTCAGGCCGGTTTGTAGGCGGATCCTGCCCCTTGCTGCGGCACGGCGAACGGCAGCAGGGCCACTGTTACGTTGTCGTGGCCCCCACCGTCGAGCGCGTGGCCGACCAGTACCTGGGCGCTGCGCAGCGGCCGTCCGGCGGCGTCCGGCGGAAGGGCCCTTGCCATTTCCTGGGGGCTCTCCGCGTAGTTCCACAGGCCGTCCGTGCAGACCACCACCACACCGGGGCGGTCCGGTTTGAAGGACGCCGTGTGCGGTTCGAGTTCGTAGGCGTCGGCGCCGAGCCAGCCGGTGATGGCGTGGGCGCGTTCGTCCGCGTACGCCTCCGCCTCGTTCATCAGGCCCGCGGCGACCATCTGGGCGGCCCAGGAGTCGTCCTCGGTGAGCCGGGCCGGTGGTCCCGTGCGGTCGTCGGGCACCCAGTAGGCGCGGCTGTCGCCGACCCAGCCGATGACCAGCAGCCCGCTCGCCACGACCGCGCCGACGATCGTGCACGCGGGCGCGTTCTGCGCGCGGTGCGCAGCCTCCTCGCCGGCCCGGCCCGGCCGGTCGGCAAGGACGTTGACGGCCTCGGCTGCGGCCACGATCGCCTCGTGCATCGCCTGCTGCGGGTGCGTGCCGCGCGGCAGGGCCGTCAGCAGCACCTCGTTGGCGGCCGCCGAAGCGGCTGCCGACGCCTCGTCGGGGCGGGTCGCCGACGACACGCCGTCGCAGACGATCGCGATGACGGCCGGCGAACCGTCCGGCAGGGCGGCCGACGACACGGCGAACGCGTCCTCGTTGCGGTGGTGGCGCAGCCCGCGGTCGCTGACCGCCGCCACGGCGTCCAACTCCTGCTCCACGTGGTCGCGTTCGCGCGGCTGGGCGTGACCGCAGTTCTCGCAGTAGCCGTCGGTGTCGACATGGCCCGCGCGGCAGGCCACGCAGAGCTTCGTGCCCGCCGGGGCGGCGGGCGCCGCCGTACGCGGGTCGGCGGGGTCGGCCGGGAGGTCGGTCACATGGGGCACCGACAGCGGAGCCCCGGCCGCCGCCGGTGCGGGCGCGGGCAGTTCGAAGTCACCCGCGGGGATCGGCGCGACGGGCGGTGCGGCAGGTGGCGCGAGGGGCGGTGCGGCAGGCGGTGCGACGGTGGGCACGGCCGACGGCGCGGGCCGGTGCCCCGCCGCCGGGTGGCCCGCCGTCGGACGCCCTGCCCCGGTGTGCCCGGACAGCGGCACCCCGGTCGAGTCGATTCCCGGCAGCTCGCCGGGCACATGCACCGGCGCGGGCGTGGCCGTGCTGTCCGTCTGGGCGGCGGACGGCCAGTCGACGGCGCCCGAAGGACCCGCCCCCGGTGCGCCGTTCATGACGATCGTGGGGTGGTCGTCCGGAGGCGGCGGTACGGCCGACAGGTCGTACCCGCACGCACCACAGAACAGGTCGCCCGACTCCAGCGGCTCCTCGCAACTGGGACACCTCGAAAGGGCCGTCGGCTCGTGCATCTGCGACATCAATCACACCCACGTCCGGGGGCGGAAGCGGTTGGCCCGCTCCACCAGGTCGATCCTCTCCTCGCCACGTTGAGCGAGCCGGGCAAGCACCCGGTACGAGCGTTCCAGTCCCAAGCGCAGACCGCGCTCGTTCAGTTCGCTGCCGAGCAGCGAGGTCTGTCCGGGCCGATTCCCTGGACCACCGGAGAGTACCCAGTCCAGAGCCGTGCCCAGAACCTCCGTCGACAACTGCTCGCGACGCATCGAGTCCAGACCGAACTGGCCCAGGCGCGAAACCTGGTCGGCCGCCGCTCTCAGATCGTCGATCAGCGGTGTGTCCGCCGTGGCTCCCTGCGGGGCGAGCGGCGACAGCTCGCGCAGGTCACGGCGGCGCAGCCGGGACCGTACGGCCGCGATCCTGGCCGCCGTGTAGTGGATCGACGCCTCGGGGACCGACTCCAGGGTCCGTACGGCTCCGGTCCGGTCGCCCGCCGCGTTCTGCACCCGGGCGAGGCCGAAGGCGGCGCTGACATAGCTCGGGTCCGTCATCCATACGAGGCGGTAGTACTCGGCCGCGTTGTCGAGCTGGCCGAGCAACTCGGCGCAGACTCCGAGCGCCAGCTTCGGCGCGGCCTCGCCCGGGAAGGCGTCGTAGATCGCGTCGAAGGAGAGCGCGGCGATCTCGTTCTCACCCGCCACGAGTGAGGCGACGCCCCGGTACCAGACGACCCGCCAGTCGTCGGCGTGGCGCGCTTCCAGCTCGCTCAACGCCCCGGAGGCCGTGACCAGTTCACCCATCTCCAGCCGGGCGCGCAGCTCGCGCAGCCGGCGCTCCAGGGAGTCGGCGGGCGCCGCCGCGAGCGCGGAGATCAGCTCGGCGGGGGCGGACGCCATCAGACCGGCCAGGAAGCCGGCGTTGGGGTCGTTCGCGTCGACCCGTGGCACCGGCAGCGCCAGCGCGGTGGCGCGCGAGTCGATACGCGCGAGCGGGGCGCCGGTCTCCAGGGCTTCGGCTGCCAGGACGGCGGGGACGGAGCCACCCGGTCCGCCACCGTTCGGTCCGGCTCCGGGGCCTACGCCGGGGCCTACGCCGGGTCCCGCGCCGGGTCCCGCGCCGGGTGCCGCGCCCGGTCCGGTCCGAGGCGCCGGGACGCCGCCCTGCGGGGCGCCGGGCGGGAGCCCAGGGGGTGCCCCGAAGGGCGGCGGGGGCGGCTGGATCGCCGGGTGGCCGGGCAGCGGCGCCGGCACGCCCGTACCCGGGTGGTGGCCGCCGCCCGGGGGCAGCGCGGCCGCGCCGACGGTGCCGATCACGGCCCCGTCGGAGGGACGGTTCGAGGCGTCGTTCACGCTCCCCGCGGCCTTGTCGCGGCGACCGAACAGCCCTGTCCGCTCCGGCTCGGGGCGCAGCCCCAGCCGTGACACGTCCTGCCCGGTGTCGGCGAACAACTGGGTGTCCGTGACGCGCAGTTCCGTGCCGAACAGCGTCGACAGGGCCGGCCGCGGCCGGCCCGTCTGGAGCGCCACGACCTCGCGCAGCACACCCGTCAGCTGCTCGGCCATCTCCTGCGCCGAGGCGAACCGCCGCGCCGGGTCGGGATCCGTCGCACGCACCAGCAGCCGGTAGAACGACTCGTACGTCCGGAACACGTCGATGTTGTCCGGGTCGGGCAGCGAGTCCACGAACACGTTCGTGTAGCCCTGGAAGTCGAACGTCAGCACCGCCAGCGTGCGCGCCACCGTGTACAGGTCGGAGGCCACCGACGGACCGACCTCGGCGACCTCCGGTGCCTGGTAGCCGACGGTGCCGTAGATCGCCGACTCGTCGTCGTCCATCCTGCGGACCGCGCCCATGTCGATGAGCTTGAGCTGGTCCTCGGACTGGATCGCGTTGTCGACCTTGAAGTCGCAGTAGAGCAGATTGCGGCTGTGCAGATGCCCGAGGGCCTCCAGCGCCTCGATGCCGTACGCGCACGCCTGCTCGACCGGCAGCGGGTCGCGCTTGCCGTCGGGGCCGCGCCGCTCGTTGGCGATCTCCTTGAGCGCCTTGCCGCCCACGTACTCCATGACGATGTAGCCGTCCATGGAGCCGGTCCGCTGGTCGAGATGTTCCACGAAGTTGTAGATGCGGACGATGTTGGAGTGCTCGATCTCGGCGAGGAAGCGCCGCTCGGAGATCGCCGCCTCCATGGCGTCCTGGTCACCCGTGTCGAGCAGGCCCTTGAGGACCACCCAGCGGTCGGAGACCGCGCGGTCGACGGCGAGATAGATCCAGCCCAGACCGCCGTGCGCCAGACAGCCCGCGACCTCGTACTGCCCGTGGACGATGTCGCCCTCGCGCAGCTTCGGCATGAACGAGTACGGGTGGCCGCACTTGGTGCAGAACCCCTCCGTACGCCCCGGCCGCTCACCGCGCGAACGGCCCACCGGCGCCCCGCAGTCGGAACGCGAGCAGTACCGCTTGCGCTCCGGGACCTCGGCGCTCGTCATCACGGCCGACCGCGGATCGGGCCTCGGCACGTCCGGTACGGAGACGAGGCCCGCGCCCAGCCGGTTGCGCCCCGACGTGCCGGTGGCGGCGCCGGAACTGCGCACCGACACCGACCGGTTGGAGAGCCGGCCGGACAGCGAACGCGACAGCCGCCCCGAGACCGAACGCCGTGACGTCGACGACCGCGAGGAGGCCCGCGACGACGCGCGGGACGAGCCGCTGCGCGCCGAACCGCTGCCTCGGCCGCTGCCCTTGCCGCTGGCCTTGCTGTCCCTGCCGCCACCGGTGATCCCGGTGGGCGGGGACGACACCATGCCGGTCGGCGAGACGACCGGGGCCAGACCGCAGGTGTCGCAGTACAGCTCACCGCCGCCCATGTCCTCGTACGACCCCTCGCAACCGGGGCGCTGGCATTTCCTCGTCCCGCTCATCGGTCCCCCCGTTCGCTCAAGCCGTCCAGTACGTTCCGCACTGTCCGTACGTGTGATCCGTGCCGTTCGCCCGGATCCCCGCCCCGTGCTCCGCCGACGCTCACGCGGTCCCCCCGCGGTCGGTGGGCCCGGACTGCCGCTGGGCCAGTGCCTCGGCCGCCGCCTGCTGGTAGCGCAGCACCGCCTGCTCGGCGACGCGCAGATCGCAGGGCGCGCTCCACAGCATCCGGCGGGCGGCGTCGTAGCGCTCGGTCAGCACCATGTCCTCGGCGAGCCCGTGCCGGGCCACCTTCGCCTTGTACGCGTCGAGCCTGCCGCGCAGCTCGGCCCGGACCGCGAGCGGTGCCGTGACGGCCGTCAACGACTCGCGCGCCCGGTGCAGTTCGTCCTCGGCCTCGCGCTCCAGGGACTCCAGCAGCGGGGAGAGACGATGCCACTGCGCGTGCCTGCGGTACTCGGCGGCCGTGGACAGCCGCTCCTGGAGCGCCGTCGACGGGCCGCTCACCGCGGGCACCTCGGAGGCGGCGATCTTCGCCAGCACCTCGCCGCGGGCCGACCGGGCCTCGGTGAGCGTACGGTCGGCGCGCGACAGCACGTCCCGCAGCCGCAGCAGCCGCGCCTCCGAGTCCTGACGGACCGTCAGGACGGCGTCGATCTCCCGGCGTACGTCCTCCAGGGCGCGGGCCGCCCGGTCGTAGCGCTCGGTGTCGGGCCTGCCGCCGCCGGGCGCCGAACTGCCGTGCAGCGGCTGCCAGAAGGCCAGCGGATCGGAGATCACCTGGGCGCGCAGCGTGGTCAGCTCGTCGGTGATCGCCTCCAGGTCGTCACCCGCCGGGTGCTCCCCGGGCCGTACCCCGGCGGAGTGCGCCAGCGAACGGGTGCGGTTCAGCTCGGCGGCGAGGAGGTCTATCCGGGCGGGCAGCGCCGACCAGACGGAGTCCGACGCCACGACCATGTCCAGCGACTGCGCGTACAACTCGTTCATCCGCGCGACCAGTTCGGCGAGGGTGAACTGCTCGGAGAGTTTGGCCGGTCCCGTGAGGGACGGGGCCGGGTTGGCCGAGCCCGCGACCGTGACGCTGCGGCCCCGCAGTTTCTCGGTCAGGTCCACCAGATCCTGCTGGTTGAGCCACCGCAGCCGGGCGCGGGCCTCACGGGCGCCGCGCAGGGCGGCGGAGTAGGCGTCGAAGTAGCTCCACAGCAGGGTGATCGCCCGGTCGGTGGTGGCCCAGCGGTCCTTGGTGACTCCGCTGAGGCCGGCCCCTTCGAGCAGCCGCCGTCCCGCGTGGTCCTGGAGGGCGAGCAGGGACGTCTCGATCGCCTCGTGCTCGGCGCCGAGGCGCGCGAGGGCACGATCCGCCTCGTCCCGGTCCATGGCAGGACCGGCCGGCTTCCCCGTCGAGCCGGGGAAGGAGCCCGCGTCGCCCATCGATCACCTCTCCGCTCTGCCCTGACCGCCTCCGTCACCGGTGCGCGGTCCTCGGTCCTGGTCTTCGCGTCCCTCGGTCTCGCTACCCGCTCCTCAGTCCTTGTACTTCGCCTCCGGCGGCGCCTTTATGCCGGGCAGTCCGGCCTCCAGCCACTGCTCGTACGACTTCATCCAGGGGCTGTCGGCACCGCCCGCGCGGTACTCCTCCAGCACGTGGTTGACCCGGCGCACCAGGTCGTCGTTGCCGAGCTTGGCCGCGACGCCGTAGTACTCCTCGGTGAACGGCTCGCCCACCAGCTCGATCGCCGGGTCCTGGGCGGCCTGGCCGGCCGCGAGCGCGTTGTCCGTGACGATCGCGTCGACCTCGCCCATCTGGAGCCGCACCAGGCAGTCCAGTTGGTTCGGCACCGTCAGCTTGTCCTCGTCCTGAGGTGTCCCGTCGTGCTCGTCCTTGTAGATCGCACCGAACGAGTTCTTCACCAACTCGTCGTACGCCGTCGTACTGTCCGCCGAGCAGACACGTTTGCCGGAGAGCGACTCGTCGTACCCCGTGATGTCGGAGTCCTCCTTGGGCGCGAGCACCTGCTGGCCGGCCTGGAAGTAGGCGGTGGAGAAGGCGACCTGCAAACTGCGCGCACAGTTGATCGTCATGGTCCGTACGACCAGGTCGACCCCGCTGTCCGTGGTGGTGTTCAGGGCGTCGACCCGCTGGTTGGTGGGAATGGCGCGGAAGACGATGTCGTCCGGGGAGCCGAGGATGTCCTTGGCGATGGCCCGCGCGAGGTCGATGTCGAAGCCCTGGATGGTCTTGGTGGCGGGGTTGCGGTAGCCCCAGCGGTAGCTGCTCTGGTCGATGCCGACGATCAGATGACCGCGCGCCTTGATCTTGTCGATGGTCGGCCCCTCGTCGGGCTGGGACGACGGCCGCAGACTCCGCTCCGGCTCGACGCACTCCGCGGTCTCGGCGGCGGGCGCGGCTTCGGCGGCGACCTTCCGCGGTTCCCGGCCGTCGTCGGCCCGGTCGGCACGGGACAGGGGCAGCAGGGCGAGCGTCGCGGTCAGCGCGACGACGGCGGCGACGGTGACTCCCGTACGACGGCCCGTCGGCCGGCCGTCGGTCCCCGGCGAACCGTCCGGCTCGCGCGCGTCGTCCGTGTCCGTGGCGGCTTTCATTCCTCCCCCTGTCACCGGTACTCCGAAAGCCTGCGGTTGATACCCAGAATGGCGCAGACCGCACCCAGCAGACCCAGCGCCAGGGCCCCGATCGCCAGGCCGAACAGCGCCCCGCGGCCGGACTTCGCGGCGTCGGTGAACTCCGCCTGCTCGTGGGTGATCGCCTTCTCCAGCTCGCTGTCCACGAGGCCGAACGTCTCGCCCGTCGAGTCCTTCTCGGCGATGACCTTCTCCACGGCGGCGTCGTACTCACCGGCCTTGTCGGTGTCGTTCGCCGACTTGTGCCGTTTCTGCCACTCGGTGGCCTCCTCGCGGGCCTTGGCGACCGGCAGGCGCCCCGCGTCGTCGTCGGCGAGCTTCTTCGCCTTCGCCAGCGCGTCGCCGAGGTTCTTCATATGGGTCTGGTGGTCCACCTCGTACTGGTCCTTCTGCGGCTCGTCGCCCTTCTTCTCGGTGAGGACGGCGCCGCGCGCGACCAGTGTCAGATTCTCGCTCGCGCGGGCCTTCAGCGAGCTGATCCGGGCGTCGTTGAGGACCTTCAGCGACGCCTGCCCGTCCGCGCTCGCGTTGTTCAGCTCGACGCGCGCCACCGTGTGGCCCACCGCCAGCCACAGCAGCACCACGGTGGCGGCGGCCGTCGCCGCCAGCAGACCGTGGTTGAACACCCTGTTCGTCCGAAGGTAGTTGCGGCGCTGCGCCCAGGCGAGGACACCCAGGGCGACGACACCGGCGGCGAGGGCCAGGAACGGCCACACCCGCGCGTCCTCGTGGTCCCGGTCGAGCCGGGCCGTCTCCGACGCGTACAGCTTCTCGGCCGCCGGCAGGATCTCCTTCGTCATCAACTGGTTGGCGTAGCGCAGATAGGCGCCGCCCAGCGGCAGTCCCTGCCGGTTGTTGGCCCGCGCGCGCTCGATCAGGCCGGTGTAGCGCGGCAGTTGCTCGTTGATGGTGGCGATCTGGCGGCCGGAGTCGCTGGAGCTGTCCGTGCTTGTCGCGGCGTCGATCAGCAGCTCGGACGCCGTCCTGATGTCGTCCCGGTACACCTTCTGCACCGTCGCCGGCTCCTGCGCGCCCGCCAGGAAGCCGCTCGACGCGGCCGTGTCGGCGGAGGCCAGCGAGCCGTAGATCTTCGCCGCGACCGCGCTGAGCGGCTGGCTGCGTTCGACGACGTCGTCGGCGGAGGAGTACCGGTCGGAGACCTCGAAAGCCGTCACCGCCCCGAACACCACGACCAGCAGGGCCAGGAGCGCCCCGATGATCTGGAGCCGCCCCGGCTCCGTCGTCGCCGCGGCGCGCAGGCGCTCCCTCCCCTCGGCCCACGCGCCACGCGGCGCGGGTGGCGGCACGGGCGGTGGAGCTGACGGCGCGGGCGCGTGCGTCGGCGCCGGAACAGGCGCTGTGCGCACATTCGGCGGGTATGTCACTTGACCTCCCCCTCGGTCACTGACGACGGCGTCGCGCCCCTCGGCGGACGGAGGGACAAGTCCCGGCCAGCAGTATGGCCGCAGGGACCGCCATCCACACAAGCCTTGACGTGATCTTGTGCGGACGAAGCCCGGCCTTGTGCGGACGAAGCCGGACGATGGAGCACGATCCCCCCACCGTGCTCCCCCCATTCAATACGCCACGGACCCGTGATCGGTTCCCATTCGGAAGGGTCCGATCACGGGTCTCGGAACGTTACGCGCCCGGTGCGCGCCCGGCGTTGGGCGCTCGGGCGCTCGGGCGCTCGCGTCCCCCTCAGGCGTCAGGCGTCGTAGTGCGCCCGCAGCCTGGCGTGCGCCTCCGCGGCGGCGCCGGTGTGGTCCAGCCCCAGCAGCCCGGCACCCAGCACCGGCGGAGCCGCCACCACCCCCACCACGGCCTTCGGCGCGCGCGCCGCCAGCAACTCCCGGATCCCGTCGTCCAGTTGCGGATGCCGGGCCGCCAGCACACTGCCGCCCAGCAGCACCGGCACCTCCTCGTCCAGCAGTCCCAGCCGCTCCAGCGCCACCCCGGCCAGCGCCACCACCTCGGCGGCGAGCCGGTCGACCAGCGACCTGGCCACCGCGTCGCCCGCCGCGCTGGTGGCGAAGAGGACCGGTGCCAGCTCGTGCCTGCGGGCGTACGGGAGATGACCCAGGTGCAGCGCCTCGATCAGCGCGTACACCGAGCCGAGGCCGAAGTGCCCCGGCACCGTACGCACCAGCTCCGTCGGCTCACCCCGCCCGTCCTCGGCGCGCGCCGCGAACCAGAGCGCCTCCTCGGACAGCCCGGAACCGCCGCCCCAGTCGCCGGAGATCCGGCCGATGGCGGGGAAGCGCGCCGTACGGCCGTCCGGCAGCATGCCCACGCAGTTGATACCCGCGCCGCACACGACGGCGACTCCGCGCGGTTCGGCGCCGCCGGGCAGCCCGGCACGCAGTATCGCGAACGTGTCGTTGCGCACCTCGGTGGTACGGCCCCAGCCGCGCCGCTGCACCGCCGCCGCCAACTCCCGCTCCTCCACCGGAAGATCGGCGTTGGCCAGACACGCGGAGACATGCCCGACGATCCCCTCCGTACGGAGGCCCGCGTCGGCCGCCGCGTCGGCGACGATCGCGGCCAGCCGGTCGATCGCCGGCTCCACGCCGATGACCGGCGGCTGGAAGCCGCCGCCGCGCGCCGCGCCGAGCACATACCCGTCGGCACCGATCACGGTCACATCGGTCTTGCTGTTCCCGGCGTCGACGGCCAGGACGCTGCCGCGCCCCGCCGCCGGCCCGGTCCGGCTCATGCCCACGCGAGATGCTCCCGGTTGTGCGCGATCAGGCGGTCGGTGAGGCCCTCGGCGTACTCGTACTGACCGATCAACGGGTGGGACAGCAGCGCCTTGTAGACGCGGTCGCGCCCACCGTGCAGCGCGGCCTGGAGCGCCAGGTCCTCGTACGCGGTGACATTGGCGATCAGCCCCGCGAACAGCGGGTCGACCGCGGGCACGGCCAGCGGCGTCGCCCCCGAGGCGTCGACCCTGGCCTGCACCTCGATCACCGCGTCGTCGGCGAGGAACGGCAGCGTGCCGTTGTTGTACGTGTTGACGACCTGGATGGGGCTGCCGCCGCTGCCCGCGTCGCCCAGCAGCGACGCGGCGAGATCGACCGCGGCCTCGCTGTAGAAGGCGCCGCCGCGCTTGGCCAGCAGCTCGGGCTTCTCGTCCAGCGCCGGGTCGCCGTACATGGCGAGCAACTGCGCCTCCATCTCGGCCACTTCAGCGGCCCGCGACGGCTTGGTGCCCAGCTCCCGGACGACCTCGTCGTGCGCGTAGAAGTAGCGCAGGTAGTAGGAGGGCACCACGCCGAGGGTGTCGAGCACCCGGCGCGGCAGCCGCAGGTCGGCCGCGATCGCGTCGCCGTGCTCGGCGATCAGCTTCGGCAGCACGTCCTCGCCGTCGGGGCCGCCGAGCCGTACGCTCCGCTCCCAGGTCAGATGGTTCAGCCCGATGTGCTCCAGATGGACGGCCGACGGGGCGACGTCCAGCAGCTTCGCGAACTTCCGCTGGAAGCCGATCGCGACGTTGCACAGCCCGATTGCCTTGTGCCCGGCCTGGAGCAGGGCGCGCGTCACGATGCCCACCGGGTTGGTGAAGTCGATGATCCACGCGTCCGGGTTGGCGCGCCGTACCCGCTCGGCGATGTCCAGGACGACCGGCACCGTACGCAGCGCCTTGGCGAGACCGCCCGCGCCCGTCGTCTCCTGGCCGACGCAGCCGCACTCCAGCGGCCATGTCTCGTCCTGCTGCCGCGCGGCCTGTCCGCCGACGCGCAGTTGGAGCAGGACGGCGTCGGCGCCGGCCACGCCCGCGTCCAGGTCGGACGTCGTGACGATCTTTCCGGGGTGCCCCTGCTTGGCGAAGATCCGCCGGGCGAGACCGCCCACCAGCTCCAGACGGTCGGCCGCCGGGTCGACGAGCACGAGTTCACTGATCGGGAGCGTGTCCCTCAACCGGGCGAAGCCGTCGATCAACTCAGGTGTATAGGTGGACCCGCCACCCACTACTGCGAGCTTCATTGTTCTTCTAGCCCTTCACTCCGGTCAGTGTGACGCCCTCGACGAAAGCCTTCTGTGCGAAGAAGAAGACGAGGATCACGGGGGCCATGACCAGTACGGTCGCGGCCATGGTCAGATTCCAGTCGGTGTGGTGCGCGCCCTTGAAGGATTCCAGCCCGTAACTGAGCGTCCACGCGGCCGGGTTCTCCGACGCGTAGATCTGCGGGCCGAAGTAGTCGTTCCACGCGTAGAAGAACTGGAACAGCGCCACGGCGGCGATGCCCGGCTTCGCCATCGGCAGGACGACCCTGAGCAGCGTACGGAACTCACCGCAGCCGTCGACGCGGGCCGCGTCCAGGTACTCGTTGGGGATCGTGAGCAGGAACTGCCTCAGCAGGAAGATGGAGAACGCGTCGCCGAACGCCATCGGGATGATCAGCGGCCAGAGCGTGCCCGACAGGTCGAACTGCTTCGCCCAGAAGAGATACATCGGAATGATGATCACCTGGGGCGGCAGCATCATCATCGAGATGACCAGCATCAGCGACAACTGCCGCCCGCGGAAGCGGAACTTGGCCAGCGCGTACGCCACCGGGATCGAGGAGGCCACCGACAGCAGGGTCCCGAGCCCCGCGTACAGCAGGGTGTTCTTCCACCAGGTCAGAAAGCCCGGCGTGTCGAAGACCTTGGCGTAGTTGCCCCACTCCCAGCTGTTCGGGGTGAGGTCGCGGGTGAGTGCCTGCTGGTCGCTCATCACCGAGGTGAGGAAGAGGAAGACGAACGGCAGGACGAAGAACAGCGCCGCCGCGACACCGAGCGAGTGCACGGCGATCCAGTGCAGCACCGCCTTGCGGCGCGCGGTACGCGCCGCCGGTGTCAGTCCGTCCGACTGCTTCAGCGGCCGGTCGGGCGCGTGAGTGAGTTGCTGGGACATGGTCAGTCACCCGTTCCGATCAGTCCGCCGCGACGCCGCATCAGGAACGCGGTGAAGACCATGGCCAGGGCGAACAGGACGAGCGCGACGACGCAGGCGGCGCCGTAGTCGAAGCGCTGGAAGCCGAGGTTGTAGACGAGCTGCGGCAGGGTCAGCGTCGACTTGTCCGGGTAGCCGGGCTCGAACTGCTGGCCCGAGCCGCCGATCACGCCGGAGGCGACCTTGCCGGCGACCAGTGGCTGTGTGTAGTACTGCATCGCCTGGATCACGCCCGTGACCACGGCGAACAGCACGATCGGCGAGATGTTCGGCAGCGTCACGAAGCGGAAGCGCTGCCACGCCGACGTGCCGTCCAGCTCGGCCGCCTCGTACTGCTCCTTCGGTACGTCGAGCAGCGCGGCCATGAAGATGACCATCAGGTCGCCGATGCCCCAGACGGCCAGCGCCGTGAGCGCCGGCTTGGACCAGGAGGCGTCGTTGAACCAGCCCGGCGTGGGCAGCCCCAGGTCGCCGAGGATCGTGTTGACCGGCCCCGTACCGGGGTTGAGGAGGAACACGAAGGCCAGCGTGGCCGCGACGGGCGGCGCCAGGTACGGCAGGTAGAACAGGGTCCGGAAGACCCCGGTGCCCGTCTTGATCTTGGTGATCAGCATGCCGACGCCGAGACCGAACACGACCCGGCAGGTGACCATCACCAGGACCAGCCACAGGGTGTTGCGCAGCGACGGCCAGAACATCGGGTAGTCGCTGAAGACGTACGACCAGTTCCCGAGCCCGTTCCAGACGGGGGAGTTGAAACCGTCGTACTTCATGAAGGAGAAGTACACGGTCGAGACGAGCGGATAGGCGAAGAAGACCGTGAACCCGATCAACCAGGGCGACATGAACGCCACCGTCCGAAGGGCGCTCCTGCGCCGCTTCGAACGCAGCGTGTTGCTGGACATCAGCGGACCTCCTCGGCCTGCTACTTGGCCTGCTCGATGTCGCGGTCGATCTGCTTCGCCGTCTTCTCCAGGCCCTCCTGGAGGTCCTTCACGGAGCCCTTCTCGTACTGGAAGCCGAAGTCCTGGAGCGTCTGCTGGTACGTCGCGCCGTTGATCGCGCCGTCGGGGGTGTTGGACTTCGGGTGCTGCGCGATGTCGAGGAACGTCTTGAAGCGCGGGTCGAACTTCAGGTCGGGCGACTTGAGCGCGGCGAGCGTGGAGGGCACGTTGTTGATGCCGTTGGCGAACTCCACGACCGCCTTGGTGTCGGTGGTCATGTACTTCACCAGCTCCCACGCGGCGTTCTGCTTCTTGCTCTGCGGCGCGATGCCCATGATCGTGCCGGAGAGGAAGCCCTTGCCGTAGCTGTCGGCCTCGTCGTCGGCGACGGGCATCGGGGCCACACCGATCTCGAAGTCGACGCCCGCGTCCTCGGCCATGCCGAGCCGCCACTCGCCGTCCAGCTGCATCGCGACCTGACCGGTGTGGAAGGGGTGCTTGGCGCCCCACTCGTCACCGAAGGTGCTGCGGTACTTCTCCAGCTTGTTGAAGCCGCCCAGGTCCTCGACGAGCTTCTTCTGGTACGTGAACATCTTGGCGAAGGCCGGGTCCTTGGCGATGTTGGACTTGCCGTCCTTGTCGAAGTACGCGTGGTCCCAGCTCGACATGTAGTGGTCGACGACCGTCTCGTAGCCGTGGTACGTCGGCATCATGCCGACCTGCTCGTAGGTGTCGCCCTTGGGCTTGGTGAGCTTCTTGGCGACCTCGGCCAGCTCGGACATCGTCTTCGGCGGGGCCGTGATGCCCGCCTCCTTGAAGGCGTCCTTGTTGTAGTACAGCCCGTACGCGTCGCTGAGCAGCGGCAGCGCGCAGCGGTCGCCCTCGAACTCGGTGTACTGGAGCAGCACCTTCGGGAACGTCTTCTCCAGGTCGATCTTGTCCTTCTTTATGAAGGGCTCAAGATCGGCGAAGGCGCCGGACGAGCAGAACTTGCCGACGTTGGAGGTGGTGAAGGACGACACGACGTCCGGGCCCTTCGAACCGCCCGCGCGCAGCGCCTGGTTGAGCTTGTCGTCGTTGATGTTGCCGACGACGTTGACCTTGATGTTCGGGTGGGCGTCCTCGAACCGGTCGATGTTCTCCTTGATCGCCTTGACCTCGGAGGGCGCGCTCCAGCCGTGCCAGAAGGTGATCGTGGTCTTGGCGTTCGGGTCGTCCGAGGCGGAGTCGCCGGACTGCCCCGTACACGCGGCGGTGAGGACGGACAGTGCGGCGACCGCGACGGCGGAAGCGGTCAGACGGCGGTTTCTGGGCATGACGGAACTCCCGGTGTCGGTCGGGTCCTGAAAGGGATGTGGTGGGGTCGTGAGGGGGCTTGGGGTCTGGGGGCCCGGAGGCCGGGGGCGGGTCAGCGGGAGGTGTCGAAGACCTCGTCGCGGGTGGTCGCCAGCGCGCTCTCCAGCGCGCCGCGCAACACGGGATCCCGCTGTACCTCGCCGATGAGCAGCCGGGGTCTGGAGGCGGCCAGTTCGGCGAGTTCCGCCTGGACGAGGGCGCGCAGCGGTTCTCCGCCGGCGGCGGTCACCCCGCCCGCGAGGACGATGAGTTCGGGGTCGAGCACCGCGGTCACGGACGCGAGGCCGGTGGCGAGCCGCTGCGCGAACAGCCGCAGCAGCTCGGCCAGCCGCGGGTCCTCCTCGTGTCCGGCGGCGGCCTTCGTAAGGAGGGCGGCGGCGACGTCCGCGTACGGCTGCTCCGGCGTCTCGATGCCGAGACTGCGGGCGAGACGGGGTACGGACTGGGCGCCCGCCAGTTCCTGGAAGCCGCCGCTGTTGGCCTTGACCACCTGGCGTACGAGGGGAGTGCCCGGCACCGGCAGGAAGCCGACCTCGCCGGCGCCGCCGGTGAAGCCGCGGTGCAGCCGGCCGTTGATGACGAGGGCGGCGCCGAGACCTTCCTCGTTCCACAGGAGGACGAAGTCGTCGTTGCCGCGGGCCGCGCCCAGGCGCTGTTCGGCGACCGCCGCGAGGTTCACGTCGTTCTCGTACTCGACGGGCATCGGCAGGGCGGCGGCCAGTTCGTCGAGCAGCGTGGGGGAGTGCCAGCCGGGCAGGTGCGAGGCGTACCGCAGCCGCCCGGTGGACGGGTCGAAGGCGCCCGGCGTACCGATCACGACGCGGTGCACGTCGCCGCGCGCCAGACCGGCGGCCTTGACGGCGCCCTCCAGCGCGTCGGTCACCCGTGTCACGACGCTGTCGCCGGGCCGGCGCCCCGGCGTGGGCAGTTCGAACCGGCCGACGGTGGCGCCGGTGATGTCCGCGACGGCGGCGAGGACGCGCTGCGGGTTCACGTCGAGCCCGGCGGCGTGGGCGGCGCCCGCGTTCACCGCGTACAGCTGGGCGTTGGGGCCCGGACGGCCCTCGGTGGTGCCGGTGGCGACGACGAGACCGGCCGCCTCCAGGCGGGCCAGCAACTGGGACGCCGTGGGCTTGGAGAGACCGGTCAGTTTGCCGATCCGGGTACGGGAGAGGGTGCCGTGCGCCAGCAGCAGGTCGAGCGCGGCACGGTCGTTCATCGCACGCAGGACGCGTGGTGTGCCCGGGGACGGCGTGGACGGATCGCTCACGGCGTGTGCACCTGCCCTTCGGCGACTGCTCTCCCTGTGTCGTGTTCGCGACACTGTTAGGAAAGTTTCCTATTTGATGGGAGGAAAGTAGGCCGGGCGTCAGGGAGCAGTCAATACCCGCAGAACGTGCAGCACCCCGCGGCAACCAAAGCGTTACCTGCGGGGTGCGTGTTCGACTACTTCGACAGGTTGGGATTGGCGCCGGGGCCGGCGGCCTGCTGCGGCGGTATCGGCGACGCCGCGAGGGACTGCGGCGACGTGGGGCTCGCCAGCGCCGACGGCGCGGCCACACCGGCCGACGGGTCGGCCGTGGCCGCCTCCGTGCCCGCCAGGGGCAGTCCGCCGACGATCTGGATGCCGGCCTCGTCGAAGGCCTGCTTGATCCGCCAGCGCAGCTCGCGCTCCACACCCAGCGCCTTGCCCGGCATCGTCTTGGCGGTCACCCGAATCGTCATCGATTCGAGCAGGACGGAGTCCAGGCCCAGGATCTCGACCGGGCCCCACAGCCGCTCCGCCCAGGGATCCTCCTTCGCCATCTTCTCCGCGACCGCGGTGATGACGTCGCGGACCTTGTCCAGATCCTCGGTCGGCCGGACCGTCACATCGACACCGGCCGTGGCCCAGCCCTGGCTCAGGTTGCCGATCCGCTTCACCTCGCCGTTGCGGACGTACCAGATCTCGCCGTCGTCGCCGCGCAGCTTGGTCACCCGCAGCCCGACCTCGATGACCTCGCCGGACGCGACGCCCGCGTCGATGGTGTCGCCCACGCCGTACTGGTCCTCCAGGATCATGAAGACGCCGGAGAGGAAGTCGGTGACGAGATTGCGCGCGCCGAAGCCCAGGGCCACACCGGCGACCCCCGCCGATGCCAGCAGCGGGGCCAGATTGATGTTCAGCGCCCCGAGCGCCATCAGCGCGGCCGTGCCCAGGATTGTGAACGACGTCACCGACCGGAGCACGGAGCCGATGGCCTCGGAGCGCTGTCGGCGCCGTTCCGCGTTGACCAGGAGGCCGCCGAGGGCCGTGCCCTCGACCGCCGTGGCGCTGCGGTTCATCCGCGCTATCAGCTTGGTGATGGTGCGCCGCAGGACATGGCGCAGGACGAGCGCGATGACCATGATCAGCAGGATGCGCAGGCCGATACTCAGCCAGGTGGACCAGTTCTGCTCCACCCAGCCCGCGGCGTCGTTGGCCCGTTCCGCGGCCTCGTCGAGTGTGGCGGGCCCGGACGAGGGGTCCGGGGCCGGCGGGGCGGACAGGGACACGGCGGGAACCTCCTGGAAACACGGGCGGGACCAACCACACTAACGGGGCATCGCGTGTGGGCCGTCGCCGTGCGGGAGGGAGAGACACTCCTCACCCGCCGGCACCGGGCGAAGTCCCAGGAAGGCGCGGGGGCGGGGACACGCCAGGTCAGGGGTCGTGGGGGGCGTGTGGGCGAAAACACTCCGAGCCCGTTACCAAGACGTGGTGGCGTTTCGACCAGGCATGAGGAGAGACTGAGACAGATCGTCCCGGCGCGAGCCACGCGCCGCCGGCGTAACTGGAGGCACCGTGCCACATGTCCTGGTCCTCAACGCGTCGTACGAGCCGCTCGGCGTCGTACCGCTCCGTCGCGCGCTCGTCCTCGTTCTGGAGAACAAGGCCATCTGCCTCGAGGAATCCGGCGCCTTCCTGCACAGCGAGACCCAGGTGCTGCCCGCACCCAGTGTCGTACGGCTCAAACGGTTCGTACGGGTCCCCTACCGGGGGCCCGTTCCGCTGACCCGTCGTGCGCTCTTCGCCAGGGACGGCGGGCGCTGTATGTACTGCGGCAGCGTCGCCACCAGCGTCGACCACGTCATCCCGCGCAGCCGGGGCGGGAAGCACGTGTGGGACAACGTGGTGGCCGCGTGCCGCCGCTGCAACCACGTCAAGGCGGACCGGCATCTGCGCGAGCTGGGGTGGAGACTGCGGCACCAGCCCGCGCCGCCGTCCGGGCTCGCCTGGCGGATCATCGGGACCGGACACCGGGATCCGCGCTGGATGCCGTATCTGCAACCCTTCGGCGCCGAGGACGCGGTGGCCCGGATCGACGGCATTTCTGCCTAGGATCCGGGCCTTCGTCGTGTCCGGGCCTCCGTCGTGCCGGGGCGTGGTGCGGTGCCGCCCGGTGGCCGGTCTGTACGCCGGTCCGACCTCGACCGGCGCACCGGCTCACTTCGGCGGCGCCGGCTCCGTCACCGCGTACGCCTCCACCGACCACAGCGAGTAACCGAACTCCGTCCCTCGCCGCTCGCCCTGGATCCGGATGAAGCGGGTGTCCTTCGCGTCCATCCGGACCGATTCGGTTCCGCCCCTGCCGTCCGCCACCCGCGCCGCGTCACGCCACACACGCCCGTCGGCCGACACCTGGATCCGGTAGGCGCTCGCGTAGGCGTCCTGCCAGTTCAGGATCACCCGGCCCACCCGGGCCGGCTCCGCCAGCTCCACCTGCCACCACGCGCCGTCCTCGACCGGTGACGACCAGCGCGTCGCCGGGTCCCCGTCGGCCGCCGCGGCGGCCGGGAACGCGGGCGTCTCGTCGCCCGACGAGGAGACCGTCGCCGTCGGTGTCCTCAGGAGGTCGGGTCCGCCGGTACGCGGCGAGGCCCGCACGGTCAGGGTGCGCTCCTCACCGCCGAACGACAGCGGGACGCGGTAGCTCCCCGCGGGGGTGCCCTCGGGAACGGTGATCCGGACCGGGACGGTCGTACGGACGCCGCGCGGCACCGTCACCCGCTTCGGCAGCGTGATCTCTATGCCGTCCGGGGCCTTCGCCGTCAGCGGGCCGCTGATCGCGCCGGGGCGCTGCGCCTCCAGCTCCGCCTCGACCGTCTCCGTCTTCCCGCCGATCTCGGCGTCCGTCACGCTCCGGGCGAGATCGAGCCGTACGCGCGGCTCGTCGGTGTACCACGGCACGACCCGCCGCACCGCCGGCGCCGTCGTACCCGGTACGCGGGGCCAGCTGATCCGTACGGCGTCGGCGCGCAGCCCCTTCGCGTCCGTCTGCGTCCAGCCCGACTGCGACACGGGGCCGAGCCGCTTCCAGCCCTCGCCCGGGACATGCGCCTCCACCGAGGCGCCGTCGCCCGTGCCCGGCTCCGTCATGGTCGTGATCACGCCGACGGGGCGGGTGCGGCCGACCCCGACGGTGTACGCGTCGGTGCTCCGGCTGGCGCGGGCCTCCGGGCCGGCCGAGCGGTCGGCGCCCGTCCAGGCCGCCGACTCCTTGGCCGCGCGGTCGAGGAACGGGTCGAGCACGCCCTCGCCGACGGTGACCGTGCTCCGGTCGGCCGCCTCCCGCAGCGGTTCGAGGGCGAGCGACGCCTGCCAGGCGGCGTCGCCGTCACCGCGCGACTGCGCCTGGAGCATGTCGACCGACAGCTCACCGGCCCGCCCGTAGCGCGCCAACTGCTCGCTCCACGGCCGTACTTCGTCGTCCAGCCGGCCCTCGGCCGTGCGGGACAGCCGCTCCGGCGTCTCCCGCATCACGGAGAAGGCCGCCCGCAGGCGCTTCGCCGCCGCGTCCCTGGCCGCCGGGTCCTTCGCGGCCTCCGCGTCCGTACGGCTGCGCCAGAACTCCTTCAACAGAGGCCGCAGATACGCCGACTCCGTCGGACTCAGGATCGACGAGGACTCGTTCCCGGCGAGCGCGCCGATCGCCTCGCGCGCCTCGGGATCGCCGTCCGCGAGATCGTCCATCGCCGCCTGCCAGGACTCCTGCGGCCGGTAACCGCGCGGGTTCCAGGCGTAGTCGGCGGCCGTGAACAGCGGGATACGGGCCGCGGACGGCTGCTCCATCGCGTTGGCGAGCAGCGCGGCCGAGCCGGAGGCGACGGCGGGCTCGCGGCCCGTGTAGGGGCCGAGGAAGATGCGTCCCTGCTCGTAGTCGTTGACCGGGTAGTTGTCCATCGTCACCAGCGGGTGCTTGAACGCCTCGCGCGCACCGGCCAGTTCACCTCCGGTGATGGTGCGCGGCACGACCCCGACACCCGTCCACGCGACCTGGACCCGGCCGTCGAGGTCACCGGCGAGCGCCGTGCGGTACTCGGTGGTGCCGTCCTGGAAGTACTCCGTCGGCATCACGGTCAGCGGCTCGCCGCCCGGGTGCCGCCGCGCGAGATGCCCGGCCACCGCGTTCGCGACGCGCGCCTGCGCCTTCGCGGCGGCGCCGGGACCCGAACCGAAGGTGTCCCGGTCCTCCTCGCAGTGCCACTCGCTGTAACTCACGTCCTGGAACTGGAGCTGGAAGGCGCGCACACCCAGCGCCCACATGGCGTCGACCTTGCGGTTGAGCGCCTTGACGTCGTCCTGGGACGTCATGCACATGGCCTGCGCCGGGGCCACGGCCCATGCGAGCGTCACATGGTTGCGTCCCGCGCGCTCGGCCAGGTCGCGGAACTCGGCCCGCTGCCCGGCCGGGTAGGGCTCGCGCCAGCGCGCCTGGCGGAAGGCGTCGTCACCCGGCGCGTAGAGGTAGCGGTTCTGCTTGGTCCGCCCCATGAAGTCCAGCTGCGCCAGCCGCTCCTGATGGCCCCAGGGTTCCCCGTAGAAACCCTCGGTCATGCCGCGTACGGCCGTGCCCGGCCAGTCGCGCACCAGGACGCCGGGGACCGTCGCCCGGTCCGGTGCGCCGCCGATCAGCTGGCGAAGGGTCTGGGCGGCGTGGAAGAGGCCGTCGTCGCCGACCCCGTCGAGCGCGATCGTCCCGCGGCCCGCGACGGTGCCCACGGCGATCCGGTAGCCGCCGGAGGGGAGATCGGTCCGCTCGGGTGCCCGCAGGGCCCTGAGGGCGCTCCGGGCGCCGCTGCCGCCCGCGAGAACGACCGGGCCGCCGCCCGGCGGCGGCGCGGCGGGAGGGCGGCCGGAGACGGGCGGGGCGGTGGTGCGCACCGTACGGACCCCGGCCTCGCGCAGCGCGTCCCTCAGGGCGTCGAGGGCGTACTGATCCGTGTCCTCGGCCGCGACGACGGTGACCTCGTCACCGAGGGTGACGGCGTTGCCCGCCGCCTTGAGCGACTGGGGACGGGGCCAGACGGCGGGCAGTTCCGCCTCGCCCTCCCCGTCGGGTGTGCTGGCGGCGGGGGAACCCGGGTCGGCGGGTGCCGCCGTCGCGCCGGGTGCCGTGCCGAGAAGTCCGCCGATCACGGCGACGGCGACAGCTGTCGCCGTCCGTTGTCTGCGCCCGAGTTGCACGCCCCTGCTCCCCTCGTGGCTCCCTGAATTCCCGTCCGTCCGGCCGATCGGCGTCGAGCCCACCACCCTGGGGTGAAGGTGTCAATGCGCGTGGCCGCTATGCCGTTTTTCACCCGTTGTGATAGGCAGGGGGATCAACTCCCGCTCGGGGAACGCAGCGTGACCGGGGCACGTTTACCGGACCAGTACGTCTGCGGCCGTGCCGACTGGGTAGGGCTGCTGTGTCCCGTTGATCCGAGTCGTCCTTGGAGGCGCCACCATGGCCGCATCCGCACAGCTGCTTCTCTCCGCCCTTTCCAAACAGGCGGTTCCTGGTGACCCGATCGGTGAGGAACCCCTCGCCGTCACCCTGCCCGGACCGCTGACCGGCGACGTCCCGGGCCCGCTCACCAGCGAACCGCCCCTCGCCGACGCCGCACCGCTCACCAGCGAGCCCCCGCTCGCCGACGCCGCACCACTCACCAGCGAGCCGACCGCGCCCGGTACGGCCGGTGGCACGGAGTTCTCAGGAGTCTGAATGGGCCGCCTGGCCACGCTCGCGGCGCTGCACGGTGTCGCCACCGTCCACTCACCCGGCCCCGACGTCGCCGTCCCGGTCCCCGACGAGACGGTCGTCGCGGTGCTCGCCGCGCTGGGCGTCGACGCGTCCACGGACGAGGCCGTCCAGGACGCGCTGACCCGCGCCGAGTCCGCGGCCGCGAGCCGCCTGCTGCCGCCCACCGTGGTCGTGTGGACCACTCCGGACCCCGGAACCTCCGGGGCCGTCCTGCCGCCCGCGCTTCCGCGGGCGCTGGCCGATCTGCCGCCGGGCACGGGGCTGCGGGTCGAGACGGAGCGGGGCGACACGGTCGAGTGGCCGTCGCTCGACGCGCCGCCTACGGACGCGGCCGCCCCGGGCCCCGTGTCCGCCGCCCCCGAGGGCCGCTCCTGGCCCGATCTGCCGCTCGGGGTGCACCGGCTCGCCGCCGTCGCCGCCGACGGCCGTACGGCGGGCGCCGTGCTCGTCGTCGCCCCGCGCGAGGTGCCGCAGCCCCCGCCCCGTACGCACGGCTTCCTCGTCCAGCTCTACTCCCTGCTGTCCACCCGCTCCTGGGGCATGGGCGACCTCGGCGACCTCGCCGAACTCGCCACCTGGTCCGGCCGCGAGCTGGGCGCCGGATTCGTCCAGATCAACCCGTTGCACGCCGCCGTCCCCGGCGACCCGACCGACCCCTCGCCGTACCGCCCCTCCTCGCGCCGCTTCCCCGACCCCGTCCATCTGCGGGTCGAGGCCGTCCCCGAGTACGCGTACGTCACCGGCCAGGGGATCGCGCTGCTCGACGGGCTGCTGGAGCGGGCCGCCGGTCTGCGCGCCGCGGTCCTCGACAAGGGCGCGCTGATCGACCGCGACGCCGTGTGGCAGCTCAAGCGTGAAGCCCTGGAGATCGTGCGCGAGGTCCCGCTCGGCCCCGGCCGCCGCGCCGCCTACCACCACTTCCTGGCCGAGCAGGGCCAGGCCCTGGAGGACCACGCGACCTGGTGCGCCCTCGCCGAGGTGCACGGCTCCGAATGGCGCGCCTGGCCGTCGGGGCTGCGCGACCCGCGCTCCGCCGAGACCGGCCGGGCACGGCACGAACTGATCGACCGCGTCGACTTCCACAGCTGGCTGGCCTGGCTCACCGACGAACAGCTCGCGGCGGCCGGCCGCGCCGCGAGGGACGCGGGCATGGCCGTCGGCATCGTCCACGACCTCGCGGTCGGTGTGCATCCCGACGGCGCCGACGCCTGGGCGCAGCGCGACGCGTTCGCCGAGGGCATGTCCGTGGGCGCCCCGCCGGACGCCTTCAACGCCAACGGCCAGGACTGGGGGCTGCCGCCCTGGCGCCCCGACGTCCTCGCCGCCTCCGGCTTCGCTCCGTACCGAGGACTGCTCCGCGGTCTGCTGACCCACGCGGGCGCCCTGCGGATCGACCATGTGATGGGCCTGTTCCGGCTCTGGTGGGTCCCGGCCGGCGCGGATCCCACCCGGGGCACATATGTGCGGTACGACGCCGAGGCGATGCTCGCCGTCCTCGTCCTGGAGGCGTACCGCGCGGGCGCCGTCGTCATAGGGGAGGACCTCGGCACGGTCGAGCCCGGCGTACGGGAGGAGCTGCACCGCCGCGGGGTGCTCGGCACCTCCGTGCTCTGGTTCGAGCGCGACTGGGAGGGCACGGGCCGCCCGTTGGCCCCCGAGAGCTGGCGCGAGGACTGCGTCGCCACCGCCACCACCCACGACCTGCCGTCCACCGCCGCGCGCCTCACCGGTGAACACGTGGAGCTGCGGCACCGGCTGGGGCTGCTCGGCCGCCCGCTGGCGGAGGAGCAGCGCGAGGAGTCCGCCGAGGTCGCCGACTGGCTCGGCACGCTCACCCGGCTCGGCCTGCTGCCGGCCGACGGGGGCGACGAGGAGGAGCAGATCCGCGCGGTCTACCGCTTCCTGCTGCGCACACCGGCCCGCATGGTCGGTGTCTGGCTGCCGGACGCGGTGGGTGACCGCAGGCCGCAGAATCTGCCGGGCACCTGGGACCAGTATCCGAACTGGCGGCTGCCGGTCGCCGATGCGGAGGGCCGGCCGATGACGCTGGAGGAGCTGGCCGCCTCGCCCCGACTGCACGGCCTGATGAGCGTATTGCGGCCCTCTGTAGTGAATTGACACCTTGTACGGGACCCCCGGGCGCACGCACGCCCCACGCGTTCGCTACGTTGGCACCGTGGACAAGAAGAACGCCCTGCGCGCCGGCGCTGTCATGGCCGGAACGACGCTGATGATGCTGCTCATGTCGTCTCCCGTGCTCGCCGCCAACCGCGACGACGGCGACGACCCGGGACCGGGCCTGAGCGTCGGGGAGACCCTCGGTCTGTACGTGGCGGCGCCGCTGGTGCTGTTCGCGGTGATCGCCGGTCTGGTGATGGTCCTCGACAAGTCCAAGAAGGAGCACCGGGTCTGACGACCCCTCTCCTTGGGAGGCGCCGCGTGGCACAGGTGTGCCGTGCGGCGCCTTTCTGTCTGCCCCGAATGTTCAGCCCCGCTGAATGAATTCACCCCGACCTTTCGATCGGCGGGGCTCTCGGCGTGGCAGGGTGGCGGGCATGACCGAGTGGGACGTCAAGAAGCTCCAGATCCTCAGGACGCTGCGCGAGCGCGGCACCGTCACCGCGACGGCCGAGGCGCTGCTGATGACCCCGTCGGCGGTGTCCCAGCAGCTCTCCAACCTGGCCAGGCAGCTCGGCGTACCGCTCCTCCAGGCGCAGGGCCGGCGCGTACGGCTGACCGACGCCGCGCACCTGGTGCTGCGGCACGCGGAGGTGGTCTTCGCCGAACTGGAACGCGCGGACGCGGAGTTGGCCGGCTATCTGCGCGGTGAGGCGGGCGAGGTGCGGGTCGGCGCGTTCTCGACGGCCGTGCCCGCGCTCGTCGTCCCGGCCGTGGAGCATCTGCGCGCGGTGGCCCCGGGGCTCGCGGTGCGGGTCAGGGAGGCGGAGGCGGCGCAGGCGTACGAGCTGCTGTCCGCCGGCGCGGTGGATCTGGCGCTGTCGCTGGCCGCCCACGCGCCGACCGCCCGCGACCCCCGGTTCACCCAGCTCCCGCTGCTCGTCGACCCGCTGGACGTCGCGCTGCCCGCCGGACACCGTCTCGCGGACGCGCCGGGACTGCGGCTGGCCGACCTGGCCCGCGAGCCGTGGATCTTCGGCGGCAGCGGCCCCTGGTCCGAGATCACGCTCGCCGCGTGCGAGGCGGCCGGGTTCGTGCCCGAACAGGCGCACAGCGCGGCCGGGTGGACCGCGATCCTCGCGATGGTCGACGCGGGCATGGGCGTCGCCCTCGTACCGAGGATGGCGGCGGCGGAGCAGCGCCGCGACGGGGTGGTGACCCGGGTCCTGAGCGCGGACCAGCCGCGTCGCCACGTGGTGGCGGCGGTACGGCGCGGGGCGGAGGGCGGCCCGGCGGTGGCGCGGGTGCTGGCGGCGCTGCGGGAGGCGGCGGAGGCGCGTACAACTGTTCAGCCCAAGTGAACGTACCTGTCGAAAACATTCGATGGACCGGGATGGTGGGCCGGGGTGACAGTCGGGACATGACTCCAGAAGCGCACCCGAACCCGAACACCCCGCACGACACCCACGAGGATCTGCACGAGGACCCGCACGCCAACGACGCCGCGCCGTACGGCGGAGGCGACCCGTACGCGGACTACCGCACCGGCGACTTCCCCTTCACCGAGCTGGTCGACCTCGCCGACCGGCGTCTGGGCGCCGGAGTCGTGGCCGCCAACGACGAGTTCTTCGCGCAGCGCGAGAACCTCCTCGTCCGCGAGCGCGCCGTCTTCGACCCCGAGCGCTTCGGCCACAAGGGCAAGATCATGGACGGCTGGGAGACCCGTCGCCGCCGCGGCGCGGACGCCGGCCACCCCTTCCCGGCCGCCGACGACCACGACTGGGCGATCGTCCGCCTCGGCGCGCCCGGCGTCGTGCGCGGGATCGTCGTCGACACGGCGCACTTCCGGGGGAACTACCCGCAGCGGATCTCCGTCCAGGCGACGTCGCTCGACGGCTCGCCGAGCCCCGAGGCGCTGCTCGCTCCCGGCGTGACCTGGGAGGAGCTGGTGCCGCCCACCCCCGTACGCGGACACGCGGCCAACGGCTTCACCGTCACGTCCGGCCGCCGCCACACCCATCTCCGCCTCCGGCTGCACCCCGACGGCGGCGTGGCGCGCCTGCGCGTCCACGGCGAGGTCGTGCCGGACCCCGAATGGCTCGAACTCCTGGGCACGATCGACCTGTTGTCGGTACTCAACGGCGGTACGTGCGACGACGCCTCCGACCGCTTCTACTCCTCGCCCACGCAGATCATCCTCCCGGGCACGTCCCGCAAGATGGACGACGGCTGGGAGAACCGGCGCAGGCGCGTGCGCGACACGAACGACTGGGTGCGGTTCCGGCTCGCCGCGCAGGGCCTGGTGCGCGCGGTGGAGATCGACACGGCGTATCTGAAGGGCAACTCGGCGGGCTGGATCGCGCTGCACGGCCGCGACGGCGAGAGCGGTGAGAGCGGTGAGAACGGGGAGTGGACGGAGCTGATTCCCCGCACCCGCCTCCAGCCGGACACCCCGCACCGGTTTGTCCTCCCGGCCCCGGCGGTGGTGACGCACGTCCGCCTGGACGCGTTCCCGGACGGCGGCGTCGCGCGGATGCGGCTGCACGGCTCACTGACGGAGGCGGGGGCGGCGGAGCTGCGCTCGCGCTACGAGAACGGGACGGCGTAACGGCGAAGTAGGCCGGGCCCGGAGTGAGCCGGGGCTCGGGGTGGACTCGGCGCCGAATGAGCCGGGGGCGGCCCCGAAGAGAGCCGCCCCCCCCAACTCCGTCATCTCACCTCAGCGCGTTGTCAGCCCGCCGCCGCGTCCGCCGCCTGGGCGCGCAGCGCGCGGTCCACGCCCGCCCGGGACTCCGACATCAGGCGGCGCAGCGCCGCGTTCGGGGAGGCCGAGGCCAGCCACGCGTCCGTCGCGTCCAGGGTCGGCTGCCCGACCTGGAGCGCGGGGTACAGACCCAGCGCGATCTGCTGCGCCATCTCGTGGCTGCGCGAGTCCCACACGCCCTTGACCGCGGCGAAGTACTTGTCCGTGTACGGCGCCAGCAGTTCCAGCTGGTCCGTCTGGACGAAGCCGCCGATGACCGCTTCCTGGAGGGCGTTCGGGAGCTTGTCGGACTCCACGACCGACGCCCACGCCTCGGCCTTCGCCTCCTCGGTCGGCCGCGCCGAGCGGGCCGCCGCGGCGTGCCGCTCGCCCGCCGCCGTACGGTCGCGCTCGTACTCCGCGGCGATCTCCTCCTCGTCGTACACCCCGACCGCCGCCAGCCGCTGGACGAACGCCCAGCGCAGCTCGGTGTCCACGGCGAGGCCCTCGACCGACTCCGTACCGTCCAACAGCCCCTGGAGCAGGTCCAGTTGCTGCGGCGTACGGGCGGTCGCCGCGAAGGCGCGGGCCCAGGCCAGCTGATGGTCGCTGCCCGCGTCCGCCGTCCGCAGATGCGCCAGCGTCGCCTCCGTCCACCGCGCGAGCCCCGCCTCGCGCCACTCCGGCGCCGCGTACAGGTCCAGCGCGAGCTTCACCTGGCGGTGCAGCGACTGCACGACACCGATGTCCGACTCCTTGGCGATGCCCGACAGGACCAGTGCCAGGTAGTCACGCGTGGCGAGTTCGCCGTCGCGCGTCATGTCCCACGCCGACGCCCAGCTCAGCGCGCGCGGCAGCGACTCCGTGAAGTCCCCCAGGTGCGCGGTGACGACCCGCAGCGACTCCTCGTCGAGGCGGACCTTCGCGTAGCTCAGGTCGTCGTCGTTGAGCAGGATGACCGCGGGGCGCGGTGTGTTCGCCGGGAACGGCACCCGCGTCAGTTCGCCGTCGACGTCCAGCTCGATCCGGCTCGTGCGGACCAGCTTGCCGTCCGTGTCCAGGTCGTAGCAGCCGATCGCGATGCGGTGCGGGCGCAGCACCGGCGTGCCCTTCGCGCCCGGGGGCAGCGCGGGCGCCTCCTGCCGTACGGCGAGGGAGGCCACGTGCCCCGCCTCGTCCAGCTCGATCTCCGGCCGCAGCACATTGATGCCGGCCGTCTCCAGCCACGCCTTCGACCAGGTCTTCAGATCACGCCCGGAGGTCTCCTCCAGCGCGCCCAGCAGATCGGAGAGGCGCGTGTTACCGAAGGCGTGCGCCTTGAAGTACGCCTGCACTCCCCGGAAGAACTCGTCCTGACCGACGTACGCGACGAGCTGCTTGAGGACGGAGGCGCCCTTCGCGTACGTGATCCCGTCGAAGTTGACGAGCACGTCGTCCAGGTCGGTGATCTCCGCCATGATCGGGTGCGTCGACGGGAGCTGGTCCTGCCGGTACGCCCAGGTCTTCATGGAGTTGGCGAACGTCGTCCACGACTGCGGCCACCGCGACTCCGGCGCGTGCGCGAGGCACGCGATCGAGGTGTACGTCGCGAACGACTCGTTCAGCCACAGGTCGTTCCACCACTCCATGGTGACCAGGTCGCCGAACCACATGTGCGCCAGCTCGTGCAGGATCGTCTCGGCGCGCGTCTCGTACGCCGCGTCCGTCACCTTCGAGCGGAAGACGTACTGGTCGCGGATGGTGACGGCGCCCGCGTTCTCCATCGCGCCCGCGTTGAACTCGGGCACGAACAGCTGGTCGTACTTGGCGAACGGGTACGCGTAGTCGAACTTCTCCTGGAACCAGTCGAAGCCGAGCCGCGTGACCTCGAAGATCGCGTCCGCGTCCAGGTACTCGGCGAGCGAGGGCCGGCAGTAGACGCCGAGCGGCACCGACTGGCCGTCCTTCTCGTACGTGCTGTGCACCGAGTGGTACGGACCGACGATCAGCGCGGTGATGTACGTCGAGATCCGCGGCGTGGGCTCGAAGCGCCACACGTTCGACTCGGGCTCCGGCGTGGGGGAGTTCGAGACGACGGTCCAGCCCTCGGGGGCCGTCACGGTGAACCGGAACGTCGCCTTGAGGTCCGGCTGCTCGAACGAGGCGAACACGCGCCGCGCGTCCGGCACCTCGAACTGCGTGTACAGATAAGCCTGTTGGTCGACCGGGTCGACGAACCGGTGCAGACCCTCGCCGGTGTTGGTGTACTCGCAGTCCGCGACCACCGTCAGCTCGTTCGCGCCCTGCCGCAGATGGGACAGCGCGATGCGCGAGTCCCGGAAGACCGCGGCCACGTCCAGGGGCTTGCCGTTCAGCACCACCTGGTGCACGGCGGGCGCCACCAGGTCGATGAAGGTCTCCGCCCCGGCTTCCGTGCTCTCGAAGCGCACGGTCGTGGCGGACCGGTAGGTCCCGCCCTCCTGCGCGCCGCTGAGATCGAGGTCGATCTCGTACGAGTCAACGGTGAGGAGGCGCGCCCGCTGCTGCGCCTCTTCACGGGTCAGATTTGTGCCAGGCACCCGGTCATCTCCTCGGATCGGTACGTTTTCGCCCATCCTTCCATGCGGACCCGGTCGGCCGCCCGGCAGTAATCAGGCTGCCCGGAGCCATCGCCGGAGCCGTCGCCCGAGCCTCCCCGGGCCGTACCGCGACGTCCGAAAACCGCCGGTCGGCGCGGCCCGACGGCGTGATGCTCGTGCCATGACGCATCACATCGCACAGCACGTCGCACGTCCCATCGAGCCCGCCGCCCTCAAGGAACTCCGCGACACCGACGACGCGGGCGCCACCCGCACCCCGTTCACCGACACCGAGGGCGGCCACCCGCTGCGCTGCTGCCTGCGCCCCAGCCGCGTGGGCGAGCGGATCACGCTCGTGACATACGCGCCGCTGCGCCGCTGGGCCGCCGAGACCTGGGCCAAGCCCGGCGCGTACGACGAGCAGGGCCCCGTCTTCATCCACGCCGAGGAGTGCGAGGGCCCGGCCGCGGACGCGGCCGGCTACCCCTTCGCCAGATCCGGCGCGCTGCGCACCGTGCGCCGTTACGACTCCGAGGGGCGCATCGTCGGCGGCCGGCTGCTGGAGATCCCCGAGGCGGCGGACGAGGGCTTCGACGGGGCGTTCGCGGAGGCCTTCGCGGACCCGGAGGTGGCGCTCGTCCACGTACGGGCGGTGGAGTACGGCTGCTTCCACTTCGAGGTACGCCGCTGACGCCTCAGGTGCCGGACGGGTTTCGGGCCCGTCCGGCGCCTCGGGACCGAAAGTCCTAGCCGCGCGGCTCCGCCGCGACCAGTTCCGCGATCTGCACCGCGTTCAGCGCGGCGCCCTTGCGCAGGTTGTCGTTCGAGACGAACAGCGCCAGGCCGTTCTCCACCGTCTCGTCGTCGCGGATGCGTCCTACGTAGGAGGCGTCCTTGCCCGCGGCCTGGAGCGGTGTCGGGATCTCGGACAGTTCGACCCCGGGGGCGTCCTTCAGCAGCTCGTACGCCCGCTCCACGCTGATCGGGCGCTCGAAGCGGACATTGACCTGGAGGGAGTGGCCGGAGAAGACCGGCACCCGCACACAGGTCCCGGAGACCTTCAGCTCCGGGATCTCCAGGATCTTGCGGGACTCGTTGCGGAGCTTCTGCTCCTCGTCCGTCTCGAAGGAGCCGTCGTCCACGATCGAGCCCGCGAGCGGCAGCACGTTGAAGGCGATCGGGCGCTTGTAGACCGTCGGCTCGGGGAATTCCACGGCGTCGCCGTCGAAGGTCAGCCGGTCGGCGTTCTCGACGACCTTGCGGGCCTGGTCGTGCAGTTCGGCGACGCCCGCGAGCCCGGAGCCGGACACGGCCTGGTAGGTGGTGGCGACGAGCGCGGTGAGACCGGCCTCGTCGTGCAGCGGGCGCAGCACGGGCATCGCGGCCATCGTGGTGCAGTTCGGGTTGGCGATGATGCCCTTGGGGCGGTTGGCGACCGCGTGCGGGTTGACCTCCGAGACCACCAGCGGGACCTCGGGGTGGCCGCGCCAGGCGGACGAGTTGTCGATCACGACGGGGCCCTGGGACGCCACCTTCTCGGCGAGCGCCCTGGACGTGGCGCCGCCCGCGGAGAAGAGCACGATGTCCAGGCCGGTGTAGTCGGCGGTGGACGCGTCCTCGACGGTGATCGGCTTGCCCTGCCACTCGATGGTGGATCCCGCGGAGCGGGCGGAGGCGAACAGCCGCAGCTCGTCGGCCGGGAAGTTCCGCTCGGCCAGGATGGTGCGCATGACTGTGCCGACCTGACCGGTGGCTCCGACGATTCCGACCTTCACAGGGATTCCTCCGTACGTACATGCGGCCCGGGTGCCGCGTCCATGATGCGTCTCCCCGAGCCCGCCTTGTCCAATCCATTCCGCTGGTCGGGACGGTGCGGCGTCGGTCACAGGGCAGGCGACGTACGTAAGGGGCGGGCGCCCGTCCGGACGCCCGCCCCTCTTCCTACGTGACCACCGTTACGGCGTGACCGTTACGGCAGGACCTTCTCGATCACGACGCTGCCGGTGCCCGCGGCCGTACCGCGCGCGTTCAGCAGCTGGACCTCGCCGAAGAACTGCCGGCCCTCCGGAGCCGCGCCGGCCACCGTCACCTCGGCGGAGACCTCCGCCGACGCGCCGTTGGCGAGCTTCACCGGAGTGTCGCCGACCGTGACCTTGCCGAGCGTCGCGGAGTAGAAGACGTCCCGGTAGTCGTACTCGGTGGTCCCGGCCGGGACCGAGTAGCCGTCCACCACGAAGGTGTACTCACCGGCTGCCGGCGCGATCAGGCTGACGGCCTCCTCGGAGTCGCCGTCGGCGGCCTGGCCGACGAGCACGCCGTCCCGGTAGACCGAGAGGTCCAGGTCCGCCGAGTTGTCCGAGGTGCCGCCGATGGCCACGTCGAGCCGCTCGACGCCCGCACCGAGGGTGACGGTCGTCTCCTTCTGCTCGCCCTGGGCGATCGAAGGCCGGTCGACCTTCGCCGAGCCGAGCGAGCCGCCCGCGAGCTTGCCGTCGATGGCGGCGAACCCGTTGGTGACGGTCCACGCGACCGGGGCCGGCGTACCGATCTTGGCCTCGGGGAGCGTGGTGACCGCCGGGTCGAACGAGGCACCCAGCACGGTGACGTCCAGCTTGTACGGGTTGTTCAGCAGCGGCGACGTACGACGCGACTCGACCTCGATCTCCCAGACGCCCGGCGTCGGGTCCGCGTATGAACGCAGATCCGGACGGCAGGTGTTGGCCGGGTTCACATAGTTCGGGTAGCAGAAGATCGTCGAGCTGTCCTCCATCTGCACGCCCTGCGGGTGCAGGCTGATGAAGCGCGTCTGGCTGCCCGCCGCGAGTCCGCCGAGCGCGACCTCAAGGGTCTTGGCGCCCTCGGGAACGGTGACGAAGTACGACTCGGTGCCGTTGCGCTCGACCGAGCCCAGCGACGAGTACGTGAACGAGGGCTTCGCCAGCTTCTTGGAGACGACCACCGTGGTGAGGATCTGCTTGTCCACGCCCGTGCTGGAACGGTCGTCCAGTTCGAGGATGGCGCTGTGCGCACCGGCCTGGTCGGCCTTGGCCTGCACGGTGACGGTGACCGGCTTGTTCTTCGGCAGCTTGACGTTCTTGCCGCTCAGCAGCTTGAAGGTGCCGTCGTTGTACTTCCAGTTGAGCTGGTGCGCCACCAGGCCCTGGGGACCGGTGGTGCGGGTGATGGTGACGTCGTACGTCCGGCTCTTGCCGGCCTGGAGGCCGCCCTCGCGGTCGTACAGACCCGTGCCGAAGCCCGGGGTCTTGAGCGCGAAGTCGATCGAGGTGTCGACCGGGGCCTTGACGCTGTACTCGTTGGCCTTGGCACCGTCCTTGATCGCGTCCCACGCGCCGACGACGTCGATGAGGCCCGCGCCCTGCTCGTGCGCCTTCTTGCCGGCGATCTTGGTGGCGGTGGAGGTGAGAGCGGTGCGCAGCTTCGCGGGGGTCAGTTCGATCCCCTTCTGCTTGGCCGCCGAGAGCAGCAGCGCGCTCGCGCCGGTCGCCTGCGGCGAGGCCATCGAGGTGCCCTGGAGCATCGAGTAGCCGGGCGGCAGCGAGTAGCCGGCCTCGGCGACGGGGCCGCCGGGGTACCAGGTCTGCGTGGTGTTGATGGCGGCGCCGGGGGCCGTGATGATCGGCGCGAAGCCACCGTCCTCACGCGGACCGCGGGCGGAGAACGGCATCATGTCGTAGTCGGTCGTGACGACCGAGCCGTAGTTCGCCGCCCAGGTGTCCTTGGAGATGGAGGCGCCGACCGAGATGACCTTGTCCGCGACGGCGGGGTCGCTGATGGTGTTGGTGCCGGGGCCGTCGTTGCCCGCGGAGATCACCAGCTGGACGCCGTAGGTGTCGATGAGCCGGTTGTACAGCTCGGCCCGCGCGTTGTTGCCGTCGTTCAGACCGGGCAGTCCGCCGATGGACATGTTGACGATGTCCACGCCGCGCTCGATGACGAGGTCGGCCATGCCCTCGGTGAGGGCGATGTTGGTGCAGCCGCCGCTCCAGGTGCAGGCGCGCGAGGAGACCAGCTGGGCGCCGGGCGCCGCGCCGTTCATCTTGCCGCCGAACAGGCTGTTGGCCGCGGTGATACCGGCGACGTGCGTGCCGTGCGAGCCCTCGATGACACCGATGTTGACGTAGTCGGACTTGACGCCCGCGTTGTTGACGACGTCCTCGCGGACCTCGATGACGAACGGGATGCGCTCGACGATCTCGGTCTTCGGGTTGTCCTCGCCGAAGTAGCCGATCTGGAAGCCGTTCTTGTACGGCTTCATGATCGTGTCGTTGCCGAACTTGGCGTCGTTGTTGAGGTCGACACGCACGGTGCGGGTGCCCGCGTCGTACAGCAGCGCCCAGACGTCGGTGGTGTCGCCGTCCCGGTTCAGGTCACCGGCCATGTCGCCGCCGCGCGTGGCGGATTCGGCGAACAGGTTGAACTTGTAGCTCCCGGCCGGGGCCGAGTACGTCCGGCCGTTGACCGTGAACGACGGGCCCTTGACGTCGAGCTGCATCGGACGCCACGTGCCGTCACCGTCGTTGACCGGGTCCGTCGCGGTGACCCAGTCGACGATCTTGCGCTCGCCGGTGCTGGTCTTCTGCAGCGACGGGTGACCCAGGTCGACGCCCGAGTCGAGGATGCCGATGGTGACCCCGCGGCCGTCGGCCTTCGGGTTCTGCTTGACGAAGTCCACCGCACCGGTCTCGAAGGACGGGTTGTACGGGTTCTTCGCCGGGGTGTTCGCGCCGGGCGCCGTCGCGGCCTTGGCGCCCTTGGCCTTCGCCGCGCCCTTCACCGTGTCGGCGGCGGGCGTCGGGTCGTCCAGCTCGATCTCGTGCTTGAGGTCGATGCCGTGGACGGAGGAGAGCTTCTGAGCCGCCTTGAGCGCGGCCTCGGCCTTGCCCGTGGGCAGGGTGGCCCGTACGTAACCGAGCTGGTCGTACGTCTTGCCGACCACCGCGCCGGACACGGCGTCGAACTGGTCGGAGACCTGCTCGGTCTGGCCCGGCGCCGTGGCCACCATGACGGTGACGTTCTTGTCGCCCTCGGCGACGGCCTTGTCGAGCAGGTCGACGTCGGACGAACCGAGCTTCTCGGAGGCGGACTTGGCGGGTTTCACAGGTGCGGAGGCGGCCGGGTCGTCGGCAGCCGGAGCGGCGAAGACAGGCAGCGCGCCGGTGGCTATCAGCGCGGCGGCCAGGCCCGTGGCGGCGGCGACCCGAGCCACGCGTCTCGGACCGGATATGGAGCTCTCGGATTCGGAGGTCATCAGCATCCCTGGTTGTGAAAGAGACAGTCCGGAATTCGGTACCGGATGACCGCTCAGCTTTGCGTAAATGACCAGGGTTTGTGGAGAGCTGTCGGTGTCGGGAAGTGGCGGTGGCGTACATCCGCCACCGGGCGCCGTCCGCCATCGAGGATCAACCGCCCTATATCCGGGCTTCTTACCGCCCGGCCGTTGTCGCCGGTCCTCACCGCGGCAGTACGACCACGCGTGCCGGGGGCTCCCGGTCGGCCGCCGCGAGCAGGGCCGTACGGACCACCGTCGACTGCAGCTCCATCGAGTCACGCAGCTTCCTGGGCGTCAGATGGACGACGGTGACGCCGAGCCGCTCCAGGTGCTCGCGCTTGCGGGCGGACTCCGACCACTCGACGTCGTCCTGCGGCGTCCCGCCGTGGCGCGGCGCGCGGGTGTCCAGCTCCACGGCGACCGCGTGGTCGGGCCAGTAGGCGTCGACGCCGCCGAGGTGCGGGCCGCCCGGCAGGCGCAGGTCGACGTTCCAGACCGGCTCGGGGAGCCCGTACGTGCGCACCATCTCGTAGAGCCGGTCCTCGGCGATCGCCCGGCCGGCGGCGAGCAGCGAGTCGACGGCGTCCACGACATGCGGCCGGGACAGCAGCCGGGCCTGGCTCAACTCCCGTACAACCGCCGCCGGTTCACAGTGCGCGTCCCGCACGGCCTCGGTGAGCAGCAGGCGTACGGCCGCCGCGTCGGTGAGTCCGGCGACCGCGTCGGCCAGGGCGCGCGCGACAGGCGCGACGGGGAGGCCGGTGACCCGCTCGGCGGCGGGCAGCGCGTGGGCGCGCACGATGCGGACGCAGCCCGTGGAGCGCAGTCGGCGGGTGCGGGGGACGAGTACGTCGATATGGGTCAGGGCGGTCAGTGCGGGGGCCGAGGAGAGGCCGTGCAGGGTGAGGGCGGCGAGGCCGGTGATCATGGCGGTGTCACGGCGGGCGCCGGCACCGGTGCCGGCGGGCTGCGCCGGGACGTCGCCGCGCGCCGTGCCGCCGGCCGGGCGGCGTTCCGCGTACAACAGGGCGCCGCGCAGGCGTTCTTCGCCGGTGGGCGGGCCCTGGTGGAGCAGGAACACCCCCGGCAGCAACTGCTGCCAGGGGCCCCCGGGCGCGCAGCGCGCGGCGGCGCGCGCGGCACTGACACCGTGCTCGCGCAGCTGCGCGGCGGACAGGACGCGCCGCCGCGTGCCGTCGAGGTGGCTGAGCGGGCGGGGGGAGAGCGGGGAGGGGGTTTCGCCGCCGCAGGAGGTGGAGGAGTTGTTCATGTCCGGGGCTTCCCCGCGAACGGACCACCTGCTAACCGCCGTTACGAGCCCGTCGACAAATCCGGACAAGCTCGTCCTAAAGTACGGACGTTCGATTGCCGATCAGACGGGGCGCTTTCGGAGTGGGCGGGCGCTTCCGGGTCAGGTGGGGCGCTTTCGGACACGCCCCACCCACGACCCGCGCGCCCGCTCAGGCCGACGCCGCCGCGCCCGCCGCCGCGTCGCACGCCTGGGCGGCCAGCGCGCGCGCCAGGTCGTCCCGCGCCTCAAGTACGAGTCGGCGCAGGGCCGGTGGCGCGTCCGGGTGCGCGGTGAGCCAGGCGTCCGTGTCGCGCACCGTCTCCGGGCGGTCCTGCAGGCTCGGGTACAGCCCCCGCACCACATCCATGCCGATCTGGATCGAGCGCTCGGCCCACACCTCTTCGATCACCTCGAAGTACTTCTCCGCGTACGGCGCGGTCAACGCCCGCTGCCCCGGCTGCGCGAAGCCCGCGATCGTCGCCTCCACCAGCGCGTTCGACAGGGCGTCGGAGTCGACGACGTCCGACCACGCGGTCGCCTTGACCTCCTCCGAGGGCCGCGCGGCCAGGCAGCGGACCTGATGGCGCTTGCCCGACGCCGTGTCGTCGCGGGCCAGTTCCGCCGCGATCACGGACTCGTCGGCCAGGCCGTGCGAGGCCAGCGGACGCAGGAAGCTCCAGCGCAGCTCCTGGTCGACATCGAGACCGTCGACCTTCGCCGTGTTCCCCAACAGGCCCCGCAGCAGCTGGAAATCGGCGTCCGAGGTCGCGGTCGACGCGAAGAACCGCGCCCAGGTCAGCTGGTGCTGACTGCCCGGCTCGGCCAGCCGCAGCTCGCCCAGCGCGCCCTCCGCCAGCGCCGCCGCGCCCTCCTCGCGCCAGGCGGGCGCCGCGTAGTGGATCAACGCGCCCTGCGCCCAGGCGTGCAGCATCTGGAGCACGCCGATGTCCGATTCGCGCCCGGCGAAGCGCAGCACCAGAGCGATGAAGTCCCGGGCCGGCATCAGCCCGTCACGCGTCAGATTCCACAGCGCCGACCAGCACAGCGCCCGCGCCAGCGGGTCGGTCAGTTCGCCGAGGTGCTCGCGCAGCGTCTCCAGCGAGCCCTCGTCGAACCGGATCTTGCAGTACGTCAGGTCGTCGTCGTTGACCAGGATCAGGTCGGGCCGCTCGGCCCCGGCCAGCTCCGTGACGACCGTACGCGGCCCCTCGACGTCGACCTCGGCGCGCGCGTACCTGACCAGCTCGGCGTCCACGCTCTCGCGCCGGTACAGCCCCACGGCCACCCGGTGCGGGCGCAGTTCGGGGTGCGACTCGGGGGCCTCCTGGAGCACGGCCAGCTCCGTCAGCCGCCCGGAGGCGTCGTAAGTGACCACCGGGGTGAGGGAGTTGACGCCCGCCGTCTCCAGCCAGGAGCGTGACCACGACGTCATGTCGCGCCCCGACGTCTCCTCCAGCACCGACAGCAGGTCGCCCAGCCGGGTGTTCCCGTACGCGTGCCGCTTGAAGTAGCGCCGCGCGCCCTCCAGGAACGCCTCGCGCCCGACGTACGCGACGAGTTGCTTCAGCACCGAAGCGCCCTTGGCGTAGGTGATGCCGTCGAAGTTGAGCTTGGCGTCCTCCAGATCACGGATGTCGGCCGTGATCGGATGCGTGGACGGCAGCTGGTCGGCGCGGTACGCCCACGACTTGCGGCTGTTGGCGAAGGTCACCCACGCGTTGGTGAAGCGGGTCGCCTCCGCCTGCGACAGCGCGCCCATGAAGTCGGCGAACGACTCCTTGAGCCACAGGTCGTCCCACCACAGCATCGTCACGAGGTCGCCGAACCACATGTGCGCCATCTCGTGCAGGATGACGCTCGCGCGGCGCTCGTACGACGCCTCGGTGACCCGGCCCCGGAAGACGTAGTCCTCGCGGAAGGTCACACAGCCGGGATTCTCCATCGCGCCGATGTTGTACTCCGGCACGAACGCCTGGTCGTACTTCCCGAAGGGATACGGGTAGTCGAAGTTGTCGTGGAAGAAGTCCAGGCCCTGCTTGGTCACCAGGAAGATGTCGTCGGCGTCGAAGTGCCGGGCGAGACCCTTGCGGCAGAGCGCGCCGAGCGGGATCTCCAGGGTGGAGCCGTCGGGCAGCGCGCGCCGGTACATGTCGGTGACATGGTGGTACGGCCCGGCCACGACGGCCGTGATGTACGTCGCGATCGGCCTGGTCTCGGCGAACGTCCACACACCGGTGCCGGTGCCGGCGCCGGACCCGGTCGCCGCGCCGTTGCTCCAGACCGTCCAGCCCTCCGGCGCGGTCACCTCGAAGCTGAACGGCGCCTTCAGATCCGGCTGTTCGAAGTTGGCGAAGACACGGCGCGCGTCGGCCGGTTCGTACTGCGTGTAGAGATAGACCTCGCCGTCCTCCGGGTCGACGAAGCGGTGCATGCCCTCGCCCGTACGGCTGTACGCGCACTGCGCGTCCACGACCAGCACGTTCTCGGAGGCCAGGCCGAACAGCGCGATCCGCGCGCCGTCGAACACGACGGACGGGTCCAGCGGGCGCCCGTTCAGCGTCACCGACGTCACGCTCGGCGCCACCAGATCGACGAAGGTGGCGATGCCCGGCTGCGCCGAGCGGAAGCGGATCGTCGTCAGTGAGCGGAAGGTGCGTGCCGCGCCGCCCCCCGGCGAGTTGTCCGGCGCCTCACCGACCGCCGAACGCAGGTCGAGGGCGACCTCGTACCCGTCGACGGACAGCAGCTCGGCCCGCTCGCGGGCCTCGTCGCGGGACAGATTCTCACCGGGCACGGGCACTCCTTCGTGTGCGTGTTTTTGCCTACAACGGTTCGAATTCTCCCACGGGCCATCTGCCGGGAGCGTTCCGGGAATGACCGCGGCGGCCCGTGGCGTTGCCGGATACGTTGCCCATCGCTGGACCTGACCCGTTCTTTTCCGAGGAGAGACGCGCCCATGAGTGAGACGAAGACCAAGACGCCGGTCGACTTCTGGTTCGACCCGCTCTGTCCGTGGGCGTGGATGACGTCCCGCTGGATGCTGGAGGTCGAGAAGGTCAGGGACGTCGAGGTCCACTGGCACGTCATGAGCCTCGCCGTACTGAACGAGCCGAAGCTCGACGAGCTTCCCGAGCAGTACCGGGAGGGCATGAAGGCCGCGTGGGGCCCGGTCCGCGTCGTGATCGCCGCCCAGCAGCTGCACGGCGACGAGGTCGTCGGCAAGCTCTACACCGCGCTCGGCACCCGCTTCCACAACCTCGGTGAGGGCAACAGCCTGGAGTCCGTCTCCGCCGCGCTGGCGGACGTCGGCCTGCCGGCGGACCTCATCGAGTACGCGGAGAAGGACACGTACGACACCGAGCTGCGTGCCTCCCACAAGGAGGGCATCGACAAGGTCGGCCAGGAGGTCGGCACCCCGGTGATCGCGGTGCCCGGCTCGGACGGCGAGCAGATCGCCTTCTTCGGCCCGGTCGTCACCCCCGCGCCCAAGGGCGAGGAGGCCGCCAAGCTGTGGGACGGCACGCTGATGGTCGCCTCGATTCCCGGCTTCTACGAGATCAAGCGCACCCGTACGCAGGGGCCGATCTTCGACTGAGCCGTCTCAGTCACGGCGTCACGGCCCGCGCCGTCGCGCGCGGGCCGCGATCCCCTCGACGAACACGTCCAGGGAGAACTCGAAGAGGGTGTCCGGCGAGTCAATCTCCAGCTCGCCGGCCCCGCCGAGGTGTGCCAACTCCACCTCGGCCACCGATTCCCCCGCTTCCGCGCGCAGCCACGGCGGCGGCGACTGCCCCAGCTCCGCCGGGTCGAGATGGGCGGGCGGTCGGTCGTGGAGTGAGTCCGTGAACTCCACGAAGCCCACGACCAGCCTGATCGACTCCATGCACGCGCGATAGGCGTCCTGCGGCGTGAGCCCGGCCGCCGCGAAGAACCCGATCAGCGCGTCCACGTTCCGCAGCATCACCGGATGCCGGGCCATGGTGATGTTCTCGCTCAGCGCCAGTGTGGTCATGCCGGGATGCGCCCGGTGATGCGCCCGCAGGTCGCGGCAGAACGCGCGCAGCGACTCCCGCCAGCCGCCCGGCGCCGGGTCCAGCTCCGGCGGTCGCCACGCCGCCTCGAAGATCTCGGCCGCGACGGTGATCAGGTCGCGCCGGTCCTCGACGTAGTTGTAGAGCGCCCGTGGCGACACCCCGAGTTCGGCGGCCAGTGACCGCATCGTCAGCTCGGCGGCCCCGTGCTCCCCGAGGAAGTCCAGCGCCGCCCGCCCCACGGATTCCCGGGTGAGGGTGGCGCGCCCCTTGCGGTGGGTGGGCCGGCGCCGGGCCGACGAATGGTCGCTGCTCATCAGGGCCCGAGGCTAACAATCGGGCGGACCCCGCGCTGAACTTCACACATGTTGACTTTAAGCTCCCAGCCGTCCAAGGTTGCTCAGGCAAGGCTCACCTAACCCCTCGCCCAGCCCCTTCCTGGAGTCGTACATGCGCCTGGCCGGCCTCGTCATGGATGTCACCCCGCTCCGCGAGAACCGCGACTTCCGGCTGCTCTACGCGGGCTTCGTCGGAGCGCTGTTCGGCACGCTGATGACGAGCGTCGCCGTCGCCGTACAGATCTACGACCTCACGGGCTCACCGCTCCAGATCGGCCTCGTCAGCCTCGCCCGCGCACTGCCGCTGGTGGTGGGCGTCCTCGTCGGCGGTGTGCTCGCCGACCGCGCGGACCGCCGGAAGCTGATGCTCGTCACCCGGCTGCCGCTGACGCTCGTCGCCGCCGCCCTCGCGGTCAACGCCCTCCAGCCCGAGCCCCGGCTCTGGGTCATCTACGTCGCGACCGGGTGCACCGGACTCCTCGCCGGGCTCGGCGGCCCCGCGATGCTGGCCGCCATCCCCGCGCTCGTCGGCACCGAACGCCTCGCGGCGGCGGGCGCGTTGACCGCCGCGTCCACGCAGTTCGCCGCCCTGCTGGGACCGGCCGCCGGCGGGCTGCTCATCGCAGGGCCCGGCCTCGCCGCCTGCTACGCCGTCGACGCCGTGGGATTCCTGGTCTTCTCGGTGGCGCTGCTCTTCGTACGGCCGCTGCCGCCCGCGCCGGGCGACGCCGGGGCCCGCACCAAGGGCGTACGGCAGGCGTTCGCGGCGGTCGGCGACGGGGTGCGCTACATCCGGGGCCACCGCCTCATCGTCGGGCTCCTGCTCATCGACGCGGCGGCGATGGTCTTCACGATGCCGCAGGCCCTCTACCCGGTGCTGGCCGACGAGCAGTTCGGCGGCGGCCCCGGCGTTGTCGGCCTGCTGTACGCCGCACCCGCGCTCGGCGCCCTCGTCGGCGCCGCGACCAGCGGCTGGACCGCCCGCGCCGGCGGCCACGCGCTGATCGGAGCCGTACTCCTGTGGGGCGTCTCGCTGACCGGCTTCGGGCTCACCTCGCTGCTGCCGCTCGCACTGGTCCTGCTCGCCCTCGCCGGGCTCGGCGACCTCATATCCGAGACGCTGCGCTCGGCGCTCCTCCAGCACGGCACACCGGACGGTCTGCGGGGCCGGGTCAGCAGCCTCTGGATGGTCCAGGCGACGGTCTCACCGGCGCTCGGCAACGCGGCGGTCGGGTTCCTCGCGGAGCTGACGAGCGCGTCCGCCGCCGTCGTGACCGGGGGAGTGGTCTGCGTGGTGGCCGCGCTCGCGGTCGCCGCCGCGTTCCCGGCGCTCCGCCGGGCCACGCTGGGGTGACCGAGAGCCCGGCCTGATCGGCAAGACACCCCCTAGCGCTTGTCGACGACGAGTTCGCCGTTCAGGATCACCATGCCGAGGTCGCGGAGGCTGCCGATGTCCGCGGTGGGATCGGCGTTCAGTACGAGCAGGTCGGCGCGCCTGCCGGGGGCCACCGCGCCGAGGTCGGGGCGGACGCACTGCCGCGCCGCGCCGCTGGTGCCCGCGGCCAGCACCTGGGTGGGCGTCATCCCGGCCGCCACCATGAGTTCGGCCTCGTCCAGGGTGTTGGCTCCGAACAGCCCCCGGCCGCTGAAGGTGTCGCTGCCCAGCGCGATGGGCACGCCGGCCTCGGCGACCTTCTTGAGGTTGCCACGGGCGTCCGGGTGGGCATCGTCGATCCAGAGCGTGGGCGTGTAGGTGATGCCGTGTTCGAGCATCAGGTCGATGAGCGAGTGGTCGGTGAGGGGCTCGACGGTGACACCGTGCTCCAGGCCGTCCGCCCCGGCCTCGATCGCCTCGCGTGCCGCGGCCTGCTGGGTGGTGTGGACGGTGACCCGCAGACCCCGCTCATGCCCGGTCTCGATACCGGCCCGAAGGAGATCGGGGGGAAGCCGTTCCAGCTCGACACCACCCGGAAAGGCAGGATTCTGCCAGAGGTACTTCGGCCCGCCGGCGTGTGCGCACGCGCCTTCCGACAGGAGTTTGATCGCGTCCACCTTGCGGTCGGCGAGGTGGTGCACCAGGTCGCGGATCTGCCGCACGCTGTCGACCTCCCCCGTGAAGTGCTGGCGCGCCCAGGGGTTTTCGCTGAAGACAGTGGCGGCGGGATGCCCGTCGCGTCCGGTGATACCGCAACCGGTCGCCAGCAGCCGCGGGCCCCGCAGCGCGCCCGAGGCGATTCTCGCCCGCGTGTCCAGGATGCCGCCCGTCGGATCGCCCACCGACTTGATGGTGGTGATCCCGTGGTCGAGGAACAGCCCGAGCCTTCCGGGAAGCTCGCTCTCCTCGAAGGCCCGCATGGAATCCGGATCGGCGACCGCGCGCACGTCGTAGAAGTGGATATGAGTGTCGATCAGGCCCGGTACGACCCATCCCTCGGCCGCGTCCAGCTCCTGTCTGCCCCTGAGCGGTTCGGCCGAGACGGAGGCGATCTCCCCGCCGTTGATGGCGATGTCATACAGACCGGCGAGCGCCTGGCGGCCGTCGAAGACATGGGCGCGACCGATCACGAGGTCGTAGGTCGCGGGGCCATGAGCCCCCGTGCTCCCGGTCGCTTCGGATTCCTGGGGCATCGCTCTCATTCCTGGTGCGTTCCGGGGAGAAAAACTGCAACCAAACCGGTTGCAGTCAGGTCGTGCGTCAAGACGCGAGGTGGACGTGTGTCAGCGCCTGGTCAGTGATTCCTCATCAGTGATTCCCCGGTTCGCTGTCGGAGGCCAGTATCTGACGCAGCAGGCCGGCGATCGTCGTCCTGCCGAGCCGCTCCTCCAGGGCTCGTTCCGCGCTCTGGAACTCGGCGTCGAGCAGATCGCCGATGTTGCGTCCGACCTCGCACGCCCCGCTGGGCGGACGGGTGTGCCGCGAGAAGATCTGCCCCTCCTCGACGGCGGCGTACGCGTCATGGAGCGTGATGTCCCGCGGGTCACGGGCGAGGGACCAGCCGCCGCCCCGGCCTTCGGCGGACCGCACCAGGTCGGCGTCTCGCAGGCGGCCGAGAATGCGCCGCACGAGGACCGGATTGCTCTCCAGGCTGTCCGCGATCTCCGCGGACGTCAACGAGCCCCCACGCCGGTGCGCCAGCATCGCCAGCGCGTGAATCGCGACCGCGCTCCTGCTGCTGAGCCCCGCCATCTCCTGCTCCTTGCCGTCACCGGTTAACTGCAACCACAGTAGTTGCGGTTTGATCGGCAATCAACCGAGCCGCCTCGAAGCCCCCGCGTCGACCCGGTCGCACCCTCCCCGCTCGCGGCGCCGGGCCGTCGACCTCCGGTGGCGCATGGAAGGACCCCCGCGAGTGTGGAAGGACCCCCGCGAGTCATGTCCTCGCGAGGGTCCTTCGTCATTCCGTCCGCAGGTGAAGGTTGAGAAGACGATCACGAGCAGGACGCCTGTGGGGGCGGTGCGGGCGCCGCGTCAGGGGGCCAGGAGCAGGACGTTGTCCCGCTCCTTCGCCGCCGCGTAACGCTTCGCCACGTCCTGCCAGTTGACGACGCGCCACATCGCCTCGATGAAGTCCACCTTCTGGTTCTTGTACTGAAGGTAGAACGCGTGCTCCCAGGCGTCGAAGACCAGGACCGGCACGGATCCCTGCCCGACGTTGCCCTGGTGGTCGTAGACCTGCTCCACGATCAGCCTGCCGCTGACCGGCTCGTACGCCAGGACGCCCCAGCCGGAGCCCTGCGTCGTCGCCGCGGCCTTCGTCAGCTGGGCCTTGAAGCCGGTGAACGAGCCGAACGACTCGGTGATCGCGGCGGCCAGGTCACCGACACCGTCGGCCGCCAGCGGCTCGCCGCCGCCGTTGTCGCCCGTCATGTTGTGCCAGTAGATCGAGTGGAGGATGTGCCCGGAGAGATGAAAGGCGAGGCTCTTCTGGAGGCCGTTGATCGCGCCCCAGGACTCCTTGTCGCGCGCCTCGTCCAGCTGCTCCAGGGTGTCGTTCGCACCCTTCACGTACGCGGCGTGGTGCTTGTCGTGGTGGAGCTCGACGATCTGGGGGTTGATGACCGGTTCGAGCGCCGCGTAGTCGTAGGGAAGTTCGGGGAGTGTGTAGATGGCCATGGCCGAGCCCTCTCGCTGCTTATTGCACATCCTATGCAACTGCACGCTAACAGCAAGAGGGCCCCGAGTTGATCAGGCGCCGGCCCTAGGTCCGGTCCGCCGCCGGGCCGGCGAGCGCGTCCCGCGCCATCGCCGCGATGTCCGGGTAGTCCGTCACCACGGCGTCGACCCCACGGCCGAAGTGCAGCGCGTACTCCGCGAAGGCGTCACCGAACTCGTTGGGATTCGTACCGCGCCGGAACTGCGCGGGCAGGTACTGGTTCTCCGCGCGGAAGGTGTACGCGCCCACCTTCAGACCCGCCCGGTGCGCGTCCGCCAGCAGGGTGAACGGCTCCACGACGGACGACTTGTCCGGGCCGATCCAGTCCGCGTACCGCGCGATCCTCCGCAGCCCCTCCGGCGTCATCATGTCCTTGTACGTCGTGGGGTCACCCGCCGCGACCAGGTCGTACGGCGCACCCGTCGTACCCAGCGCCTGCCAGAGCGGCAGCCGCAGCCGCTCCTCGGCGAACGCGGCGAGGCTGCTCGGCTCGAACGACTGGACCACGCACTCGTCGGCGTCCAGCCGGTAGCGCCGCACGATCCGCGCCAGCGCCGGCTCCAGGGGCAGCCCGATGGAGCGGAAGTAGGTGGGGTGCTTGGTCTCCGGGAAGACGGCGATCCGGCGGCGGTGGCGCCGGGACAGCTCGCGGGCCAGCTTCACGACCTCCTCGAAGGTCATGACCGGCTCGCGGCCGTCGAAGACGGTGTTGCGGTTACGGATCAACGGCAGCCGCTCGACGGCCCGCAGGGTCTTCAGCTCGGCCAGCGTGAAGTCCTCGGTGAACCAGCCGGTCACCGGCCGCCCGTCGACGGTCTTCGTCGTCCGCCGGTCGGCGAACTCCGGGTGCTTCGCGACGTCCGTCGTCCCCGCGATCTCGTTCTCGTGCCGCACGACCAGGACGTGGTCCTTGGTGGGGACGAGGTCGGGCTCGATCCAGTCGGCGCCGGTCTCCACGGCGTAGGTGTAGGCCGCCGCCGTGTGCTCGGGCCGCCAGCCGGCGGCGCCCCGGTGCCCGATGACGACGGGACGGCCGGAACCGCCGGGCCGCCCCGACGATCCCGCGGCGACCGCCGCCGTGGCGGGCAGCGCGGTGGCGGCGGTGGCGGCGCCGGCCGCGAGCAGTATCGAGCGGCGTCTGGGCTGTGCGGGCATACGGGTCTCCCTCGTGAGGCTCGTGAACGGTGGTCGGCGGCAGCACGATAGGCAGGTGGACAGGGCGAGTTGGCGCGATGCGCGGTGGATTCACCGGCTGTGCGACGGGTGGACATGCGGGGTTCACCGGAACCGCCGGACGTCCGCGGGCCGGGTGCCCGTGCCGGTCGTGCCGCCGGGGCCGTTCCGGCGTACGCACCTGTCCTGGTCCGCGTCCGCTGCCGGGTCGCCCCCGGTGGTCGCGGCTCGCCGGGGACCCGTGTCGGGGGGATCCGGGGGCCGTGACCGGTCGCACCGGGTGCGGTGCTGCGGAGGCGGTCGCGGCATTCGCCGGCGGGCGGATCCGCCTACGGATCGGGGGCCCACGGCCTGGGGCGGGCACGTCGTCCGGTGCCGGACAACAGCCCGCGTGTGGACGCGGACCGGCCCCTGGCGTGCCGTGCTCCGGTGGAACGCCCGCGTTCCGCGTGCCGTCCGGAGCCGCCGTCCGCCCGTCGGTGCGGTCATGCATGAGCCGTTCCGGCCTACGTCGCCGGGCACCCGTGCCCGGTGTGCGGTCCGCAGCCGTGGCCCCGCCCGGGGGTGCGTGCGGGGGGAGTGGAGCGGGGCGTACGACCCGGGGCACCCCGTTGCGCCGACGCCACCCGCGTACGGGCCCGGCCCGGCCCGGCCCCGGTATGCCGCGCTCGCCCCGCATGCAGCCGCACCCGCCCACCTCCTACGAACCGCCCCGCCCCCGCGCCGCCCCCAGCCGGGCCAGATGGTCCTCGTACCCCTTCGCGTAGTACGCCGCCCGCTCCGGATCCGGGTTCACCACCGCCGTCGGGGTCGTCCACGCCGCGACGTCCAGGGGGACCCCGTGGCGCGCGGCCGACGCGAGCACCGCGCCCCGGGCGCCCACCTCGCCCTCCACGATGCGCAGCGGGCGGCCCAGCACATCCGCGAACAGCCGCATCCACGCGGGGCTTCGCGTGCCGCCGCCGCACACCGCCAGGGTGCCCGTCAGGCCCGCCGCCTCCAGGCAGTGCCGGGCGGCGTAGGCGATGCCCTCGCAGGTGGCGCGGATCAGATCGGCCGTCGTCGACTCCAGGGAGACACCGGTCAGTTCGGCCCGTAGCGCCGGGTCGACGAACGGCGCGCGCTCGCCGGACGGCGCGAAGTAGGGGAGCACCCTGACCCCGCCCGCGCCCGGCTCCACCGTGTCGAGCAGCGCGTCCACCTCCGCGTGGTCCGTGCCGGTCGTCGTCAGCACCCAGTCGAGCGCGGCGGTCCCGACCATCGCGGGCATGGCGCGCAGCCAGTGCCCCGGCCGGTCCGTCGAGATGTGCAGCCCGCCCGGCTCGCCGTCCAGGTCGAGCGTGTCCGTCGCGACGAGCGAGGCCAGGCAGGTGCCGATGATGAGCAGCCCGTCGCCCGGCTCGGTGACCCCCGCGCCCAGCGCGCTGGCCGCCAGGTCGTACGGCCCGTTGGCGATCCGTACGCCCGAGGGCAGCTCACCGGTCGCGACCGGATCGCTGACCGGCGCCAGCAGCCCCGCCCGGTGCGAGAGCCCCAACTCCGCGAGCACATTGGGGGAGTACGCCCGCGTCCTCGGGTCCAGGAACGGCATCGACGCGTCCGAGACGTCCGTCGCCCGCACTCCGGTCAGCCGCTGGAAGACCATGTCCTTGCAGTACAGCGCCGTCGTCGCCGCGTCCAGCGCCGCAGGCTCATGACGGTCGAGCCAGGCCAGCACGGGACCCGGGCAGCCCGGGAACATCGCGCTGCCGCTGTGCCGGAACACCGACTCGAAGACGCCGGACGCCAGCCACGCGTCCACGAACTCGTGGGCCCTGCCGTCCATCCAGGAGATCGCGGGCCGCACCGGACGCCCCTCCGCGTCGACCAGCCAGACCCCGTCGCCCTGTCCGGTGAGCCCGGCCAGCTCGACCGGCTCGGGCAGGGCGGCGGTGAGCGTACCGAGGGCGTCGACGACCGCGCCGTACAACTCCTCCATGTCCTGCTCGACATGGCCGCCGTGGATGTCGAGGCGCACCGGGCGGGACTCGACGGCCAGGGCGTGACCGGCCGCGTCGAAGGCCGCGGCCTTCACCGTGGATGTGCCGACATCGATACCGACGTACATCACGCTCTCCTCAGACTCGTCAAGCGGTGGCGAACGGACTCACGTCAGGCAGTGCGCCAGCGGCTCGCCCTTGGCGTAGCGCGCCACCTCCGCCGACGCGATCCGCGCCGCCTTCCGCGCCACGGCCTTGCTCGCCCCGCCCAGATGCGGGGTCAGCACCAGATTCGGGGTGCCGCGCAGCCGCGAGCCGGCCGGCAGCGGCTCCTGCTCGTACGTGTCGAGCGCCGCCGTCGCGAGCTGTCCGCTGTCGAGCGCGTCGCACAGCGCGTCCGTGTCGAGCAGCCCGCCGCGCGCCACGTTCACCAGCGCCGATCCCCTTGGCATCAGGGCGAGTTCGGCCGCGCCGATCAGCCCCCGGGTCTCCGGGGTGAGCCGCGCGTGCAGCGTGACGACGCTCGACCGGGACAGCAGCGCCTGGAGCGAGGGGGACCGCATGCCGTGCACGTCGCCGCGTACGTACGGGTCGTACACCTCCACCTCGGCGCCGAACGCCGTCAGCACCCGGGCGACCCGGCTGCCGACCGCGCCGTAACCGATCAGCCCCACCGGGGTGTCCTCCAGCTCCGGACCGCAGCGCGAGTACGTGTAGTGGCCGGCGTCCCACTCCCCTTCCAGATAGAGGGAGTTGTGCGCCTCCGGGATGCGCCGCAGCGCCGCCAGCATCATCCCGATCGTGAACTCGGCGGTGGCCGCCGCGTTGCGCCCCGGCGCGAAGCACACCTTGACGCCGCGCGCGCGGGCCGCCTCGACGTTGACGTTGACCGGACCGCCCCGGCACACGGCGATCATCCGCAGCGCGGGCGACGCGGCCAGCACCCGCTCGGTGAAGGGACCCATCTGGGTCACACAGACCTCGACCCCGTCCAGCGCCTCGATCAGCGCGTCCTCGGAGTCGTTGGCCTCGTCGACCTCGGCGACCTTGCCGAAGGGTGTGAGCGGCCAGGGGAGGGTGAGTTCGGTGATCTCGGCCGGGGCGGCGACATCGTGCCGCAGGGCCTCGGTGATCAGGGAGTTGAGGACGAAGTGGTCACCCGCGGCGAGGATCTTCACGTCAGGGCATCTCCTGTCTCGGCGTCGAACACGTGCGTGTGCTGCGGGTCGGCGGTGACGCGCACGGTGTCGTCCCGGTCCAGGCGGATCTCCGGGCCGGTCTCCACGACGAGGGATTCCGCGACGCCGTCGAGCGTGAGCGTGGCGATTCCGGACTCCAGGAGCGGCTCATGGGCGCTGACCGTAGCCCGTACGGCGCCGTCCGGACCGTCGCCCCACGCGGTGTCCCCGGTCCCGGGCCCCGGCTCACCCTCCCGGGTCAGCCGCAGGTCCTCCGGACGGATGCCGAGCACCACCGCGCGGCCGACGGGTGGACCGGCGGGGCACGGGAACCGCACCGAAGCCCCGAGCCGTACCCACCCGCCGGCCTCCACGACGCCCGGCAGCAGATTGATCGCCGGCTCCCCCACGAAGTCGGCGACGAACACATTCGCCGGGGCGTCATAGATCTCGTACGGCGTGCCGAGCTGCTGGATCACACCGTCCTTCATCACCGCGATCCGGTCGGCGAGCGACAGCGCCTCCTCCTGGTCGTGCGTGACGAGGATCGTCGTATGGCCCAAGTCCCGCTGGATGCGCTTGAGTTCACGGCGGGTCGTGTCACGCTGCGCGGCGTCCAGATGGGACAGCGGCTCGTCCAGGAGCAGGACGTCGGGCTCCCGGATCAGCGCCCTCGCGAGCGCCACGCGCTGCTTCTGGCCGCTGGACAGACCGGCGGGCCGGGCGGCGAGGAGGTCGGTGAGACCGATCCGCTCCGCCATGTCGGCGACCCGCCGGGCCCGTTCCCTGCCCCCGTGCAGGCCGCGGGCGGCGAGCCCGAAGCCGAGATTCTCCGCGACGGTCAGCGGCGGGTAGAGCGCGTAGTTCTCGAAGGCCACCCCCATGTTGCGTTGCTGCGCCGGCAGACCGACGACGGAGTCGCCGCCGACCAGGATGTCGCCGCCGGTGACCTCCTCCAGACCGGCGATCATCCGCAGGGTGGTGGACTTGCCGCAGCCGGACGGGCCGAGCAGACCGAGCAGTTCGCCCGAGCGCAGCTCGATGTCGATGCCGCGCACCGCGTCGACGGCGGGACGGCCGCGCGCCACATAGGTCTTGCGCAGAGCGCGCAGGGAGAGGTCAGTCACCGCCCACCTCGCAGACTTGGTAGGGGACCTTGTGCTCGTCGAGGTCGCGCAGGGCATCGGCGGAGGCGCCGGCGTCGACGAGCACCAGGTCGAAGGCGGAGAGCGGGGCCAGCCGGTGCAGGGCGACCCGGCCCAGCTTGGAGTGGTCGAGCAGCAGGACGTTCCTGGCCGCCGAGCCGAGCATCGCCCGCTTCACGGAGACGATGTGCTGCTCCTGGTGGTAGGCGAAGCCGCCGGAGACGGCGGAGGTGGAGGTGAAACAGACGTCGACCTGGAGGGACTGCACGGCCTCGACGCAACTGACACCGAGGAAGGAGGAGTGCAGGGGGTCGTAGTCGCCGCCGAGCGCCATCAGATGGATGCCGCGCTCCCCGGACAGCAGGTTGATCGCCTCCAGGAAATTGGTGACGACGGTGAGCGGGGTGATGGAGCCGAGCCGGCGCGCTATCTCCAGGGTGGACGTCGAGTCGTCCAGCATCACCGCCATGCCGGGCTCGATGAGGGTCAGCGCGTGCCGCGCGACCGCCGCCTTCTCCTCGTGCATGGCCTTGAGCCGGAAGGCGACGTTCGACTCGAACACGCCGGACGGCTGGGCGGTCACGCCGCCCCTGAACTTCCTTACGATTCCCTGCCGTTCGAGTTCGTCCAGGTCCCGGTGGATGGTCATCAGGCTGACGTCGAAGCGTTCGGCCAGCTCGGCGGCGGTGCCCTCGCCCTGGGCGAGGACGTACTCGGCTATCGCCGCCTGGCGCGGGGCGGGGCCGCGTTGCTGCTGGGTGCTCATGCGCTGATCCTTCGTCCTGGACGCTCCGGCCGGTCGGCCTCGAACAGGAGCAGGTTCTCAGGCCGGACGGAGAGCCGCACAGGGTCGTCCACGCGCAGACCGGCCGCGGCGGCGCGCGGGGCGACGAGCGACAGCTGCCGGGAGCCGAGCCGGACGGTGACCTCGGTGGCGCGGCCGAGGACCTCGGTGATGTAGACGGTGCCGGTCAGCTCAAGCGCGCCGTTCTCCTCGCCCAGGGCGATGTCTCGGGGCCGTACGCCCAGCTGTACGGCGGTGCCCGGCGCCGCCGGCACGTCCACCGCCAGCTCGAAGCCGCCCTCCGCCGACCCGAAGTGCCCATCCGCCGTGACCGTCCCCGGCAGCAGATTGATCAATGGACGCCCGAAGGCGCCGGCGACGAACGTGTCGTACGGCCGGTGCCAGATGTCCTCCCGGGTCCCGGTCTGGACGATCCGCCCGTCCCTGATCACCCCGATCCGGTCACCGAGCGCCAGCGCCTCCACCGAGTCGTGCGTGACATACAGCGTGGTGGTGTGCCGGACGTCGCCGATGGCCTTCAGCTCGGCGCGCATCGCCTGGCGGAGTTTGGCGTCGAGGTGGGAGAGCGGTTCGTCGAGGAGGAACGCGCGGGCGGGCCGTACGAGCACCCGGCCGAGCGCCACCCGCTGCCGCTGCCCGTTCGACAGCGCGCCGACCGGCCGCTCCAACAGCTGCTCGATACCGAGGAGTTCGGCGATCTCATGGATCCGGACCCGGGCCTCGGCGGCCGGCAGCCGGTACTTGGGGGAGCGCAGCGGCGAGGCGAGGTTGTCGTAGGCGGAGCGGTGCGGATAGAGCGCGTACGACTCGAAGCACATGGCCACGCCCCGGTCGTACGGCTCGACGCCGGTCATGTCCCGGCCGCCCAGCTCGACGGCGCCGGAGTCGGGCTCCTCCAGACCGGCGACGGTCTTGAGCGTGGTCGTCTTGCCCGCGCCGGAAGGCCCGAGCAGACAGAAGAACTCGCCCTCGGCGACGTCCAGTTCGATGCCGTCGAGGGCGGTGGTGCGCCCGTACGACTTGTGTACACCGCGCAGCGCGATCGAGGCGGTGCCGGACGCGGCCGGGGTCATGACTTCACCGCCCCGAACGACAGCCCCCGCACCAGATACCGCTGGATCGTCAGCGCGAGGAGCAGCGGCGGGATCACCGACACCAGCGCGGCTGCGGCCGTCAGGTTGTACTTGGGCCGGTCGCCGCCGAGGAACGACAGCGCGCCCACGGTCACGGTCTGCGCCTCCGACGAGGTGAGGATCAGCGGGAAGACGAAGTTGTTCCACGCGAAGATGAAGGCCAGCAGCGACACGGCGGCGATGCCCGGCTTCACCAGCGGCAGCGCGACACGGAAGAACGCCTGTTTGCGGGTGTAGCCGTCGAGCAGCGCCGCCTGCTCCAACTCCGGTGACAGATCGGCGAAGTACGACCGCATGATCCACACGATCAGCGGCAGCGTGACCAGTTGCAGCACCCAGATCATGCCGACGTACGTGTCGAAGAGACCGAGCTGCTGGTAGAGCACGAACAGCGGGATGATCACGGTCAGTTCGGGCGCGAAGCGGAACGACAGCAGCGTGAACATCAGATTCTCCGAGCCGCGGAACCGCCAGCGCGCGGCGGCGTACGCGGCGGGCAGCCCGATCACCAGGGAGAGCCCGACCGCCCCCAGCGACACCACCAGGCTGTTGAGGAAGAACCGTACGAACGGCACGCCCTCGTCCTGGCCCGCGCCGAGCACCGTGCGGTAGGAGTCCAGGGTCGGGGTGAAGGAGAAGTAGGTGCTGAACAGTTCGTTCGCGGGCTTCAGGGAGAGGATGACCATCCAGGCGACGGGGAAGAGGGAGAAGAGGAAGTAGAGGATCAGGGCGCCGTCGGCGGCGATCCCCAACACCCGCCGTTTCCCCGCCCCGTTCGGTTTTCTGCGTGTCTGACGGCTGCTCACTTCGGCACCTCCGCGGCCCGGTTCTGAATCCGGCCCAGATAGCGCACCAGCACCATCGCCGCCAGATAGACCACCGCCCACAGCACGATCATGTAGCTCAGCCCGAACGAGTAGCGCTGGAAGCGGATCGCTTCCAGATACGCGCGGATCTGGAGCACCACGGTGGAGTCGCCGGGGCCGCCCTCCGTCAGGGCGTAGATGATGTCGAAGACCTTCAGCGAGTCCATGAACCGGAAGATCACGGCGACCAGGACGTACGGCCACAGCATCGGCATCGTCAGCTTGCGGAAGGTGAACCACCAGCCCGCGCCGTCGACCGCCGCCGCCTCGAACGGGGAGGTGGGCAGCGAGCGCAGCCCGGCGAGCGCCAGGATCGCGACGAACGGGGTGTAGACCCACACGTCCACGGCGATCGACGACAGCAGCGCGCCCGTCGGGGTGTCCGTCCACTGCACGCCGCCCAGGCCGAACGGCCGCAGCAGATAGTTCACGACACCGACCGACGGCTGGAGCATCAGCTTCCAGATGATCGCGGCGATCACCGGCGCGATCATCAGCGGCAGGATGAGGACCTTCTCCAGCACCCGCCCCACCAGCGTCGAGCGGTGCAGCAGCAAGGCCACGGCGACGCCGAGCACCGTCTCGACGGCGGCGGCGCCGACCGCGTACAGCACCGTCACCCACGCCGAGTCCCAGAAGGAGGAGTCGGTGAAGATCCGCCGGTAGTTCTCCAGGCCGACGAAGTCCGGCTGCGGCTTGCTCGCCGCGAAGTCGAACACCGTGTAGTACAGGCCGAGTCCGAAGGGGTAGAGGATCCCGCCGGTCAGGAGGAGGGCGGGCACGATGAGCAGATACGGCCGCAGGGTGCGCCGCCACCGGGGCACGCTCCGTCCCGCGCCGCCCGCCGCGCCCTGTTCCACGCCCTGTTCCGCGCCAAGCTCGGGCGGGGGAGCGCCCGAGCCCGGTCCCGCGGCCGACGCCTTTTCAGGGGCGCCGGCCACGGCCGCGTCGTCGGATGAGGCCGCCCCGTGATCGGCCTCCGTCGACGAGGACATGGGGTGTCACCCGACCTTCGAGGCCAGATCGTCCGCCAGGCCGTTCAGCACCGGCCCCGCGCTCTTGCCCCCGTAGATCTCCTGGAGTGCCGACGCCCAGCTCGTGGTCGCGTCGAAGAACTGCTCCTGCGGGGTGAACTGGATCCGTGTCTGGTCCTGGACGGCCTCGAACGTCTCGATGAAGCCCGGGAGTTCACTCATCTTGTCCCGGTACTCCGGGTCGTCGCTCACCGACTTCCGCACCGGATCGATGTGGTTGTACTCGATCGCGCCCTTGCGCAGATGCTCCTTGCCGGTGGCCCACTGGAGGAACAGCCAGGCGGCGCTCTTCTTCTTGCTCTTGGCGTTCATCCCGAGCGACCAGATCCACATGTTGGTCGCCAGCGATCCGTCCGGCCCCTTCGGCCCCGGGTGGAAGGCGATGTTCCCGGCGGCGGGCGAGGCGCCCTTCACCGCCTGGAAGTACGCGGCGGTGTCCGCGTCGAAGAGCATGCCCGCCTTCTTCGCGCCCAGGTCGCTGGAGCACTGGTACCAGGTGTACGAGGTCCACGAGGGCGGCCCGCCCTTCTTGACCATGTCCGCCCAGTCACGGGTGAAGGCGATGGCCTCGGGCGAGTTCATGGCGGGCTTCAGGCTCTCCCCGTCGACCGTGAAGTCCTTCAGCTTGTAGCGGGAGAACATCGTCATGAAGCCGGGATGGATCGTCGCCCAGCTCCGCGAGCCGCGCACCGCGACCCCGTACATCCCGTCGAAACCGGCGCCCGGCGCCTTGCGCTTGATGGTGCCCGCGAGTTCACGCAGCTCGTCGAAGGACTCCGCCGGCTTCAGCCCCAGCTTGTCGAAGACCTCCGTGTTGTACGCGACGACGTTGGCCTCCCAGCCCCACGGCAGCGCGTACTGCCCGCCCTGGCCAAGTGGCGTCCCGGCCTTCAGAGACCACTGGGTGCCTTCGAGCAGGCTCGGCAGGAAGTCGTCCTGGTCCCATTCGGCGCCGGTGGCCGACTCGTTGCGCATCCACGGACCGAGGTCCTCCAGCCAGCCCGGCGGGCCGTACTGCCACACCATGTAGGCGCCGAGCATGAAGATGTCGTACGACGCGCGGCCGCTGGAGAGGTCCACGGTCAGCTTGTCGAAGTAGTTGTCCTCGGGGAACACGTCGTACTCGACCTTGATGCCGGTCTTCGCGGTGAACGCCTTGAGATCGGCGATCAGCGCGTCCGTGTACGGGTGCTTGTTGAGCAGCGCCTTGACGGTCGTGCCCTTGTGCCGCTGCCAGTCGAAGGACCCGGTGACGTCGTCGGCCGCCGAACCGTCGCTCTTGCTGTCGTCACCGCCGAAACCGGCCCCGCAGGCGCTCAGCAGCGGGACGGACGACGCCGCCGCCGTGAGCGCGAGAAATCGCCGCCGGTCGTGCCCGAGGTGCCCGTGCATGTCCATCCGTGACCTCCACGGTCCGACCTGATAACGCGTTCCTTCGAGTGGTTAACAGAGCTTGGAACACCGGTAGTTGCGCGTCAATCCCTCGCGCATCGCAAACTCTCGGTGCAGAGTGAGAACTTCACAGAGGGAGCCGATATGTGGATGGGTATCGATCTCGGTACACAGAGCGTCCGTGCGGTGCTCGTCGGGGACGACGGGGCCATGCTCGGCAGCGGCGCGGCCCCGCTCGGCGGCAGCCGTGACGGGGTACGGCACGAGCAGTCGCCGGACGACTGGTGGGAGGCGGCGCGCACGGCGATCGGCGAAGCCCTGCGGGACCGTCCGGCCGGTCCGGTCGGCGCGCTCGCGGTGTGCGGCACCTCCGGCACGGTCCTGCTCACGGACGGCGCGGGCCGTCCGCTCACCCCCGGTCTGATGTACGACGACGGGCGCGCGACCGCCGAGACGGCGCTGGCGCGTGAGCGGGGGCTGGGCGTCCAGCCGACGTGGGCGCTGCCGAAGGCGATGTGGCTGCTGAAGGAGTTCGCCTCGACTTCGGACCTGCGCCTCACCCACCAGCCGGATCTCATCGTCTCCCGCCTGGTCGGCCGCCGTACCGCGACGGACTCCAGCCACGCGCTGAAGACGGGTTACGACCTGACGTCCGAGGCTTGGCCCCACGAGAAGCTGAGCGCTTTGGGTCTGGACCGGGACCTGCTCCCGGAGGTGGTACGCCCGGGTACGCGGCTCGGTGAGGTCGGCGCCGAGGGCGAGGCGGCCACCGGCATCCCCGCCGGCACCCCCGTGATCGCGGGGATGACCGACGGCTGCGCGGCCCAGATCGCCTCGGGCTCACTGGGCGTCGGCTCCTGGAACTCGGTGCTCGGCACCACGCTCGTCCTGAAGGGCGTCACCGCCTCCCCGGTCCACGACGACACCGGGGTGGTCTACAACCACCTTGCCCCGGAAGGCAGTTGGCTCCCCGGCGGCGCCTCCGGCGTCGGCGCGGGCGCGCTGTCCCGCGCCTTCCCTCACGCGGACCCGGCGCACCTCGACACTCTCGCGCCCGCGCACGAACCGTCGACCGCGCTTGCCTACCCCCTGGTCTCGCGGGGCGAAAGGTTCCCCTTCCTCGCCCCCGACGCCACACCCTTCCTGCTCGGCGAACCCCGCTCCGACGCCGACCACTGGGCGGCGCTCCTCCAGGGCGTCGGCCACACCGAACGGCTCTGCCTGGACTACCTGGACCACCTCGGCGCCCCGCAGCACGGCCCGCTGACCTTCACCGGCGGCGGCTCGCGGAGCGCGTACTGGAACCAACTCCGTACGGACATCCTCGGCCGCAGCGTCCACATCCCCCGCCACAGCGAACCGGCGCTCGGCATGGCGGTCCTCGCCGCGTACGGCGCCGGCGCCGCCCCCACCCTCGCGGACGCGGCCAAGCGCATGGTCGGCCTCAGCCACGTCCTGCGCCCCGACCCGGCGCGTACCGCGCGCTTCCTTCAGCCGTACCTGAGGATGGTGGACGAACTGGAACGTCGCGGCTGGCTCCCGGCACCCGTCGCCACCCACGCCCGCACCCGCGCCGACGCTTTGGAGACTCCGTGAGTACGACCCTGCTGCTGGCCCGCCACGGCCAGACGCTCTGGCACGCCGAGAACCGCTACGCGGGCGTGAGCGACGTCGGCCTCACCGACGAGGGCCGGGCCCAGGCGGCGCGGCTGGGGGAGTGGGCCGGGCGGCAGGGCTCGGCGATCGACGCGGTGTGGACATCGACGGTGCCCCGCGCGATCGTCACGGCCGAGCCGGCCTGCCGGGCACTCGGCCTCGTACCGCGACGCGAACACGACCTGCGCGAATGCGACTTCGGGGTGGTGGAGGGCCGCACGCTGGCGGAGTTCGAGTCGACGGACCCGACGGCGGCGGCGGCCTTCCGCGCCGACCCGGTGCTGAACCCTTTCCCGTCGGCGGAGGACCCCCGCGCCGCCGCCGGCCGAGGAACGTCCGCCCTGTGTCGTATCGCCTCGGCGCACGAGGGCGGCCGGGTCCTGGTCGTCGCCCACAACACCCTGCTGCGACTGGTGCTCTGCGACCTGCTGTCGATCCCGCTGAGCGACTACCGCCGGGTGTTCCCGGGTCTGCGGAACGCGGCGGTGACGGAGCTGCGGATGGCGGGTGGCCAGGCCGCCATTCTGTCGCTTAACGTACCCTGCTCGTAGCTCTGGGTATTATCTGCGCATGATTTCAAAAGGGCGACACCAAGCCGGGGACATCGCGGCTGCCCTCGAACGCGCGAAGAGGGCTGGTTGCAAAATCACGCCCGACAAGAATGGTCATCGGTGGGGATGGGTGGTGTGCTGCACCTGCGGAGATACTCACACCGTGCCCGGCACGCCCAAGAACCCCGGCAATGAGGCGAAGCGAATCGACCGGTTCGTCCGTGACCATCAGCACTGAGAGGAGTGCTTTCTGTGTCCGAGTGGAGTTTCATCCTTCGTCTCAACCAGCCTCTGACCGCTGAGCAGGCCAACGCCTTCGACCACTGCGACGCCTTCGCAGACGGATCTGTGTCGTACGTCCTCGGCCCTGAGGACCCGAGTCAGTTCGCGGTTCACACGGACCCCGCCGAACTGAGCGAGCTGTCCTGCGACATCGAGGCGCCCTCGCTCCTCGACGCGGTCGCCCAAGTGGCCCATGACATCCGGCTCATCCCGGGCCTGCGTGCCGTCGGCGTCCGCCACGACGACACGGTGACCCTGGGGGAGGCGGCGCAGCGCTGCGACCGTAGCGAGGAGTCACTCGCGGCACTGCCAGGATTCCCGGAGCCGCTGCCCGGTCCGCCGGGGGCGACGGTCTTCTACTCCTGGCGCGAGATCGCGCAGCACCTGCGCGGCCTCGGCGACACGATCCCCGAGACACCTCGCGAACTCGCCGTGGCGGACCAGGCGCTGCGCCTCGCCCACGAACTCGAAAGCCTCGAAGTGCCGCCCGGCGCCCTGCGCGCATTGGGCCTGCCGACTGCCTGAGCGGCCGTTCTCGTACCGATCACGGAACGGGCGGTGGCCGCTCCCGTCAGTCCAGTGCGCGCAGCCCGTCCAGCACGCGCTGCATGAGGGCGGTCTCGACCTGCTCCTTGGCCTTGCCGACGGGCACGCGGATGTGCGGCGGGACGCGAAGTGGCAGTACGCGCCTGGCGAGTGCGGGCTCGGCGGACAGGGCCAACTCGGCCCACACGATCTTGCCACCGGCGGGTGGCCGGTAGGTGCCCCATCGGGTGGCGAGTGTCTGGACGATGAGCAGTCCGCGCCCGCCTTCGTCGTCGAGGGTGGGTGCCCCGGCGGCGATGACTTCGCGGCCGCTGTCCCACACCTCGACGTACAGACTGAGCCCGTCGACGCGGAGCTGTACGCCGAGGATGTGTTGCGCGGTGACATCTGTCCACGTGGGCGTGGGAGTTCGTGGCCCGGTGGCTTTGACGGCGTTGGTGACCAGTTCGGAGACGACGAGCAGCGCGTCGTCCATGACGTGGGCGGCTCCCCACCAGCGCAGGGTGCACGCGGCGAACGCGCGGGCGCAGCTCACGGCGGTGGGCAGGGCGACGAGGGTCAGTCGGTCCCAGGCGCGGAGGAGCGGCACGGCGCTACGAGGCATCGAGGGTGTGCACGGTCGCGTGGAGACTGAACTCCAGGCGAGAGAGCAGCACGCGTTGCAGGGCGCCGCTCTGTCCGAGGTGGTCGAGCGACGGCACGAGCACGTCCCGCACACCGGTGCGCCGCAGGGTGTCGACCAGGGCGGTGAACGCGTCGAGCTTGCCGTACGCGAACTCGCGCTGGACGGCGACGAGTCGCAGGCCGTGTTCGTGCGCGAAGCGCTTCATGTCCTGCTCCAGCGCGGGTGCCTCGCGGTGGCCCGCGTCGGAGAAGGCGCGCAGGTATCCGTAGGCCGGCGCGGGCCGGTCGGTCGTCTCGTTCACGATGCTTCTCCGGTTCGGATGACGGCGGAGGCGAACCACACCTGCCCGCGGATGGCGTCCTGCAAGGTCTGCTGAGCGGCGGCGCTGAGGGAGTGCTGGGTGTTGAGGTGCTGCCAGGACGGCACGACCACGTTGCGGGTGCGGGTCCATCGGCAGGCGGTGACGAGTGCTTCCCAGGCGGAGACGCGGGTCCAGGTGTGCTCGGTGAAGACGTGCGGCGGCGCGAAGCCCTGGTGGTGGGCGAACGCGGCGATGTCCGCGCGTAACCGGTCGATGTCCTGGTTGCTCAGTCCGGGCAACGCCCGTACGTATCCGTAGATCAGCGGATTCAGCGGATTCACAGCGCACGCTCCCTCGCCGGGCCTGCGATCACGGAGGGTGGTCGCGGCGATCCCTTGGGTTAGCGAGTGAAGCACTGTAAAGGCCGGTTATGCAAGACTACATTTCTTGAGATTCGAACAGTATTCATCGAATGAATGTCTGACATTGCGGATCGAGGACTACGGGGCTTACGTTTCGGATGTAAGGGTGTTCCGTATTGAAGGAAGGTGGTGTGCGCGTGACCGTACAAACCACGGGCTCGACGGTGCCGCGTCGGCAACTCGGGCGACACCTGCGCGAGTTGCGCAACCAGGCGCGGTTCACGGTGAGGGCGGCGGCCAAGGAACTGGAGTGGTCGGAGCCGAAGATCTGGCGCATCGAGACAGGCCAGACGTCACTTCGCAGCCTCGACGTCGAAGCGATGTGCAAGGTGTACGGCGCGCCGCCGGAGCTGACCGAAGCGCTGATGGGTCTCGCCAAGGAGACGAAGGGGCGCGGTTGGTGGCACGCCTACGGCGATGTCATCCCGGAGAACTTCGATCTCTACATCGGGTTGGAAGAGGCGGCGACGCGCCTAAGCCAGTACAGCGCCGAGTTGGTGCCCGGTCTGCTCCAAACCGATGAATACGCCCGCACGTTGATCCGCGCGGACAACCCTGGCGATGACGACGAAGAGATCGAGCGGCGGGTCCACGTTCGAATTGAGCGGCAAACACTGCTGACCAGAGTCACAAGTCCGCCTACCTTGGAAGTAGTGCTCAACGAGGCGGTATTGCGGCGCCCGGTCGGTGGACAAGAAGTCATGGCTCGCCAGCTCGACCGGCTGACAGAGACCATGGATCTGCCCAACGTGTCGTTGCGGGTGGTGCCGTTCGTGGCGGGCCTGCATCACGGCGTCATGTCCGGAGCGTTCACCATGCTGCGCTTCCCGCTCAACGGCGACGGGCAGCCGACAGAGCCGCCCACGGTTTACGTGGGTGGTTTCACCGGAGACCTCTACCTCGACAAGGCCAACGAGATCGAACGCTACGACGGAGCGTTTCAAGCGATCTGGGGTGATTCCCTGGATCACGAGGAGACCAAGCGTCTCCTCCAGCAAGCGACAAGGGAGCTAAGGCAGTGAAGAGTTCTGACCTCACGGATGTGGTGTGGCGCAAGTCCAGCCGCTCGGCGGACAACGGCCAGTGCGTCGAGGTCGCGTTTCTCGGCGACGGCCGGGTGGCCATGCGCGACAGCAAGGACAGGGGCAACGGCCCCGCGCTGGTCTTCACCGCCGGCGAGTGGGCGGCATTTGAAGGCGGCGTGCAGGACGGCGAGTTCAAGTGAACAGTGCCGACCTGACGGATGCGGTGTGGCGTAAGTCCGGCCGCTCGGCGGACAACGGCCAGTGCGTCGAGGTCGCGTTTCTCGGCGACGGCCGGGTGGCCATGCGCGACAGCAAGGACAGGGGCAACGGCCCC